>NZ_JBFAOY010000021.1:0-134146 GCF_040675505.1 Streptomyces sp. NPDC049597
GAGTACTACAAGGGCGTCAACACCACCCTCGCCGGCCTCGTCTCCACCGTCGCCAACCCGGACCGGGCGCTGAAGAACGCCTGGGACGCTGCCAAGGGCGACCCGTCGGAGTTCCTCGGCCGCCTCGTCCCGGAACTCCTGGGAACCAAGGGTGCGGGCGTCGTACGCGGAGGTCTGCGCGCCGGGCTGAACGGTGCCAAACACCTGCCCGACGGCGGAGGAAAGCCGGACGGCACCCGCGGGGACCACGAAAGCAACCCGGACAGCAACGCCAAGCGCTGCAGCGAGACGGTGTGCAAGAAGGACCCCGTCGACATTGCGACCGGCCGGATGCTGCTGCCGCAGACGGACATCACGCTTCCGGGCTCCATGCCCTTGGTCTTCCAGCGCACCTTCGACTCCTCCCGGCGCTCCGGCCGCTGGTTCGGGCCCACCTGGTCCTCCACGGTCGACCAGCGACTGGAAATCGACTCGGAAGGCGTCATCTTCAGCTGCGACGAAGGCAGCCTCCTCGCCTATCCCCACCCCGCACCAGGGGTCCCGGTCATGCCCACCCACGGCCGCCGCTGGCCGCTGGACCGGGTCGACGACGGCTACACCATCACAGACCCCGACACAGGACGGGTCTGGCACTTCACCGACCACAGTGACGACCTGGCCCTGCTCGCCCAGATCGACGACCGAAACGGCCTCTGGATCGCCTTCGAGTACGACGACACAGGCGCCCCCACCTCAATCGTCCACCACGGCGGCTACAACCTGAAGCTCACCACCAGCGAAGGCCGGGTGACGGCCCTCCACCTTGCGGGAGCCGCACCGGAAGGATCCGACCAGGAGATCCTCCGCTACGGCTACACCGACGGCCACCTGACCGAGGTCACCAACTCCTCCAGCTGCGCCCTGCGTTTCGGCTGTGACGAGCACGGTCGCATTACGTCGTGGACGGACACCAACGGCAGCCGTTTCGACTACGTCTACGACGACCAGGACCGCTGCACGTACCAGGCAGGCACCAACGGCCACCTCGAATCCCGCTTCACCTGGGACGACACCGACCCGGACACCGGCCTGCGCATGACATCCCTCACGGACGGCCTGGGCAACACCGAACGCTTCCTGATCAACGACCGGTCTCAGGTGGTTGCCGAGATCAACGCCCTGGGCGCGGTCACCCGCTACGAGTACGACCGATACAACCGCCTGCTGTCCCGCACGAACCCACTGGGCCACGTCAGCCGCTCCACCTACGACGAGCACGGCCGCGTGACGGTACTGGAGCGCCCGGACGGACGGCAGGCGCGAGCGGAATACGACGACAACGGGATGCCGATACGCATCATCGGCACCGACGGCAACGTCACGCGCCAGACCTTCGACGAGCGTGGCAACCGCACGTCGGTGACTGACCCCTCCGGCGCGACGACGGAGTTCGCGTACGACGCGGTCGGCCGGCTCACCTCGGTGACGGACCCGCTCGGCGCCACCACCCGGCTGGTCCTCGACCGCCGGGGACTTCTCGTCGAGGTTACCGATCCCCTGGGAGCCACGACCCGTTACGCATATGACTCCTTCGGCCGCATGGTTCGGGTCACTGACGCTCTCGGCGCGGAGACCGTGATGGAGTGGACGGTCGAGGGCCGGCTGTCCCGCCGGACGGCACCCGACGGCATGGTGGAGTCCTGGGCTTACGACGGCGAGGGCAACTGCCTCAGTCATACGGATGTGATGGGCGGCACGACCCGCTTCACGTACACCGATTTCGACTTGCTGACCTCCCGCACCAGCCCGGACGGCGTCCGCTACGAGTTCTCCCACGACACGAACCTGCAGCTGACCCGGGTGACGAACCCGCAGGGCCTCACGTGGGACTATGCCTACGACGCGGCCGGCCGACTGGTCACGGAGACGGACTTCGACGGCCGGGCGCTGAGCTACGACTACGACGTTTCCGGCCGTATGGTCTCCCGGGCGAACGGCCTGGGCCAGCGCATCCACTTCACACACAATGTCCTCGGCCAGGTGATCCGCAAGGAGGTCGAAGGCAACGAGGTCACCACATTCGAGTACGACATCTTCGACGAACTCGCGGCGGCTGCCGGCCCAGACGCCGAACTGGAACGCCTGCGAGATCGCTATGGTCGCCTGAAGTACGAGAAGGTCAACGGTCGAACGCTGACCTTCTCGTACGACGAACTCGGCCGCAGGGTGGGGAGGACGACGCCTGGCGGTGCGGTCAGTGAATGGTCGTACGACGCAGCGGGCCGCAGGAGGAAGCTCACCGCGTCCGGACGCGAGATCGCCTTCTCCTTCGATGCCCTGGGCCGCGAAGTGGAGCGCACGGTATCGGACTTCGTGGCGCTGGCGTCATCGTTCGACGAGATGAGTCGCTTGACGGCCCAGGAGATCACGTCCGGGGGCAGTCGCCTCCAACACCGCGCATACACCTACGGCGTGGGCGGCGGCCTCGTCGGCATCAGCGATGCACTCTCCGGTGCCCGTGGCTTCGACGTGGACTCGGCCGGTCGCGTCACGGCCGTCCATGCGCGGGGCTGGACGGAGCGGTACGCCTACGACGACGCCGGGAACCAGACGGAGGCCTCCTGGCCGACGGCGCACCCGTCCCATTCGGCGACGGGCGCACGCGCGTACGAGGGCACTCGGATCACCAGAGCGGGTGCCGTCCGCTACGAACACGACGGCCAGGGGCGGATCGTCCTGCGCCAGAAGACCCGGCTCTCCCGAAAGCCCGACACCTGGCGCTACGAGTGGGACGCGGAGGACCGTCTCACCGCGGTGACGACACCGGACGGCACGGTCTGGCGGTACGCGTACGATCCCTTGGGCCGCCGAATATCCAAGCAGTCCCCCTTCGAGACGATCCACTTCACCTGGGACGGCACGACCCTCTGCGAGCAGACGACCGCGAACGTCGTCCTGACCTGGGACCACGCAGGCCCGCGCCCCCTGTCCCAGACGGAACGCCGCACGGACACTGACGACGAACGCTTCTTCGCCATCGTCACCGACTTGATCGGCACCCCGACTGAACTCGTCGACGAGTACGGCGACTTGGCTTGGCGAACCCGCACCACCCTTTGGGGCACGACGACGTGGAACCGCGACGCCACGGCATACACCCCGCTCCGCTTCCCGGGCCAGTATTTCGATCCCGAATCGGGCCTCCACTACAACTACTTCCGCTACTACGACCCGGAATCGGCCCGCTACCTCAGCCAGGATCCTCTCGGCCTCGCCCCGGCCCCGAACCCAGCGGCATACGTCCACAACCCCCTGTTGTGGGCCGATCCTCTCGGGCTTACACCCTGCAGGAAGAACGAGCCAGACGACCCTACGTGGGGCGGCAGGGTAGTTTACGGGGAACTGGACAACCTCGGGCGGCCGACGGGAATGCACGCCACACTGGGAGAGGACATGATGGGGAAGAATCCCACGGACCCGCATGGTGATCCCCCCGGTTGGCAGAAGGACAAGGGATACAACCGAGCCCATCTCCTCGGCGCACAGCTCGGCGGCTCAAACTACAATCCGGCAAATTTCGTCACCATGCACTCCTACGCCAATTCCCCCGTCATGCGGCATATTGAAAACCAAATCCGGGCCGCGGTCGAAGCCGGGGAGACCATACAGTACAGCGTCACACCTCGATACGACGGAAGTAACAAAATACCCACCGGGGTATACATCGAGGCTTACGGCTCAGACGGTTTCCAGTTCACTCAACACAGAAGCACTGGAATTACCGAGCCGGGAAACACTGCATTCATACCCAACCAGAAGAGGGGTGGCTGACGAGAGCAGCCGATGAAGCCGACCTCCTTGCAGTCCGGACCCATTGATCCTTCAGAAACAGGAGCCCCGCCATGACCAGCGCCCTTACGCGCCTCTTCGAAATCGCCCCGCCGCCGAGCGAGCCCCGCCAGAAAGATTGGGGTGAGGTCGAGCGCAGCCTCGGGACTGAGCTTCCTGCCGACTACAAGGAGCTCATCCACGTCTACGGGGGAAGTAACTGGGACGACTATCTGTACGTCCTGGAGCCCGGCTGCCCCAACGAGAACTACGACCTCATCGAATGGGCAGAGAACCAGGCCGAAGACCTGGAAGGTCTATGGGAATTCGAGAAGAAGCCGGCGGAACTGGAGGTAGAGGGGTCCCGAGTCATCCCATGGGCGACCACGGACAACGGAGAATGCCTCTACTGGCTTGTTCGGCCAGGCCTTGAACCGGACCAATGGACCGTCATGGTGAACGAGGCACGCGGCGACCGCTGGGAGCATTTCTCCGTATCCTGCACGCGCTTCCTCGCATCTTCCCTTGATGGAGAGCTGCAGTCGAACATCCTCTCGTCCATGTTCCCCCGCGCCACACATGAATTCCGCCAGCTCCGCGCGGTATGACGATGCGGCGCTCTGCCGATCCCAAGGATTTGTCGTGGGGGTGCTCGATGCCCGGGGCCAGCAGGCCATGGGTTCCACGCTCCACGGCAGGGCGGCAGAGCGCGGCCAGTTCGGAAGTCGCCCAGTGCAGGCGCGTCTACGCCGGCACGCAGATCGTCGGGGAAGTCGGTTCCAGCCAGCCCCGTTTGTGGCAGGACGACCTCATGTTGATCAGAAAGGGCGATGCCACATAGGCCCCCCGAAGGCCGTCCACGCTGAGCGATGGCGGCTTCCCAGACATGTTGTAGTTCGGCAACCTTCGAGTCGGACATCAGAACGATCTCAGTCATGAAGCGATCATCTCGTGACCTTGCGCCCCCTTCAGCCGGGATCTTCCAGGCGGCTGCGACAACGCGTCTCCCGAACCGGGTCAGCTTCATGGCCGTGCCGCATTCGGCTCGTTCGATGAGGGGCTGCCCGAAGTCCGCTTCGAGGCGGCGTGCAGACGTCGGCCGTGGTTTGGGTTGCGCGGCTTCCAACGGTCACCGTGCGATGCTTCCGCACGGGCCCTGGCCACTGCCCGTCGGTGGAGGCGTCATCGTGGGCGTAGGTCGCGGGAACCGGGCAAGCTGCTGACCGGTGACGCCCGCTGCTCCCCACACCCGCAGGGATGGTCCCTCCCCCAGTACCTTGGAGCGGTAGTTCGGCTTCTGCTCCCCGCACCCGCGGGGACGGTCCCCCGCCGAACCGCGCCATCCAGTCGGACCAAGACTGTTCCCCCCACCCGCGGAAATTTCCATCGAGACTACTCAGATCACGTACTCCCGCACGCGCGGGGACGGCCCCTCGGCCTGGCACGAACACTTCGAGCAGGAGTGGTGCCCCGCGGCAACGCCTCGATGACCGTGAAGTACCTGGACCTCAGCCCCCGCAAGGCTACGTTCTGACGATCAGGGCCGCCACGTCCGCAGCAGCCCGGCTGTCCGCACGACTGTGCTGTTGGGGGCGTACAGCTCGCTTGCCGGAGCGGATAGTTTTCTCGTGTGGGTGCCACAGGGATGCCGCTGGCTTCGAGGTACATCACGCCCACCGCGCAGGCGACCTTGAGGTTGGAGCACTCCAGCCAGCGCAGTCGGCCCAGCGTGTGGACCAGGGCCGCGGCTCGGGCGTAGGCGCCGCCGTAGACAGGGGTGTCAAGCAGCTCGGCGCGGTGTCGGGCCACAGCGGCGATGGCCACGCCGAGGTCATCAGGGGCAGGGTCGCGGTGGCCGGCGCGCTCAGCTGCTTCGAGGATCCATGAGAGATCCACGTGCAGGGACACGCTCACGCAGCGGCGCCCCGGGGAGCGGAGTGCTGCCTGTCGAGGTCCGCCTCGAGATTGTCGAGGAAGGAACGGTGCTCGTCGAGGAGACGCTGTGCGCTCGCCATGCCGGCTGCGCGGGCACCGGAGGTGTCCTCGGCGATGAGCCGCTCGATGTACCGGTTGAAGTCCAGACCTCGGGCCGCTGCTGCATCTTTTCCGGCGGCGAGGACATCGGGCTCGAGCCGTAGCTGGGTTTGCTTCTTCGTCGAGGCCATGCCGTCGAGGTAGCAGGGCGGTAGCAGAGTGTCGAGCCGGAACAGGTCCCGCCCAGGCTGTGCGGCCGAGGGTCGTACGCGGCCAAGATCATTCGCGCACCGGCAGCGGGAACATCGCGCTGAGCTGCGGCAGCCTTCGGACCACCTCGTCTTCCTGACGCACGTCCCACCGCTGCCCCGCAGGGGCGGGGCGGACGGGTCCTCCGTTCTGCCGGGCGTCAAACGCGTCGTAGAAGGCCTCTCCGTCGTCTTTCACTCCGGTCAGGGCTGCGTACGCCTCCATCGCGACGTAGTCGAGGCTTTCCCACTCGGGCCACTCGTCGCCCCAGCTACGCAGCGGGCGGCCCGCCAAGCGCCGGACCTCCGTAACCCGGGCCAGGGAGTCAGGGCCCGACATCGCCTCCTCGAAGGCCTCCCGGCCGAGCCCGACCAGCCACAGTCGGAAGTAGCAGAACCCGTCGTCGGAGCACCAGCCCTCGAAAATCCGCTCCGCCGCGGCCCACAAGTCCCAGGTGAATGCTTCCTCGATCACCCGATCCAGGTGCAACTGGAACTGCACCGCCTCGCCTGGTCCGCGCCGCGTCAGTTCCTCCCGCAGCCACGCGAGCCGATCGTCCCTGCCGAGAGCTTGCTGCCGGCACTGCTCTATGAGGTCCCAGAAGGAGTCGATGTCCACGGAGGAACTGTGCCAGCCGCCACCGACAGCATGGGGGTGACCCTATGAGCGCAAGCTGGACGAGGATGTGCGGCATGGTGGCTGCGGATGAAGACCTCGGCTGGATGGGCCGCTCAGCGGTGCACTACGGGGCATTGCATGGTGATGCCGCCGGGGTGAGGGCTGCGCTGGAGGGTGGGGCCGATCCGGGCCTTGCGGACCAGAGCGGGATGACCCCGTTTGCACTTCGCCGCCCAGTCCCAGAGTGCTGATGTTGCCGAGATGCTCTTGGAGGCAGGAGCGACTGTCGATGTCGGCGATGGGAACGGCAACACGGCACTGTTCACCGCGGTGTTCCACCATCGAGGTGACCCTGCGACGCTTCGCGCTCTGCTGCCGGCAGGAGCGGCTCCCTGGCGGAAGAATCTGACGGATGTCAGCCCCCGCGGCCTCGCCGAGGTGATCGGCAACTACGACGTCGCGATGCACGTTCGCGGCGTGCGACAGCTGCTTTCCTCGTCCGGGCGAGGGTCAGGGTCATCTCAATGCCTTCGATCCCGCCGAGCCATTCCCTTTCCTCGGCTCGCCTGCGGAGGAGGAGGTCCTTCTCGATCTCGGCGAGCCGGGGCAGCATTTTGGGGTTGACCCGAGGCATTGGGCAACGGATGCAAGCGTGCTCATGCTGGCAGGGTGATCCGTATGGCTGAGCACAGTTGCCGAGTTCGACCTTGCGCTTGTCGAAGGGCTCCTCGAACTCGGCCCATTCCTCCGGCGTGACGTCGACGTATTCGCCCTCGGGCATCCCTGGTGCAGTCGTGGCCCTGCTCTGGTTGAGTCAGGGCAACTCATGTCCTGGCGGTCATGCTGTCGGGTGGTCAGTTGGAGATTTGCGGGCGGCGACGTGGAACTGCCGGGAGTTGACCGCGCAAAATCATGTTTATGTCCTGGCGGCCGCAGTCAGCGCCTGGCCGGGGATGGTGCCAGCCACGGCGAGGCGCCCAAACGCCCGGCACACCCCTGTGGTCTCGGGAGCGCCCCCGGCTGTGCCGGCCTGCTTGATCGTCCAGTGATAGGTGGAAGGACGCCCGACGTGGCCCTTGCCACGGCCGGTGACCCACCTGCTGCGGCGTGGTGATGGCACCGGGGGTGAGGGCAATGATCGCGTTGGCGGCCGGCTCCGTCACCGCGATGGACACAGTGTCGGGTGCCGGCCAACCCCTCGACCTCGTCACGCCATCCCGGCGGGGGCAGACAGTCGTGGAATTGGTCCGGCGCCCCGGACAGAACCCGAGACAGCCACGCGCCACGGCCGACGCCAGCGCCTCCCCACGCAGCCTGTTGAGTTCCTGGAGCGGGCCCCTCGATGACCGCTGTCACGGCGGCCGGGAGCCGGCGTCGTCGTACACAAGAAGGCCGTCGGCACGAAGGCGCACGCCCGGCGTCGGATTGTGCACGTGAGGCGTCCATCGTGCATGAGGTGGTGGACGAGCACGCCGCGGGCCAGGACGGCGAAGTCGGCGATCAGGCGCCGGTGGCATCGCCACCACACCGCCTCGCTGCACATCACCGTGGTGCGCTCCTCACCCGCTTGGCGCACGAGGGCGTCCATGGCCGAGACGAACTCCGGGCTGCGTGTATGAGCGGCGTAACCGCGGAAGGACTCATTGCGCCATACCGTGTCGGGAGAGTCCGGCGGCGGTTTGCGGAAGCCGCCCAAGCGCGGCTCCCACCGATAGGCGATGTGCTCTTCGGGCATCCACTGGGCCAGCCGTTGCCGTGACAGGTCCGGGTCACGGCGACTGCCGGGAGCGGTCCTGACATCCACGACGGCGGTGACGCCGGCTTCTCGGAGGAGTTCTGCCAGCGAGCCCCGGTCCGCGGTGCTGTGGCCGAAGGTGATCAGCTCGAGCCGGGGCATCGTGCACCCGTCTACAGGGTCGGTCCGATCGAGATTCATACAGCCAGTTCAGCAGCTTCCGGCCAGC
Source organism: Streptomyces sp. NPDC049597 (assembly GCF_040675505.1). Taxonomy (NCBI): domain Bacteria; kingdom Bacillati; phylum Actinomycetota; class Actinomycetes; order Kitasatosporales; family Streptomycetaceae; genus Streptomyces; species Streptomyces sp. NPDC049597. The sequence goes on from NZ_JBFAOY010000021.1 coordinate 8,613, forward strand.
CCGGCGCCGCCCCGCCCCGCTTGACTGTGGTCAGCGGGGCAAGCCGGTCAGGGCCAGGAACTCACTGCGAGACCGCGCATCGCTGCGCAGCACGCCGAGGAACGTGGAGGCCATCGTCGTCGTCCCGGTGGCCTGGACGCCGCGCAGCGTCATACAGGCGTGTTCGGCCTTGATGACCAGGAAATGCCCTGCTGCGAGTTCGGCGGCCGTCAGATCCACCCCGGCCACGTCGTGGACCACACGCAGCGCAGCAGGCGCCGGAGGCGGCAGCCGCTGTGGGGCAGGGCGTGCAGTTCCAGGTGCGCGAGGTCGCCATCGCCTTCCGGCCGGGCACTCTCGGACGCCGCGAGCGGCAGCCCGGCCACCCCGCAGGGGGTATCCGGCCGGCGGACCGGATGCCGCCCCCTGCGGCGGCTGCCTCAGCGCGACGGGGCCCGCCACTTCAGCAGTCCGGCCACCAGGGCTGCCAGCAGCGACCCCGCCACCGGAGCCAGTACGTAGACCCACAGCAGCCCGGTCGTGCCGGAGACCAGCGCGGGTCCGAACTGGCGCGCCGGGTTGGCGCCGCCGCCCGAGAGCGGCCCGAGAAAGATGATCACGGCGGCGACGCAGGCGCCCACCACCGCGGGAAGGTACGTCAGCAGGTGCGGGCGCGTACCGGCGAAGGCCACGATGAGCATGATCACGGCCATGGCGCCGGCCTCCGCGGCGAACACGGCCCCGGTGCTCCAGTCGGCAGCCGGCATCAGCGCGGCGTCCCCGACCCTGGCGGCCGCGTCACCCCACGCCAGGCGTGCCAGCCCCACACCGGCCACCGAGCCGGCCAACTGCGCGACGACGAACGGCAGAACGGCCTGGACGGGGAAGACCCGCAGCAGCCACAGCCCGATGGTGACGGCCGGGTTCAGGTGCCCGGCGGTCTCACGGCGCATGGACGGCCCGAGCACGAGCACGACGATCACACCGACCAGCAGGCCCATGGCCACGAGCTGGCTGGTCAGCGTCGGAAAGAGGTCCGCGAGGGGCGTGCCGGGTCCCGCCATCCAGCGGACGGCCGTGACCACGGTGAACAGCATGCCGGTGGACAGCGCGAACTCGTAGAGGGCGGTTTCCAGGACGCGGGGCACCCGCCTTCGCACGCGTACGGGAGGTTGTTCGGTCCGTGGACCGGTATCGAGGGAGGTCCCAGTCATGCTCGGAATGTGGGGCCCCGCCCGGGCCCCGGCAACGTCCGGCGCGCCACTTCGTCAGGTGCCGCGAACCTGAAGAAGCCCCGGTCATCTGACGAAGTGGACCGGCGCTCGTGGACCGGTCCATCCGCCGTGCAGCACATTCATGCGAGTCGGCCAGGGACTGGCCCGGCGCTCCCCTTGAACGAGAGGAACCGATCACCTATGTGCGGCCTTGCCGGATGGGTTAGTTTCCAGCGCGATCTGACGGCGCACACCGATACCGCGTCGGCCATGACGGACACCATGGAGTGCCGCGGACCGGACGCGGGTGGGCTATGGACCTCGACCCACGCGATCCTCGGCCACCGCCGCCTGGCGATCATCGACCTCGAGGGCGGAAAGCAGCCCATGGTCGCCGACGTCGACGACGACACGCAGCCGGTGATCACGTACACCGGCGAGGTGTACAACTTCCAGGAGCTGCGCGAGGAGCTGCGCGGTCTGGGCCACGAGTTCCGCACGAGCAGCGACACCGAGGTCGTCCTACGCGCCTACGTCGAGTGGGGCGCCGACTTCGCCGAGCGCCTCAACGGCATCTACGCCTTCGCCATCTGGGACCCGCGGACCGAGGAACTGCTCCTCATCCGCGACCGGATGGGCGTCAAGCCGCTCTACTACTACCCCACCGCCGACGGGGTGCTCTTCGGCTCCGAGCCCAAGGCGATCCTGGCCCACGACGAGGCTGAGGCCGTCGTCGACGCCGAGGGTCTCAAGGAGATCTTCAGCATCGTCAAGACCCCCGGGCACGCCGTCTACAAGGGCATGCACGAGGTCGAGCCGGCCACGATCGTCCGCTTCACCCGCGAAGGCCGCAGCGAGAGCACCTACTGGGAGCTGAAGGCCCAGCCGCACACCGACGACCTCGACACCACGATCAACAACGTGCGCCACCTGCTCGAGGACATCGTCGAGCGCCAGCTCGTCGCCGACGTCACCGTCGGCACCCTGCTCTCGGGCGGACTGGACTCCAGCGCCGTGACCGCGCTCGCCGCCAAGGCCCTCACCAAGCAGGGCGTCGAGCAGCCCATCCGCGCCTTCTCCGTGGACTTCGTGGGCCACGACGAGCGCTTCGAAGCCAACGTCCAGTGGGCCGACCCGGACACCCCGTTCGCCGTCGAGGTCGCCAAGCAGGTCGGCGCTGAGCACATCATCGTCGAGCTCGACAACGAGGACATCCTCGACCCGGAGGTGCGCAGCACCGTCCTGCGGGCGCAGGACCTGCCGGTCTCCACCGGCGACATGGAGTACTCGCTCCTCATCCTGTGCCGCGCGCTCAAGGAGCAGATGACCGTCGCGCTGTCCGGCGAGGCGGCCGACGAACTCTTCGGCGGCTACACCTGGTTCCACGACAAGGAGGCCGTCGAGTCGGACACCTTCCCGTGGCACCACCCCTTCGAGAAGGCCGGCGGTATCGGCGCGCTGAAGACGGTGGGGCTGTGGGACAAGCTCGGCCTCACCGAGTACATCAAGGAGCGCTACGCCGAAGCGCTGGAGCAGGTCCCCCGCCTGGAGGGAGAGAGCGGGCTCGAGGAGCGGATGCGCGAGGTCACGTACCTCAACCTGACCCGCTGGGAGAACTTCCTGCTGGACCGCAAGGACCGGATCAGCATGGCGGTCAGCCTGGAGGTGCGCGTCCCGTTCACCGACCACCGCCTCGTTGAGTACGTCTACAACACTCCCTGGGCGATGAAGACTTTCGACGGCCGCGAGAAGAGCCTGCTGCGTGCCTCCATGCGCGGTCTGCTGCCGGACTCGGTCCTCGACCGCAAGAAGAACCCGTACCCCTCCACCCAGGACCGCAAGTACGAACTGGCTCTGCGCGAGCAGGTCGAGTCCCTCCTGGTCGAGGGCGCCCCGGTGCTGCAGCTCGTCTCCGAGGCCGACATCCGCAAGCTGCTCGACGTGCCCGAGGGCTCCTACGGGGTCGGCGGCCCGTGGAGCGCCCGCGCCGTCCTGGAGCGCCTGATCGAGTTCAACACCTGGGTCACCGAGTACGACGTCCGCGTCGAGCTCTGATCGCCGGCCGCCGGCCGCCGGGCGGCGGCCGGCGCAGCCGCGCCCGTACCTCCGCGCCCAGGAAGCCCGTACTCATGAAGGACGTGAAGAAACGGACATGGTGAACGGCACCGCAGGTCTACGAGCAGTGGCCACGGCCGAGGGCCCGCGGATCCAGGGCAGCCCGTACTTCTTCGCGGCCGGCGGATACGCCTCGCACAACCCCGGCGCCACGTTCACGTGGAGGGGATCCCCCTACGAGGGCGGCCTCCCGCGGCCGGACGACTACAGCACCGCGTGGGCCGATGAACTGCTCGACACGATTCACCGAGATCAGTAGAGAAAGAGGAGCTCGATCCATGTCCGAACGATTTGCTGGAAAGGTCGCCCTGGTCGCGGGAACGGGCGACGGCATCTGCCAGGAGGCGGCAGTCGCGTTCGCCCGCGCGGGCGCGCGCGTCATGGTCGCTGGGCCGGACCCGGAGGAACTGGCGGGCACGCTGAAGCTGATCCGCGATGCGGGAGGGGAGGCCGACAGCGTCGCGGCGGACATCACGAGGGGCGGCTCGGCCGCCGCCGCGGGCATGGTGGCGGCTGCGGTGAAGCGGTTCGGCGCGCTGGACATCGCGTTCAACAACGCGACCGTCACCGGGCCGAACAGCAACGTCGCCGACATCGCCGAGGACGTGTGGGCCGACATCCTCGCCGCCAATCTCACGGGGGTCTTCATGGCGATGAAGCACGAGCTCGCGCACATGGAGTCGCGCGGTCGCGGAGTGATCGTGAACACCGCCTGCAACATGGCGAGCAGCGGGCGGCTGGTGGGCATGAGCGCCTACGCGGCTTCGAAAGCGGCGCTGAGCGCGTTGACCCGTACAGCCGCGCACGAGTACAAGGGCAAGGGCATCCGGATCAACGCCATCAGTCCCGGGCCGGCGCACGAGGAGGGGGCGAACCTCGCCGACGGGGCGACCGCCGCAGAGGTCGCCGAGACGGTGGTGTGGCTGTGTTCCGACGAGGCTTCCTTCGTCATCGGCCACGACATGGTGCTCGACAAGAAGTTCGTGGTCTGAGATTCCCTCGGCGGCGTCCTCCGTCCGCCACGCCCGTCGCTGGGTTCCCGGTCGAGGTCATGATCGGAAACAGTGGGTCGGTCCCGGAGCGCGCCGGTGCCCGGGAGCCCGTCGCCCTCGGCACGATCGCGCGGTCCACGAGCACACGCTGGAAGCCGAGCCGTATCCCCGGTGTCACCCTGTACACCCCTGCCGACGCGGAGCTGTCGGCGGGCAGTGGGCAAAGATTGCCGCCGAAGTCGGCGGGGCAGTCCTTGACGACCGGCCGCAGATGCCGTTCGGCCACGCAATACGGGGTGCTTCAGGGCCGCATGGTCACGGGCCGCCCGATCGTCTGTGGCGTCCCGGTCTGTCTTGTGGATCCGGGCTCGCCGCTGCGGCACCCCGGCGGCGAAGGCGGCGTCCACCTCCTCGACGGAGGACAAGCCCCGGCCGGACGGGACGTCGTCGCGGACGATCAGGACCTGGCGCTCGACCCGGCCCTTGCCGGCGGGGCGGTGGGCGGCCGGCACGTCGATGTCGAAGTCGTCGTGGCTGGCGAAGGCGGCCGGCCACTACCGGGTGCGGCCGGACCGCCTCGCCCGGGGCGACGTGCCGGCACACGACCGGCTTTTCCGGTGCAGACCACCACCCAGTCGAGTCCCCTGGTGACGGAGGAGAAGTTGCCGGTGTTGTGGTCGTTGGGGACGTTGACGTTCCATAGCCGGGTGCCCAAAGCGACGCCGGCCGGCCCGATCCCGCGCCGACGACCCGACGACCCGACGGCCCGGACCTGCCGTTCAGTCCGCTCAGGCCTTCGGCGTGGTCAGGGCGTTCGACACGTTCACCCTGATCAGCGTATTCACGCCACAACGGGTGGCGGTACGCCGCAAGTGGAGGAATCCATAGGCCGGTCTGCCCGGCCGGCAGGCACCCACGGCGTTCCTCGCCCACGATCATGTAAGTGGCGTCACCGTAGCGCTGCTCGTTCAGCAGGGCGGTCACGTCGACGGGACGTCCGGGCAGCGCCAGTTCCGCGGTGTCCAGGGCCCGCCGGTACTGCGAGGAGCACACGTACGGGTCGCGGCCCGCGAGGCCCTCGAGCGCGCTGCGCAGCCACTGGCATTGCCGGAAGCCGCAACCGGCGCCTCCGCCGAACTCGGCGACGCCCGCGCCCTGACCGCTGCCGGCAGCACCTACGACGTCGTCCTCCTGCTGGGCCCGCTCTACCACCTCCTGGACCGCGAAGACCGGCTGAAAGCCCTCGCCGAAGCCGGACGCGTGGTGCGACCCGGCGGACTCGTCGCCGCTGCCACGATCGGCCGGTACGCCTCGCTTGTTCGAACACACCGCCACGACATGGCTCGGCACGAGAGACCGAGTCCGCGACGCCGTCGCAGACATCCTCCGAACGGGCGTTCACGAGTCAGGCCGCAAGGGTTTCACCGGCCTCCTTGGCAACTCACTCACCGTGCGGCCGAGCCATGCACCGCAGACCCGGGAATTAGCCTTCCGCATCCACGCACTGCTGTTTGCCGACACCCGCCGCCAGCTGACCAGCCCGAAGGAACTCCGCCCCTTCTGCAGCCACGCAGCGACGTCGTCCTCCTCACCATGAACGTCAGGGCGCAGGCCGAATCGAAGACGCTCCATTGCCTCCTGCGCAGCAGGGCGTGGACCTGAACATCGCCGTCGTCGGCAACGGCTGCACACCGCATACCATCGGCTAATCCACCACCGGAGCAGCACATCCTCTCCCGCGCCGGCGCCGAGTGGACGAGCGGCTTCGAGCGGGTGGTCTTGTCCACGAGTCTCAACAGCAGTTTTCACTATCTTGGGAGGTGCCCGGTTGGCGCCGAGGTCGATGTTCACGAGAACTGACAGCCCCCTCCGACGGGGTCTTCTGGCGTCAGTGGCGTTCGTAGGCTCGGGCGAGTACCTCGACGGTGGCGGCCATGGCCTGGCGCAGTTCGGCCGGTGCGACGACCTCGACGTCCACACCGAGTCGTAGCAGCTCGCCGCATGCGTGCTCAGTGCCCTCGGTCGGGATGACCGCCTCGACCCATCCGTCGTCGCCGACGGCGGTCGCGGTGGAATCGACCGCCCGCACCACCTCCGGGGGGAGGTTGTCGGGCAGGCGCCGGCGTCCCCGAGGAGACAGACGGATGGTGGCTTTGCCGGTGTAGCGGCGCGCCTGGAAATCGTCAAGGTAGGAGGCCCAGTACGCGCCCAGGTCGAAGCCCTGCGGCTGGTCGAACCGCTCGTCGCCCAGCACCGCGTCGAGGACCTGGGCGACACGGTAGGTCGCGATCCCCTTCTCTGCCGCGGCTACGAGGTACCAGATGCCGGACTTGAGTACCAGGCCATAGGGGCGAAGGCGGCGATGCACCTCCTGCGGCGCGCGCCAACGGCGGTAGCGCACGTCCACCGCACGCCGGGTGAGCACCGCGTCGGCGAAGAGAGGCAGATAGGGCGCCTGTTCGGGCTCTCGGTACCAGCCGGGCGCGTCGAGGTGGAACACCGCCGCGGTCCGCGCGGCCTCTTCGCGCAGTTGCGCCGGCAGCGCGGCCAGCAGCTTCAGCCGCGCCGCCGTCACCTCGGCCGCGAGCCCCAGGTCGGCCGCGGCCTCAGGCAGTCCGGCGAAGAACAGTGCCCGCGCTTCACCTTCGCTCATCCCGGTCAGGCGGGTGCGATAGCCGTCGAGTAGCTGGTAGCCACCTCCGCGGCCCGGATCCGCGTAGACGGGAACCCCTGCGGCCTGCAGGCGCGCCAGGTCACGGTACGCGGTCCGCACGGACACTCCCAGCTCATCAGCGATCACCTGCGCGGACAAGCGCCCACGGGATTGCAGCAACAGCAGTACCGACAGCAGTCGACTGGCAGACACGGATGCATTCTCCTCGAAAACCCTGACAGCACCTGGCACACGGCTCCCCTACCGTCAATCCGCGCCCGGCTCCGACCGAACGAGCCGTGAGCTCATACCCAGGAAGAGCACCGGACAGGAGTCCCACTGTGCCCCCTACCGACCCCGCCGCCGTGATCGAGCTTCGCCGGTACAGGCTGCGTCCCCGTCGGCGCGACGAGCTCATCGAGCTGTTCGACCGGGAGTTGGTTGAATCTCAGGAAGAAACCGGGATGATCGTGCTCGGCCAGTTCCGGGATCTCGACGATCCGGACCACTTTGTCTGGCTGCGAGGATTCCGGGACATGGCGGCGCGCCATCGCGCGCTCACGGCCTTCTATGGCGGCCCCGTCTGGGCCAGGCACGGCCCCCAGGCAAATGACACCATGATCGACTCAGACGATGTCCTCCTCCTGCGCCCCGCTTCGGCGGGGATCGGCTTCGCCGTCTCCTCCTCGAGTAGGCCCCAGATCGGTGCACCGGCGCCAGACCGGTTCGTGGCCACCACCGTGTGGTCCTTCCCTCCCGGACGACACGAGGGCATCGCACTGATCCGGGACGGTCTCCTCCCCGTGCTCCTGGACACGGGACCCGCCCCGCTCGCCCTCCTGATCACCGAGCCCGCGCACAACACATTCCCCAGGCTGCCGGTTCGGACCGGAGAGAACGTCGCCGCGATCTTCACCTCGTACCCCGACGAGAGTGCGCACCAGCGCCACCTCACCGACATACAGGCCCATCCCCTCACACGGGAGGAGATCCTGCCGGGCATCAAGCGAGAACAGACAGCGGCACCCCAGATACTCCGGCTGACGCCCACAGGTCGCTCGCTCATCTCCTGACCTGACTCGTGAGCTGACAATCTCGGCCGGACCTGACCGCTCGTGCGCGGTCAGCCTGGAATGCCTTGCGCATCAGCGCCACGCCGACCAGGGAGTTGTCGAGACCGGAGGCGTCCCTGACGGCAGCCTCGACCGGCACACCCTGATCGCCGGACCGTCCGACTGGGGCGAGTCCGGCACCCTCGGGGGCTCGCCGACGCCCCGACGTCGGCATCCGTGGCAACGACATGAAGCCCGGTTCCGTGGAGCTCGGCCCGTGGGAGCCGCTGATGAAGCGCGTAGTCAAGGGGGCTGCAGAGGCAACCCGACCTCCTCGACTTCATCCGTCCGAATGCGACCACCCCGGCAAATTCTCGCCGACCTGCCCGCGGAAACTACCCCAACCTGTATTCCACCCGCACCGGTGAAGCAGGCCACGCCCCGTTCGTCTTCGGGCAGGGATGCCAGAACCGCGGATGGCGACTCGAAGAGCTCGACCTCCCTGGCAGTTCCTCATCACAACCCTGCCAGATTTCGCCGAACGAAAGGAGTGCCGGGCCGAGTACGTCAGCGAGGCCCACACACCAGGCCGCCCCGCCAGCCCGACCCTGTTGCGGCAGCGTGCCACCAACCCCCCGCCCCGATCCCCTCTACCACCCCAACGAGACCCTCGTTGGCCGAGACGAGCAGCTCGACCTGTACCGCGAATTCCAGCGCCTGGGATCCGCGGGCGAGAACGAATTCACCGAGGACGGCCCCTTCGCCTCCCGCGACACCGTCCGCCGAGCCCTCGCCGTATGGGAGAAGCGCGGCGTCCAGTCCCGCCGCGAAGGCCGCGCCACCCGCTACTACCTGCCGACCACAACTGACCAGAAGGAGAACCGCCCGTGCCCCTGACCTTCCGCAAGAGTTTCCGAATCTTCCCCGGCGTCCGCCTCAACATCAGCCGCCGTTCCTGGTCCGTCACCCTGGGCGCCGGCCGTGGCCCCCGGCACACCATCAGCAGCAACGGGCAGCGCACCACCTCGATGGACCTGCCCGGCCCCTTCGGCTACCGCAGCCGGTCCCGGCGCCGCTGAAACGCACCCCACGACGGTGGCCGCCCGCCCGGCCGGCGGCCACCGCATCATCCACCCACGACCCACCTGAAGGAGCCCCGACCCCGTGAACCGCCTACGGCCTGCTTCGTCAGGGGACCATCCCCGCGCGCGTGGGGAACGCGCCTACCTGCGCAGACGCGGCATCAGATGAGGTACTCAAGAAGGCTCGTGTGGAGGTGATGCAGGTCATGCGCCCCACCTTGGAGCCGAGTACTCCAGTGTGACTTCGCGATCCACGCGTTGGAGGGCGCGGAGAGCCGCTGCCAGGGGTGGGTTGCGATGTGCCGAAGCTTGGTGGCTTCCCCGCCAGTTCGACCAGTGCAGTAGTGTTTTCAGGGATGTGATGGGTGTGCTGAACAGCGCGCCGATCAGGTGGCGGATCTCCGGGACGGTGAGGCCGACCGGATCTCCGCTTCGGGCCGGGCGGTTCGGATCCGCACGTCTGGTCGGTCTCGCGTCATCGGCTGCCGCGGCACGGAACGCGTCGCGTCGGTGCGGCGTTGCTCCGTTGGCTGTTGTGCGTGGCGTCTATGTCACACCAGTGCCGCGCCGCCGTCTATCGCGAGCGTGGTGCCGGTGACGTAGGCGTTGGACAAGACGAAGAGATAGGCCGCCGCGGCTTCCTCGGCAGTTCCGACACGCCGCGTGAGCAGCTCGGACCCGGCACCCTGGAGGAAGGCCTCCGGGTCCGGGACACTGCCGTCCCACAGCTCGGTGCGGATCACCCCGGGCTGGATCACGTTGACGCGCAGAGGGGCGAGTTCGACGGCGAGTGCCCGGGACAGGGCCTCGATGCCGCCGGTGACACCTGCCGCGAGCGCGGTTCCGGACAGGGGGCGGATCGCGAGGACGCCGGAGCTGAAAGTGATCGAGCCGCCGTCGCGCAGTCGCGGTGCAGCGTACTTGGCGGAGAGGAATGCGCCCCAAAACCGGCGCTCGAAGACGGCCTTGGCCTCCTGCGGGGTGGTGTCGGCCAACGGCTTGATCAGCAGAGATTCGCCCGCGGTGTAGATGAGATGGTCGAACTCCCCGACCTGCTCGAAGAACGCGGCGATGGCGTTGCCGTCGGCGACGTCCAGGCGGCGGCCTTCGGCCGGTTCGCCCAACCGCTTCGTGGCAGCGTCCACGCGGTCCTGATTGCTGGAGGCGACCACGACGTCCGCGCCAGCCGCCGCGGCCTGTTGGGCTACCGCGAAGCCGATGCCGGAGGTTCCACCGATGATCACGATCTTCTTGCCAGCCAGAGACATGGGATCCGTTCCTTCGTCGATGCAGTGCCGCGTTCGGCAACCGCCATGGCAAGAACGTACGCCTCCACATCGAGACGATGAATGACTTGAAATCTCGATTCCCTGTCATATCGTCTTGCCGTGCAGGCATTAGAGTGGTGCTATGGACATCCTGAGCGACACCCTCGAAGTCCTGCGCACGGGACGCCCGATGGTGACTCGCACCGACGCGCACGCCCCGTGGGCCCTGAAGTTCCAACCCATCTCAGGAGCCGGATTCCACGTGGTCGTGGAAGGACACTGCCACCTGCTGCCACCGCACGGCCAACCGCTCGCGCTCGGCCCCGGCGACATCGTGTTCCTGCAGCGCGGCAGCGGACACACCCTGTGCGACGTGCCGGGCCGCGATCCGGTGGACTTCGTACCGGAGCGTGTGGACCGTTCCTCGCCGATCGGCCAGGTCACCGTGGACGGACCGGGGCCGCACACGGTGCTGGTGTGCGGCGCGTACGCGATCGACGTTGACCGCCCGCATCCGCTGTTCAGCGATCTACCGGAGGTCATCCACCTCCCCGTGGTTCCGGGCCGCCATCCGGTGCTGCGCTCAGCGGTCGATCAGCTGTGCGCCGAGTTCCACGCGCCGCAGCCGGGCTCGGACGCGGTCGTCACGGCGCTCATCGATCTGCTGCTGCTGTACATCCTCCGGTCGTGGTACGCCGAACTGCCGAAGGAGCGGACCCGGGGTTGGACGGCCGCGCTGACCGACCCGGCAGTCGCCCCGGCCCTGAAAGCGATTCACGACGATCCCGGCCATCCATGGACCGTGGAGTCGCTGGGCAGCCGCGCCGGGCTGTCCCGCGCGGCCTTCGCCCGCCGCTTCGCCTCGGTGGTTGGCGAGCCGCCGTTGACGTACCTGACCAACTGGCGGATGGCCACCGCGGCACGATTGCTGCACCAATCGCCGGCCCCGCTGAGCACAATCGCGCAGCACACGGGGTACACGTCGGAGTTCGCCTTCGCCAAGGCTTTCAAACGACACTTCGGATCGCCGCCGGGGGCCTACCGCAAGCAAGTCAAGACGGCAGGCGACGAACCACGCGGATACAACTGACGGTGAGGGCCAGGACATCACCGCAGCGGTTTGCGAAGCGGTGGTCGCTGCCGGTCCCGGCCCCCGCGGTGGCCCCCGATGTGGTGGAGTGACCGGGCGGATCGTGTCCCAGAACCTGAACAATGCGGTGATTGCGAAAATGCACGAAGTGGCGGATGTTCTGGAGGCGAAGGCCAGGGTGATGACGGCGGGCACTACGACGGCTGATGCGTGTGGCCACCGCGAGATGATCAAGGGTCTGTATGTCTTGAAGATCGCGCGGTGGCCGCGGGGCCGTGACGTAGACCCTGCTCGATGGCAGGCGCATGGCGGCGTTCATGGTGGCCGGCACGCCGGTATCCGACTGCGGTTCAGGCCGAGGTTGGACGCCAACTACCAGGGCATCTGCGCCGTTTCTGGACCCCGTCGGCGCGACCGGAGTGCGGATCAACCAGGGCCGCACGGCGATCCGCGCGGAGGAGCCGCCTTTCGCCTGCCCGCCTCGGCCTGGCACCGGCGGCTGCGTCACGATGACCACGACCGACTCGGCCTCGACTCCGCCCCGCGCTCCGGAGCACGGCCAGGACAAGAGCCGACTGCGCCACTACGTCGTCACCGCGCTCGTGGCGGATGGCTCCGTCAACTACGTCCTGTACACCAGCACCCCGCGCTGCGGGAGACCGCGACGGCCATGGGAGGTCTAGGCACGCCGGCATTGGAGTTCACAGTCGCCGCGGTTCGGAACCGGTGACATGCCCGGCGCCGGGTGTCCCGCGGAGCGGAGGCCCGGGACACCCAGCCGCGGGCGGTACAGGGCCCGCCGGCGCCAGCGGTCGCCGAACGGGTCTGTCCCACGGTGGCGACCTGAGCGGAGCGCCCCCGGCGGGACCGGCCACATCGCGGCGGCAGCGCGTGCGGGAAGCGAGGCAACGCGACAGTACCTCAACTGACGGGACTGGTGTGGGCGTCGGTCACCTGCGCCGGTGGCCGCCGACCCATATGGCCGGCCCTCGGCGTGCATACTGTGACCGGCAGAGAGGCTGTCGTCCGACCGAACGGCGATGGGCGGGGCCGAGAGGCCACGGGCCGGGCCGGACGATCAAGGAGACCAGCGATGGATGTCAAGGAAGGCGTGCGCCGCTACGGGCTTCGCCCCGTCGGCGCGGACCTCGATGAGGTCCGTGCACTCCTCCCGGAGCACGCGGCGCGTGAGCGACGCTCCGAGGGCGACGGCGACACCGAGCTGATGAGGCTCTGCTGCGTCCAGCTGTTCAACAGCGGTGACATCGACGACGTGCTCCTGATCTGGGGTGCGAAGAAGGCCAGCTTCGACGCAGCGTGCTCGATCGACATCGAACTCCCTGCTTGGGCACGGGCTCGACGCGACGAAAACCCACCTCTCGGCCAACCGCGCACCTGCTGCGGCGGCGGCGCTGGATCGACTGCGCGAGCTCGAGGCGGACGGTGAATTCCAGGGCTTCTCAGTGGCGGGGCAGTCCGCCTCCTACGACCGGTACTACGGCGACTGACGAATGTGCGGCGCAGCGCCACTCAGTCGTCCGTGATGAGGCCGGTGCCCGCAAGGCAGCTGTCGACGAAATCCGGGCGGTACTGGATCTGCTTGAGCCTGCGCTTCACGGCCCTGGTGATCTGGCCCAGGTCGGCTGCGGCGAGGTTGCCGATGTCGCGCTTGGCCAGCGACCAGGTGCCCTCCTGCGGGTTCAGGTCCGGCGCGTAGGTGGGCAGCTGGAAGACGGTGAGCCACGCGGGATTCGCGGCGATGAACTCCCGCATTCCGGCGGTCAGTGGAGGCGGACGTTGTCCCAGACCAGCACAATCTGTCCGCCGAGCTGGATGCGGGCACGCACCAAGAGGTCGCGGTAGTCCCGCCAGCCAAAGCCCTTCGGCTCGCCCTTGCGCCCTCGGTACTCGCGGATGGCGTAGATCAGTCGGGACCGCTCGCCCGGCTTGTAGCAGGTCATACCCGCCATCGACACCCGTCCAGAGCCTCGGCCGCGAACCCGGACGACCGGGGTCCGGCCGATCCGCCCCCAGGTTCTAGAGCGCGGCGGCGTCATCGACTGGCCGGTCTCATCCTCGAAGATGATCCAGCCGTTGCACGCCGCCGCATAGCTCTTACCCGCGGCCAGACCTCCTTCTTCCACAGCTCAACCGCCGCATCTTCGCGCTCGATCGCCCGGCGGGTGGGCTGCTGCCACGACCAGCCGTGCCGCTTCTGCAGCCGCCACGTGACCTCCACCGTGTACTAAACAGGGAATTGGTCGACCGATCAGCATCCTGACCCGCGCCAGCGTCCACCGCTGATCGGCCCAGCCGTGGACGAGCGGTCCGCGCTCCAACTCCCGCTCCAGTCTCGCAATCTGAGCCGGGTTGAGCCTGGGGCGTCCTGGCGACCCTCGCCTCGCTCGCGCCAGGCCCGGCGCCACCGCTCCACCGACCGAACTGCATGCAGTTAGCCCGCTGACCTGGCAGGACAGCCAGGGACAGCGCCGACGCGGCTACTGCGGTGGGTGGCCGGAGATCCCCACGTACCAGTCGTCAGCCTCGGTCATCCCGTCCATGCTCGGGAGGTACGGCTTGACGACTTCGTCAGCGTCCTTGAAGTACACCGTGGTGCAAAGCGGATACTGCTCCCCTGTTGGAGCGATGATGGTTTGACGGGGCGCTACCCACGCGAACTTCCCTGCCTGCCCCCAGCGGGCCCGGGCGAAGGTCAAGCTCGGATCCGCGGTTCCTCGCTGCAGCACATCTGACCAGCTCATGTACGTCACGGTTGTCAGGGTAGAGCGCTGTGCCGACTGAGAAGAAGGGGAGTTGACAACGCCCACCGCGTTCCGATACCACCGCGCTTCTGCAGAGTTCGTCGTCTCTCCACCCTGGAGCATGAGATTCGAACTCCGAAACCGGATGCCGCAGGTTCGACCCCTTCCGCCCTGCCGCTGATCAGAGCTCCCAGGTCGGTCGATCACGGGTCCGTCCTGGTCCGCCCTTGCCTACCGACGGTGCGGCGGCCCATGATCCCGCCAGCCTCAGCGGTCAGTGCCGCAGTTGGCTGGCCACCCTTCGTGGGCGATTCGACCCCTCCGTTCACGAGGCCGCGCGGTCCCGCGAGGAGCCAGGGCCGCGCCGGGCAGCGTCGTACAGGTGCTGGTCGACGTCAAAGCCGTACCGCCGCGCGAACGGCCGGCCAGCGGAGGTCATCCCGTTCGCCCGCAGCCGCGGGCGTCGAAGTCTGCCAGTTCCGCGAGGCGCCCACGACCTGGGGTGAATTGCGGGGCAACCCGCCTGGCCATGGGCCGCCCGCCGGTGGCACTATCAGTGGGATGCCACCTTCCATTCAGGTCGGCCCGTACACCGTCATCGCGCTCGCCGACGGCGCGGGCCCCTTCTTCTCCCCCAGGTCGGAGGCGTTCCCTGGCGCCACCACCGAGCAGTGGGCGGCGGCCGACCAGCTCGATCCCGGCGCGCTCGACGCCGACGGACGCTGGCGGCTCCAGTTCCGCGCGTTCGCGATCCGCAGCGACCAGGGCGTGACGGTGGTCGACGCGGGGATCGGCCCGGCCGACAGCCCGGCGGCCTCGTGGGCGCCCGTGCCCGGGGTGCTCCCGGCTTCGCTGGCCGCCGCGGGTATCGAACCATCCGAAGTAGACACCGTGGTGCTCACGCACCTCCACACCGACCACGTGGGATGGGCCGTCGTCGGCGGCGAGCAGACGCGGCCGTTCTTCCCGAACGCCCAATACCTGTTGCAGCAGGCCGAAGTCGACGCGATCGAGGAGGTCAACCCGCAGCTGCGGTCCACTGTGATCGACCCGCTCCGGAAAACCGATCAGCTACGGATGCTCGACGGCGACACCCCGCTGCGCAGCGGCGAGCGCGTGTTCGCCACGCCCGGTCACACGCCCGGGCACCAGAGCGTGCTCGTCGCCTCCGGGCGCGAACTGGTCGCCGTCACCGGTGACGTGCTCGTGCATGCGATCCAGCTGCTCCACCCCGAACTCGCCTACGCCCACGAGATGGACCCTGAGCAGGCAAGGGCCTCAAGGGAACAGGTGCTCCACAGCCGGGCAGCCAGCACCCTCTACCTCGCGACCCCGCACCTGACCGAGCCGTTCATCGCCCGCTGACCCACCCGGCAGGGCCGGTCACGCCGGATCGCAGCGTCTGGCGAATCTGCAGGAGGCGACGGTGCAGCGGGTGCTGGGCGGGAAGTCGGGCCGGCTGCGCGGGAGGGGGCCCGAGGTGTCGACCGGCGTCGGGTGGTGCCGTCCCAGCTGCCGCACAGCGCGGCCGCCCAGCGCCGCTTCCCGACCGACACCCTGGCGCCCCTGGTGCGCTCCGCGCTGCTGTCGCTGGCGGTCGAGCTCGGCAAGCGGCTGCGCACGCGCCGACAGGCAGCAAAGACCCGCGGTGGGAGGTCTGTTGGGCCAGCAGGGCGCACACGCCCTGGACTTGACAGACGAACGGCAGCGCGAATGGTTCATCACCCTCGTCCCGCACACCATCTCCGCAGAGATCTGGGGGCCGACGGGGTCAGGGGTCTCATTCTCCGCGAGTGACACTGGATCGGCGATCGGGTGGCAGTTGCCCGCTGAGCGTTGGGAGAGAGTCCGCGTGCGGCTACGGCACCGAGGCATCGATCCCGACACCGCAACCCAAAGGGCTACCCGAAGCCGCCCCTGACACATACTCACAGTAATCGGAGGCCTGCCTGACCGTGCGGGAGACAGCGTCGAATTTGAGGTGACTCCCGGTTTCCTCGACTACCGGTCTGCCACGTGGAGTGGAAGCGTCAGCCGGTCATGGTCAGCGACGGCCGACATCGTCGCGAATCGGGAACGAGCACCTGGGCCAGGCCGTGTGGATGCCCGGATGGAAGGCCTTACCCAGCCGACGCCGGCACCGACGGTCGACGTCGAAACCGCCGCCCGAGCTCGAGTCGCGCGCATCCGCGTGGATGATGCCGCCCGCCACCACGCGAGGGACTACGAACGACTTGTCCAGCACTCCAAGACGTTGATCACCTGGGCGGCCATCACCCTCATGACCCGGCGTCAGGCCCGCAACAGCGCTACCCCCGGCTGGCCGAGGAAAACGGCGACTGCCGACGGCTGAGCAGGCTGTCCTCGCAAGCCGGAACGGGGCCGGCCGGGACCGGCGGGCGCCGGGTGAGAAGACGATCACTCTCCAGGAAGGACGCACCGACGGACGGAAGGCGCTCAGACTCCGAAGACTGACGGGCCGACCCCGCCACAGATCATGCTGCTGCATCTCGCTCGTTGTTGCAATCTCATCGCAATAGAGGCATAGGCTGTCCCCGGACGATCACTCACCCGGAAAGGGGACGTGCCTGATGGGCACCTACGCGCTTCCCGACCTGCCCTACGACTACGCCGCGCTGGAGCCGGCCATCACCGGGCAGATCCTGGAACTGCACCACGCCAAGCACCACGCCGCCTACGTCAAGGGCGCCAACGACACCCTGGAGCAGATCGCCGAGGCCCGGGACAAGGACCAGATCACGCCGACCTCGCTGGTCGGGCTGGAGAAAACCTTCGCCTTCAACCTCTCCGGCCACGTCCTGCACTCGATCTTCTGGCAGAACCTCTCCCCGGACGGCGGCGACCGCCCCGACGGGGCGCTGGCCGACGCCATCGACGAACACTTCGGCGGCTTCGAGCAGTTCAAGAAGCAGCTCACCGTCGCGACCGCGTCCGTCCAGGGCTCCGGCTGGGGCGTCCTGGCCTGGGAACCGCTCGGCCGCCGCCTGATCGTGGAGCAGGTCTACGACCATCACGGCAACGTCGGCCAGGGCAGCACCCCGCTGCTGGTCTTCGACGCCTGGGAGCACGCCTACTACCTGCAATACAAGAACGTCCGCCCCGACTACGTCACCAAGCTGTGGGACCTCGTCAACTGGGAAGACGTCGCCGCCCGCTACACCGCGGCAACCGGCGCCTGACCCAGCGTCACAACATCACCCGGCGGCCGGGAAGCCACCATGGCCTCCCGGCCTGCCAACTCACTTCGGCGACTGTCCGGCCGGATCAGGAACACGCACTCAGCTTGTTCTTTATCTTCCGGGCTCGAATCGTGTGTCGAACTGGGTCGCTCACCTGGGGATTCGCCGGACGTGGGGGCGGCCCTCGTCTGATCCTGTGCTCCGACCAAGGTGCACGTGACCAAGACGAAGGCCGTGAGGGTGAGTCTGCTGCCTGATGCTGTCCGGAGGGAAGCGTTCGCGGAGGCATCACGCTTCCGGGGCGAGTTCTACGAGTGTCTGACCGCTCGGCGCGATGAGTTGTTCGAGTTGGTGGACGCGGTGCTGTGCGCGGACGGTGCGGTGAAGTCACCGGTGGATCTGACGTTGCTGGCCGAGCACCGGCGTGGGCACGGAGCGATGTACGGCGGCTTGAATCACGGCAGGATCGACGTCGGCCAACTGCGGACAGTGCTGGCAGGGCTGCCGCTGCCGCGTTTCGATGGCGGACGCCTGGTTCTGGCGGTCGATGTGTCGCCGTGGCTGCGTTCGGACGCGCCGTGCTCGGCGGACCGGCTGTTCTGCCACGTTTATGGCCGGGCGAAGACGGCGTCGCAGTTCATTCCGGGCTGGCCCTACTCCTTTGTCGCCGTGCTGGAGCCGGGTGCCACCTCCTGGACCGCGATCCTGGACGCGGTCGCTGGCTCCGGTGGACGACGCGACCGCCGTCACGGCAGACCAGCTGAGAGGTGTCGTCGAGCGGCTCATGGCCGCTGGTCAGTGGCAGGCCGGGGACCCGGCCATCGTGATCGTCAGTGACGCGGGCTACGACGTGACCCGTCTGGCCTGGGTGCTGCGCGACCTGCCGGTTGAGCTGGTCGGCCGGGTCCGACCTGACCGCGTCATGCGTCTACCGAAGCCACCGCGGACGCACGGCGTCAACGGCAGGCCACCCAAGCACGGTCCGGAGTTCCGGTTCACCAGACCGGAGACCTGGCCGGAGCCCGCAATCACCACGATCACGGACACCAGCAACTACGGCAAGGCCGAGACCCAGGCATGGGACCGGGTCCACCCCCGGCGCACTCACCGTTCCTCGTGGCTGGACCATGAGGGCGAACTTCCCCTGGTGGAAGGGACGTTGATTCGGCTGAAGGCTGAGCACTTGTCGAAGGAACGAGATGCTCCGCCGGTGTGGTTGTGGTCCTCGAAGACCGGCGCCACCTCGGACGACGTGGACCGCT
This sequence comes from Streptomyces sp. NPDC049597, assembly GCF_040675505.1. Lineage (NCBI taxonomy): Bacteria > Bacillati > Actinomycetota > Actinomycetes > Kitasatosporales > Streptomycetaceae > Streptomyces > Streptomyces sp. NPDC049597. The sequence goes on from NZ_JBFAOY010000021.1 coordinate 27,282, forward strand.
TCTGGCAGGCGTTCCTCCGCCGCTTCGACCTGGAGCACACCTTCCGCTTCGCGAAGCAGACCCTGGGCTGGACCACCCCGAAACTCCGCACTCCCCAGGCCGCGGACCGCTGGACCTGGCTCCTGATCGTCGCGCACACCCAGCTCAGACTCGTCCGGACACTCGCTGAGGACCTCCGCCGACCGTGGGAGAAACCCACCACCTCCGGCCGGCTCACCCCGGCCCGTGTCCGCCGGGGGTTCAGGAACATCCGCGCTCACCTCGCCTGTCCGAGCCGTGTTCCCAAACCTCGTGGCACCGGTCCCGGGCGGCCACCCGGCGCCAAGAACAAACGCCGGGCACCCCGCTACGACGTCGGGAAAACCGTCAAACGCCCCGAGACCCTCAAGGCCATCGGCAAGCCCGGAAGATCTTGGTAGATAAAGAACAAGCTCAGCTTGTTGTTTATGGTCCGGCGTCGATCGCGGCCTCCCGTGTGGATGTCAGTCCCACGCGTTGAAGAGCACTCCGCCCAGCGCGGTGATGCCGTAGAAGCGCACCTCACGCCACTCGCCCTGTGAGCACTGGGGTGTCCACGTTGGAGAGCGGTGTGGCGAGTTGTTCACTACTGAGGACCACAAAGCCCGCGTTGGTGAAAGCGTGAGCCCACGGCGGCGGGGCGAGGAACTCCCCTCCGCACCAGTCCCGACGCGTCTGGGCAAAGGCGATCCAGGGGGTGATGAGCGTGCCACAGGACGATGTTCTCGCCTGCGCGTGTGACGATCGTTGCGGTGTGGAAGGTCCGGGGGCATGCCTGTTCCTCCACCTCGCCCACTTCGCCTCCGGCGACGCGGGCAACGGCACACAGAGCGGCACGGAACGCCTGCAGGTCAGTCCTTGGAGCGGGCCGTCCTTCGGCCGGAAGAAGCCTGTCGCCCCCGCGGGCAGCGTGAAGCCGATGTTCCCCTCGTTGACCATGCCGCTCATTTTGCCCGGCGCGAGGCGCATCGGTGGTCGCAGGCGTCCTGAACTGCCGGTTCATACGGCGCGTCGGGTTTGGTGCCCACCTTGTGGTGGGCGGGGCGGGCGTACGCCTCGCCGGTGGCGAGCACTCTGCCGACGTCATGGCGGATGAGCGAGAGCTCCCGCGGCGGTTCGTGACGACCACTACGGAAGCTCCCCCTGAGCCACTTCAGCGGTGAACTCAGCCAATGTCCCACTCACCGTCGCGCCGCTGCCCGGTCACCACGGCGAAGGTCACGGACGGAGTCCGGACCGGTACACAGGCACACACGTGCGCCGTCCAGTTCGGCGAGACGCTGGGTCAGAGGCAGCTCGCGCTCGGACACGTTGGTGGATCCGGAAGGCCAGCGCGAGGGGTCAGCTCGTCGGCCGGCATCCGGGCGGCAAGTGGTGGACCGGGTGGTCCAGAGCTTGCCGGCCGGGCCGAGTTCGACGGCGGTCTTTTGAGAACGTTCCTCAGGGCGCGGCCAGAGCAGGCCGATCACGCATCCCGTATCTGACGGTAATAGCGAAGAAGTTGACCGAATGTGACCACATTGCATGACCCCTATTGTGTGTCTGCATTAACAGATGGAACACTTTCGAGCCAGTGAAGTGCGGTGCGATCACCACGTAGCCTGCATCGGTACGCTCACTCAGCGCGCCGTGATCGTCAGGAAAGGGCATTAATGAGCGTCATTGAGAGATGCACCATGTACAGCCGTTCCCGGGACCTCAAAGAGAGCGGGTTGTACCCCTTCCACCTCGAGTTCACTGGGCGCAGTCCGGGCATGGCCCGACTTTCGAACGGCCGCGAGGTGATCATGTGCGGGTCCAACGACTACCTTGGACTGAGCATCGACCCTCGTATATGCGCCGCCGGGGCCGATGCGACACGCAGGTACGGCGCAGGCTGTACGGGGTCCCGGCTACTGAACGGCAGCCTCGACCTGCATGCCCAGCTGGAGAAGGAGCTCGCTGAGTTTTTCGGCAAGCCAGCTGCACTAGTACTGGGCACTGGGTATCAAACCAACCTGGCGGCTGTTGCAGGCCTTTGCGGGCCACGCGACTATGTACTCATTGACAACCAGGCCCACGCCTCCCTGGTGGATGCTGCTCGGCTAAGCCGTGCAAGGATACGGTGGTTCGCTCACAACAACGCACAGGACTTGGCTCGCAAGCTCGAGCAAGTCCCTGAGGCTGCCGGACGGTTGGTTGTGGTCGACGGTGTCTACAGCATGGAGGGGGACCTTTGCTTGTTACCCGACTTCGTGCGGGTCTGCCAGCGGTACGAAGCCACTCTGCTGGTTGATGACGCTCATGGTGCCGGCGTGTTGGCCAAGGGAATGGGATCGTGCGCCCATTACGGGCTTGTCGAGCACGTGCCGCTCATCACGCTGACCTTCTCCAAGGCTCTTGGATCCTCCGGGGGCGCAATCCTCGGCGACGAGGACGTGATCGAGTATTTGCGCCACAACGCACGTGGTCTGATGTTCTCCGCCAGCTTGAGTCCGGCCGACGCTGCAGCAGCCCTGGAGTCCTTGAGGATCCTCCAGGAGGAGCCATGGCGCTGCGAAGCCGTTCTCTCAAAAGCGGATTTCATGCGTAAAGGGCTTGCGGGGCTCGGTTATCGCACCGGTGACCAAACACCCATAGTACCCATCGACACGGTGAACGAACAGTGCACTCTCACAGCGTGGAACCGCCTGATGCAGCATGGTGTATATGTGAATCCGGTGCTGCCTCCTGCCGCGTCGCCCCGGTTGAGAAGCAGCTATACCGCGGTGCACACGGAGGAACAGTTGGCGCAAGCGCTGGAGGGGTTCGCAGCAATTAGGGAGCACCTGATACTCCCTGACGTCGACACAACCAACTGACGCGATTTCCCACCGCTTTCAACCTTCAACACTGCCCTCTGCGGTCCTCTGCACCAGGGAGAGCGCCGGCGCATCCCCGGTGCAAGACGAGTCCCGACTCTCCGCCATTTGCGTCCCGTGGCAGATGGACCTGTATGCGCCCCTTGCCTGCCGCCTTAGCCCTGTACATCGCGAGGTCCGCGTTGCGCATCAGGCCAGCAGGCGTGATCCCTGGGGTGGCGACAGCGATCCCGATCGAAGCCGAAACGACGGCATCGTTGTTACCCATATGGCAGGGAAATCTCAATGCGGACAGTACCCGCTCGGCCACTTCACATGCCCGGGCCATGCATGCCTCTGCCTCCCCCTCCAGCAGTACGGCGAATTCGTCCCCGCCCAGCCGGGCAACGGTACCGCCCGCCCCTACTGATGCCTGTAGCCGTCGCGCAGCCCGGATGAGGAGTTCATCGCCTGCCGCATGACCGGCCGAGTCATTGATTGCTTTGAATCCATCCAGGTCCAGGAAGAGCACCGCCGGCGGGGCACTGTCGGCCGACCGCTTGTGCAGGGCGTGCTGGACCCTGTCGGCGAACAGGACACGATTGGGCAGGCCGGTCAGCGCGTCGTGGAATGCCAGCTGCTCAAGCTGCGCCTGGAGCGCAACTTGCTCGCTCACATCACGGCAGTTGACGATCAATTTTCTGGCATGGTGGCTGACCGTTGCCTCGATGTGACGCCATTGTCCGTCGGCTGCGCGGATCCGACAGGACACACGTCGTCTGGGGCTCTGGTTGATGAGCTCACCTTCCCATCGCAGCTGTCCGATGGACCTCCGCATGGGCGGCAAGTCGTTGGGGTGGATGAGCAGTGGCAGATGGGTGCCGAGTAGGCTCGCGGGCCGGTAACCGAAGACGTGTTGTACCGCCGGACTGATGTAGAGCAGGACTCCGTTCTCCCCGGCGATGGCAATCACGTCACTTGAGCCGTCGACGAGCGTCCGGTAGTGATCCTCACGTGCGGCAGTCTCCCTGGTGAGCGCCAAGTGGTCCGCGTGCGCGAGACCGTGACGGGCATTCAGTGCCAAGAGAACGGAACCACCGACGCCGAGCAGGACATAGTCGAGGCGGCCACCGGCCATGACGTGCGCCGCCACGGCGGCAACACAGACAACTACGGGTACGAAAGCCGCCACCACTCCCATCACGGGCATCTCTTGCCGGTCGACACTCAAGGCGCTGGCACCGCCGGGCATCCACGGTGCTGTGGCGATGAGGCACATCCCGGTCATCGCGCAGGTCTCCGTGAAGGGAATACCAGACCAGAGAACCGGCTCGGTAGAAAAGATGCGGAGCATGTCGCTCACCGCAAAGAGTGCGAGACCGACTGCCGCAAGAATGACGGCTGTGCGCTCCCCTCGCGGCATGGCGCAGTACATGATCACCAACAGGCCGAGGACAAGGATGTCCGCAACTACGCGACCCAGATCGGACAGCGATCCCAGCACGTCATTACCCAGATCGGCACGATGCAAGAGAAGTACCCAGCTGAGCGTGAACAACGATCCCGCGATCATCCATCCGTCCAGCAGCCGCCGCAGCCACAGCAGTTTCGCAGCGCCGTCGCCGGCTGCGACGACCAGTGCGGCTACCCCCACACCGAGCGCGATGGCGATCCCGGCTACGGCGACCAGTTGAATCGCTGGATCCGGTTCGAGCTGACGTAGTACAAGTTCATGCACACCGGCTGCACCCGTCGACACTCCGAGCAGCAACAGGCGGAGCCGCACCCGCCCCACAGTCGATCGGGCACGTGCCAGGAGCGAGAGAGCCGCCACAGCGTGGGCAGCAGGCACCCCCATATCGGCCACGAGTAGCGCCAGTCGAGCAAACCACTCGCTTCCTACGGCTACAGCGGCCGCGGAGCCGACGCAGACAGCCTGTCCAACTCCTGATACAAACAGCCAACCACTGCGCAGCTTGGCCTGAGGCAAACCGCCATGATCGCCGCATTCCACCACCCCACGCAACTGAAAACCCCCGGATCGCGTCCAACGCAGACAGCCGAGCCTGAACTCCTTGAGGCAAGCAGGACGGTAAGGAAAGTAGCGGGTGCAGTGGCCTTGTCTAAAAATACGCTTCACAGTTCACCCGAAATAACGACGCATGCCTGTACCGCCCAGGTCGGCGAGGTGAAGCCTGGTAGTGATCGCTGGTGCTCACGGCGGCTGCCCTCACCGGCCGGGCAGGCGGGAGTGTCAGGGCCTTGACTGACGTTCGGAGGTGACCATTGAGCCCTTTTTCCACCTCGCCAGAGCCACTGACGCGGTTCGCCCCCCGGCGGAGCCGGGCGGAGGCGCTGGGGAAGGATGATCTCGTGTCCACCACGTGATTGTTGGGATACAGGGTCCCGGCCCGTCCGCCCGTTACCGCCCCCGCAGCAGCAGACCCGTACCACCGCGCAGCGCATCAGCCAGCGACCGGACCGTGGGGCTCGTCGTGGGGCCGGCTGTGGGTGGGGTGCCGGTACTGCCGCTCGGGCTCGGACTCGGTGTGGGGACCGGAGTGGACGGTGCCGTCGGGATGGACGAGGGGCTGGGGCGACCGCTGGGCGGGCGGGGGGCCGGGGCGGGCTTCTCGGACGGCGGAGCGGTGATGGCGGGAGGAGCCAGGGGAGTCGGTGATTCCGGTTGCGTGACCTTCGCGCGTGGGGGGCGGATGACCTCGCTGTCGCGGTCCCGGCCGATTCCTCTGGTGGGGTGCGTGAGCGCACGTTCCGGTGGGCGTGAGGCCCGTCGCGGTGCGCCGGCGTGCCCCTGGGGTGCCTCGGGGGACGGGGACGCCTGCTCCGGGGTCGGTGGTGCGTAAGGGAGGTCCGCGGATTGGGGCCCGGCCGGCGGCTCGCGAAGCACCGCGCCAGCGGCGAGGCCGCCCAGCACGGTGAACGCGGCCGCGGCGAGAGTCCGGGCACCGTACTTCTTCCAGCGCGGCGCGCCGTGACGATGCCGCGCCTCGGGCGCCTCGGCCGGGGAAGTCGGGACCGAGGCGGCCGCGGTCTGGGCAGCCCCTTTCCGGGCAGTGGAGATCGCCGGGGGAGGCTCGGGGGATTCGACGGGGCCCGGTCCGGCGCTGAAGAGGGCCTCCACCGCCGCCGTATCGACCGCCGGAGCGCCGTCACCCGACTCACCCGGCAGTGCCATGCCCATGTCGTACGCCCCGCACTCCGGGCACGTCACGGTGTCGTTGAGAGGGCGGCGGCAAGGAACGCAGTAGTCCATGGAATCGACCATTCAGTGCGCGAGTAGCTGAAAGGGAGGTCGGCCTGCTGGGAGGCGGCCCGCGGCCATGTGGCAGCGCCGGGCGCTGTGCGGAAGGGTGCTGGGCATGTGCGAACCTCGCTCACTTGCCGGCTCAACGGTGGGTCGCCGGTTACCGGGTTCAACGGATCACCGCGCGCCGGTTGCTCAAAGGGCGACTGAAACGTGAGGTACGTGACCCGTCCCAGCCATTCGACGTCACTCTCCACATCGGCGGCCACCACCGAGCTGCCGCCACCTGACGCTGGAGATCGCCGGTCCCAGGCGTCCCGTGCCCGAAAGGTCACTCGGCCAAGGGAAGCCCACCCAGCCCGGGGGTCCTCTTCTCGCCGCCCCACTTGCGTAATCGTCCGGTGCGAGTCCCCAATTGTTCCGCCGTCACGCTGAACGGTGCGGTCCGCACTTCTGGAACGTCAGTCTCGTCCCGTCTTCTATACGGCGGGTCACGCCCGGTCCTACGCCTGTCCACCTCGTGGAGCTCCGGCCAAGGTGGAAGACCAGGCCACGAGTCCGGCACCCGCGGTTCGACACAGGTTGTCCCCGCGTCTCGCATACGCCCGGCCGAGGCGGCCGGCTCCTCCAGGTCCCTCCCCCAGCGCCTGCAACAGCACGGCGTCTTCGGCGACATCGAGGGCGGCCGCCGACGAACGCGGCTGGCCGGTCCTGCCGTTCAGGCCGCTCGGACCTTGGGCCTTGGGCCTGTTCAGGCGTGCGCCATGTTCGCCCTAATCGGGGTATTCATGCCATAACGGGTGGCGAAAGCCGTAAGTGGGGGAATCCATAGGCCGGTCTGTCCGACCGGCAGGCACACATGGCGCTCCTCGCTCACGAAAGGTTCACAGCATGTCACTCATTGGCCGTAACGCCTTCACAGCCTCAGTCGTCCCCCTCGCCGCTCTCGCCCTCACCCTGGGCGCGTCCTCCACCGCCCCGGCCGCGGCCATCGCGTCGCCTGCCTCGGCTTCGGCCCAGCAGCGGGTCGTCACATCACTCGAAGCAGCCATCGCGGCTGACGTGGAAGCCGTTCTCGAGAAGAACCTCGACGTGGACGTCACGGTCGGTGCCATTGCGCGGGCCGGCCTGGGCGGCAGCGTCGACATCCGGCTGGCCGTCGTCACCAACGCGAAGGTAGAGGCCGAGGCCGCACTCGAGGCTGCCATCGCCGCTGAGATCGAATCCAGGATCGAAGCCACGCTCAAGAAGCGCCTCGTCCTCGCGGCGGACCTCGACGTCACCGTCCGCGTCGACGGCGACATCAGCGTGGACATCGCCACCCTCTGAGGCCTCCTGCCGTCACAGCGTTCGTTCGCCTCCGTCAGGGCCCGGTGCTCGTCGACGAAGGATGAAGGCGGCGGCCCGAGTGCCGCATCGGCTGTCGCCCGATGGGCGTTGAAACGACTCGGGCCTGGCGGGCGGCGGACGCTGTCAGTCCCTCCCGGTTGCGCCGCCGCGCCTGCAACAGCACCAGGGGTTCCGCCACATCGAGCGCGACCGCCTGGAGGCGAGAGCCCCGTCCCGCCTCCGGGCCCCCGGGGAGACCTCCGTCAGGCGGAGGTGGCTGCCGGCTGCTCCAGGGTGATCACCCCCCTCCGGAAGGTCGGTGGCGGTCAGGACCCGGCCGCCCCCAGGGTGCACGTCCGCACCGCGATGAATTCGTCCTTGTCCGCGGCCGTCTGCTCGGCCTCGGTGAGGTGGCCGGCGAGCGGGGACTGCTCGATCTCGGGGAGGAACGCGGCCAGCGCCTGCTCGCCCTCCTCGTAGACGGCCTCCAGGTCGTCGAAGTAGCGCATCGACCCGCTGCCGGACGCGCTCACCCGGTTCCCGACGGCGACTCGGGAGTTGTACGAGGGACGAAAGTGATCAGGTGACGGTGGTGACGGGGCCGTGGGCGGGGCCCTGTGGCCACCAGTCGGTGGACGAATTTGTCAGACGCGCCCCAGGGGGTGCTCGCGGGCGAGCATCGGCCACAGCGAGCAAGCCGACGACCTGGTGGGCGCTGTCTGTGCTGACCAGAGGATCAGTCCTATGTCTGAAGAGGAGTGATCTCAGGCACGGACAGGCTGCCCACGGCAGGGCTTTCCCATTGCGTCACCACCTGTTGCCACTGGCGCAGTGAGTCACGATGCCGGGGGTTGTGCGGTGACGCGAGCCCGAGCCCGCTCGATCTCGTTGATATGGGTTTCCGTCCATTGCCGGAGTGCGGTGATCGGCTCGGCGAGGCTGCGGCCGAGCGTCGTCAGGTCGTACTCGACCTTGGGCGGGATGGTCGGGTACACCGTGCGGGTGATGAAGCCGTCGGCCTCAAGGTTGCGCAGCGTCTGGGTGAGCATCTTCTGCGAGACGCCTTCGATACGCCGGCTCAAGTCGGTGTAGCGCAGCGTTCCTTCGAGGAGGGCGTCGACGACCAAGATCGTCCATTTGCCGGCGATGTGGTCGAGGACCTGGCGGGTCGGACACTTTGCGGAGTAGGCGTCGGCCGGCAGGCCGGAGGAATCCACCACAGTCTTCATGCCTGGAGAGTAGCGCACCAATTAGTGCCCTCTTCCCAATAGAGAGTGACTCTCTGATTGTTAGTGGCATGACGAACCACACGCTTTCCGTCGCGGACGCGATCCGCACCCGCCGCACCGTGCGCCACTACCGGCCCGACCCCATCCCCGAGGCCGCCCTCACCTCACTGCTCGAACTCGCGGTCGAGGCACCCACCAGCTGGAACTTGCAAGACCGGTCGATCGTCGTGGTCACCCGCGACGAGGGCCGCGACGGAATGGCCTGGGCCACCGGAGGCCAACCCCAGCCGCGGGAAGCGCCGGTGGTCCTCGTCTTCGTTGCCGAACCGCAGTCCTGGCGTGAGGACCACAGCGACGTCTACGACCAGGCACGCCGCAACGGCGCCTGGAACGAGGAGTTCATCGCCATGTGCTCCGCCGCCTCGACGGCGTTCCAGGAAGACCTCGACCAGCGTGGTCTGCTTCGCGAATACGCGGTGAAGGACGCCATGATCGCAGCCGCCTTCCTGATGCTGGCTGCAACGGAGATGGGCTTGGCAACATCGCCAATGAACGGCTGGGACGAGGCCAAGGTCAAGAAGGTGATCGGGATCGCTGACCGGGACGACCTGGCCATCGCCCTGGTCGTGTCGGTCGGCTACCCGGCGGAAGAACGGCGCCATCCCGGTCGGCGCGCCCTGGAGCGCAATGTCTTCTACGAACGGCACATCGCTCAGGAGGGTGCCGCACGCCGGAAATAGGCACGCCGCGCCGTACGAGCACGGGGCAGGGTGTCCACGGTTGCCCTGGAAACGAGCTGGACACCCTGCTGACCGCCTTGTACGTCGTGATCCACACGACTCGGCGTACCACTCGGCGGCTCGCCGCCGGCGGTCGCACCAAGCAGATCCGCAACACCGCCTGGATCGACCTTGAAGCAGTGGAGTCAACGCTGATCGCAGTCAACTCACGAGCGTCTGGTCGCGGGTGTCGCATCCGCGTTGAGGCCGGGCCATCGTCGGCGACGGTGATGTTCCTGCATGAGCAGCCACTGAAGGCTGGCCAGGCCGACGTCATCCGAGCGGGACCCTCCCTGGGACCAAGTGCCCTGATTCCAGATGAGCTGTTATGCGGGTGATGGTGCGGGCGTTGTCTTCGAACAGATGAGCCTGCATGCCTGCCGCCTGGGCGGCCTCAACGTTGACTGCGACATCGTCGACGAAGAGACAGTTCTCCGGACGTACGTCCAGGCTGGCGCATGCGGCCTCGAAGGCTTGCAGGTCAGGCTTCTCGATGCCGATCTCGTGCGAGTAGACGATCTGCTCGACCAGTTCGTCGAAGTGGTACAGCGCCGTCTCCCGCTCCCGGGCACCGACGAAGCTGTTGCTCAGGATGCCCAGCCTGCACTTTCCCCGCAGCCCTTGCACGTAGGCGATGAGTTCCTCGTTCGGTGTACCCAGGTATTCCGCCCACAGATCAGCCATGAAGGCTTCTGCCTGGGGCGCGTCGAGACCCAAGCGTGCTGCCACTTGGGCCTGCACCTCTCGTTCGCCGATGCTCCCGACGCTTCCAGCACGCCACACGTCCCGCATCCGCTCGTTCACAGTACCCAGCGGCAGTTCCAGCCGCTCTTCCCACCGCTGCACCCATCCCGTGTCTGAAGTGATCTCCAGCACGCCGCCGATGTCGAGAATGACACAGGTCTCGGTCACTCGAACTCCCCACTTCGTGTCCGGAAGCGAGCACTCACACCACCCGCTGTTCGATCCATGGAGACACTCTGGTCCTTCGCTCTGAGGCAAGGTCAAGCGATCTTGGAACCTTGTGACAGCCCTGTCGCGAGCATCAGCCCGGTCCAGTTCCAGCCGCCATCCTCTGGAGAAGCCGTGGGCGGCATCGGGCAGTGACACATTGGAGCGGGACCTTCTCCTCGATCGTTAGGCGGGCCATCACCTGGCGATCGCCCCATGCGTCTCGAAGACGACCGTGCCGTCGATACCGGCCCGGCGGCACGGTCACGGCTTGCGAGCGGCCTGTCGTCGATACGGGGGACCCCAAACCCATCCGGGCTCAGTCGTGTTTGGAGGCCGCTGCGACGTCGGCGGCCCAGCGGCGGCTCCAGGCGGTCAGCGGGCGAAGGGCTTCAACCAGGTCGGCACCCACGGGGGTGAGTCGGTAGCCGTCGTCGTGGGGGGCGAGCAGGCGGGCGTCGACGAGTTCGGCGAGGCGCGTGGTGAGGACGCTGGAGGACATACGCTCGCAACGGCGCTGTAGTTCGCGGAAGCCGGCGGGGGCGAGGCTCAGCTCCCAGAGAATACGCATCGCCCAGCGGCGGCCGAGCAAGTCGAGGGCAGCCATGACGGGGCGGCCCGAGTCGGATCCGCGTACGGGTGCACCTGGTTTGGGGGCTCCGGCCGTCGCCATGCGATCTCCCTTGCGCTTCTGTTCTCGAACCATCATAGTGATTCGGAAATCGAAGCATCGGTGGGATGGTGTACGAGGGAGGACGCATGCCGCGCATCGAGCCGCTAGAACCGCCGTACTCAGACCCAGTCGACCGGGCGCTGCGGCGTTGGATGCCGCCTGGTGTCGCGCACGAGCCGATAGCGCTGTTCCGGGTGCTGCACCGACATCCGGAGCTGGCGTCCCGCATGTTCGCGGTCGGTTCCGGGCTGCTGGGGCATGGACTGCTGTCCGATGCCGACCGCGAGACCGTCATCGCACGAGTGACTGCTCGCGCCGGGTGTGCGTATGAATGGGGCGTACACGCGGCCGTCTTCGCCGAGCCGGCCGGGCTCACGCCGGAGCACATGCGCGCGACCGCGGACGACGATCCCACGGCCAACGCCGCCTGGACGCCGCGGCAGGCGGCACTGTTGCGCGCCGTCGATGAATTGCACGACAGCGCCCGGCTGTCGACCGGCGCATGGGGTGCGGTGCGTGACCACTACGGGGACGCGCAGATACTGGAGTTCCTTGTGCTGACCGGTTGGTACCGGACCATCGGCTACCTGGCCAACGCGCTCCTCCTGGACGACGAACCATGGGCCGCGCCGTTCCCCGGCGATCCCGGTGTCCCCGTGACGGCCTGCGGGACTGCGGGTCACTGCGGGTTCATGCCGACGGTTAACGAGCACGAGAACGGGTGGCGGTGGGGCGAGGTGCGCGCGGACGGGAGCGACGGTGCATTTGACGGTCCCACCACACGCAGGCCGCGCTTGGAGATGGACCGCGGCGCGACCCTCGAAGAGACCGCCGAGCTCGTGACGGGCACGGACGGACGCGGATTCGCAGTACAGGCGAACGATCCGCAAGCAGATCAGGGCAAGGAGCCACTCGACCGCATCGACTGTCAGCGCTCATGAGCGGCCGCGGTAAGCCCGTGACGATCGTCCGCGCGTGTATGCGCGACGGCAGAGGCGGCAGCCCCACCGCAGTGATGGACGAGGCGCCGATGAGCGATCACGAGCGCCGTCGTGTGCCGACTGTCATGGGCACCTCCCACGCAGTCTTCGTATCGATGCACGTCAACCGCCCCGGCCGACCCGCGGCTTCCCTTCGCTTCTTCACCGCCGAGGGAGAACTGCCCGCGTGCGGCCACGGGACCATTGCCGCACTGGCCTACCTCGCCCAGCGCGCCGGACGGGTGCCCTACCGACCCACCCTCCATGCGGCGGGGGGTATCTTCACCGGCTGGGCCATACGCGAGAAGAAGTACATCCACGCTTCCTTCGACCCTGGTCCCGTCGACCTGCGCGAGCCTACAGCGATCGAGCGCGACCTCGTCCTGCCCGCACTCGGCGTCCCCTCCGGCACTCTCGCTCCCGGTGCCCGCGTCGCCTCCCTGGGGCGATCGCGGATGCTGGTCCCCGTGGCTACGCAGTCCGCACTCGCCACCCTCGCCCCGGACCACGAACGGCTCCGTGCCGCCTGCGACCGTCTCAATTTCCTTGGCTGCTACGTCTACTCCATGCCGACACCCGTCGGCCGCCTCGCGGCTCGCATGTTCGCCCCGTCGATCGGCGTCATGGAAGACATCGCCAACGCCAATAGCACTGCCTGTCTCGCAGCCCACCTGGCTGGTCAGAACATCACGCACATCACCGTCGACATGGGTGACGCATTGGGCAGGCCGGCCACGATCACCGCCACCACCCGGCACAGCCCGTCGGGCCCGCTCATCCGCCTGGGCGGAGCCGCGGAAGTCGCCCCCAGCGTCCCCCTGCCATAGCCGGGCTGTAGGCCCCGGGGTGCGCCGCGGTGCCAGCCGGATGACGCCCGCGGGCGGGGTCGGGACGTTGAGGGTCTTCGCGCATGAAACGCGATCGTTGCAGGGCAGGCATCGCGCGCCCGGCTGTTTCACAGGTGCCGTCACCTGGGAAACGCATCGCCCGATTCCCGCAAGCCGCACGGCGTCGCTTCGGCCGGCGTGGCGAGGAGATGTGCAGGAGGCGAAGTGGGCGCCGGCGCCTGGACGGTTTCTAGCCCCAGGTGCGGGAGCACAGGACGAGGCGGTAGCCGTCGGGGTCGACGACGGTGACTCCGTGCTCGTCCCAGTACGGGTTGTGGGCGGGAACCCGGCGTCCTCCGGCGGCGACCAGGCGGTCGGTCAGTGCCTCGTCCACGGGGGTGCCCAGGTAGACCACGAACAGATCGTCGACGGTCGGGGTGGGTTCCAGCGGCTGTTCGGGGTCGTGGGTCAGCTCGAAGTGCCAGGAGGCGCCGGGCGGGCCGACCATCAGCAGATCGTGCTCACCCGGGACCCGCTCGGTGGTCCGCCACAGCACGTCGAGGCCGAGGCCGTCCACGTAGAAACGCTCTGCGGCGGCCAGGTCGCGAGAAGGCCGGGCCACGCGGACGTGGGCCATGGAATCGATCATGCTGAGGACTCCAGGGAGGCGCGCCAGACGGGGCTGTCGACGTAGTGGTTGTCGAAGCGTTCCGAGGACTCGGCGATCTCCTTGGGGTCGGCCTCGCCGCGCATCACCCGGCTCAGCAGGCGCAGGTAGTCGAACCGTCCCATGCCGGGGGTGAACACGAACAGGACGTCCGCCTCGGCGCCGGGGGCCGCGGCGAAGGCGTGCGGAGTGTACGGCGGAACTGCCAGGAAGTCCCCCGCGTTCAGCACGGTGACCTCCTCCCCCACCAGGACCCGGAGGGATCCGCTGATCACGAAGAACAGCTCCGTCGCCGAGGTGTGGAAGTGGGCCGGCGCCCCCGCCGCCCCCTCGGCGAAGGTCGAACGGTAGCTGGTGAAACCACCGCCGGCGCCGCCGGCCGACTCGCCCAGCAGGGTCATCACACTGCTCGGATCGGCGCAGGTCTCGGCTTCCGCACACCGGGTCAGCAGCACCTGGTCGGGCACGGCGGTCATGGATATCCTGGATGTTCCCTCGGTCATGATCAAGACTCTACGGTGCGATATTGCCCGCCGACCAGGCCATTCTGGTCTCGATACCGTGGGCCAATTCCGCACCGGCCACCGCACGGTCTGCGATCGGCCCGCCGCGGCGCAGTGCCGTCGTCCGTCGGCCGGCCATGATCAGGGGAGTTTGACCCATACGGGATCGGCCGGCGGTGTCCGCCGGGCTGCGGGGCGGGGCACGGCTGCGGCCGGCCGGAGGACGAGGCGCTTCCGACCGGGTACTCGCGGGGGCGAGAGGGCCGCGGCGAACGCGACCTGGACCGTGCAGGTGGTCTCGACGCAGTTCGGCACCGGAATGGACGATCCGACCGAGATCACGTGCCGAACCTGGTCAACTACTGGTCCGGGCCGACCACCGCCACCACCGGCAACGGCACCGCCGTGCCCGGCCGGCCCACACGTGCCATACCGGTGGCGCCGGCCATACATCACTCGCCGGCCCTGGTCTCAGCGCGCGCTGCAGCACGTCGTTGAACCGGCCCGGGTGCTGGATGAGTTGCTGCGGGTGGTCCGCCCCGGCAGCCGGGTCGCCTTGGCAGACCCGGACTACGACACCAGGTACTCGACATTGACGACCTGGAGCTCGCCCGCCGGGTGCTGCGCTTCAGGGCCGACGTGGGCCTGCGCAACGGCTCGCTGGCCCACTGGTACGCCGGATTGCTCGCGGCCCGCGGCATCCACGACATCATGATGGAAGCCCGGACTATGGTCGTGCGCGACCCGTCGGCGGCCGACAATGTCATGGGCCTGCGCACCTGGGCACACACAGCCGCAGGCCCGAGGCTACCTCACCCCCGTGGACGCGGACGGTTCGTGGCCCAGTTCGACGATGCCGTGCGCGCAGGTCGCTTTGCCTACGCCGTCACGTTCTTCGTCACTGCGGGCATGCTGCCTTTGTCAGACTGATAGCCAGCAGGTGAGGGTGGCATGCCGCGCATCAGGCCGCGGTGGCGAGGGGACGTCCGTTCCGGCGGATGCCCTTGGGCTCCTCGGCCCAGTTCCCGGTGACGGATGGGCCGCCAGCCCGGAACTGGAGGCAGGCGCGGTAAGTCGTCATCGGGCGGCTCCCTTCTCGTGTCCCTGGGTGTCCGCGTACTCGTCGATGTGCTCAGGCAGGTACAGGTGACCGTGCTCAGCTCGAGGTCCAGTGGAGCGGGGACTTGGAGGATTTCGACATGCCTCGGAGTGCGACAATCTGGTCGTGTCTGAGGAGCTGTCGCGCTGGTATCGGGGCCGCCTGGTCGTGGGGCCGTTCAGGTCGTTCGACGTCGGTGAGCTTGAGCGTCTCGAACGCGAGATCGGCCTGCCACTGCCGTCCTCCTACTGCTTGTTCCTGGAGGCAGCGGGCGGGCAGAGCCTCACGTACTCAGTCCGATTGCCGGCGTGTGACCCGGAGCAGTTCCAGAGTTTCGACGACCTCTACCAGCTTGGCCGTGACGGAGACGGTGAATACGGCTGGGGCACCCTGTTGGGTGAGTATCGCCGCAGCCGTGATGCGTGGCTCGCCCATGAGGTCTCGCCGGCCGGGCTTCTCCCGATCGCTCGCAACGGCGGGAGCGACACCCTGTTCCTGGACCTGAACCCGGCCACACATGGCCAGCTCCATGCCTTCGTGCAAGGCATCCCTCACCTTGGATACCTGTCAAAGGGGGTCTTCACCCAAGTCGCTCACGACTTCGATACCTACCTCGACAGCCTCGTCGTCGATCCGGTCCTCGCTGAAGACACCTGGGCCGATGTCGTCGACAGTGACGCCACCGACCCTTGGCGGCGGACCGTCGAGAGGTGGCTGGACAAAGGACTGCCGGGCTGGCGTGCTGAGTCCTGGGCAGCGGACTGAGCTCCCGGATTGTTCAAGCGGCGTTGGTGTCGTGTTCGATGGCGGCGAGCCGGTTCTTCAGCCGGTGTCGGCGTGCTCCTGTGACTGCTCCACCAAGTACGGAGACACGTGCACCGGCAGGAGGGCTGTGAGCCAGTCATGTCACCCCGCGGGCTTGGCGGTGGCAGGGTGGTGAACCTCCAGGATGACTGCGGTGCCGGCCACGGTTCGGTCCTCGTGCATGGTGATCTGCTGGCCGGGCTGGACGTGCGTCCAATGAGAGGGAGTGAGGGGCATGAGGCGAACCGTGGCTCGGCCGCCGGGCTCGAGAATGGGCATGTTCTCAACCCAGAGCGCGGCGATGCTGACCGCACGTTCACCGGTGGGTGAGAGGTGTCCGATGTCCCACATGGGTCGCAGAACACCGGCGCCGGACATTGGCGTCGTGCGCCGCGCCTCGGCGGCAGGACGGAGCGTCAGATCCGCCCGGATCACGCCGTTGCGGATCTCGGAGCACCGCCAATGGCACCAAGCCGCGCTCCGCTCCAGCCGGAGCTGCTCAGCCGCTTTGGCGAGCTTCTCCCAAAACGCCATGGGGAGCGAGCCAGCGTCCCCAAGTTCCTCCAGCAAGCCCAGGGCGATCTCCCACTCGTCGTGGACGAGGTAGTCCCAGATGTCTCGCACCGTGATGTCGTTCTCGGTGGCGGTCTCTTCCGGGACCAGCAGGGAAGCTGATTCGAGCAGCTCAGGGACGTCCATGCGCTCATTGTCGACCACATGAAGTATCAGGCTGCGTTGTCCTGGCGCCCTGATCCAACATCCCAGGCTCGGAGTCGGGTCGACAGACCTGGCACGCCTCCACGTTCTCGGTGGGCAGCCGGCGTGCCTCGATCGCGGGCACAGGCTTCGTCCACCTCGCGATGCGGCAGTCTCCGACGTGGACCTCGAAGGTCGGTGTCCTGACCGATGCCGTGGGGGATCGCGAAGCCGGGATCCTTCGGCTGCAGCCTTCGCTCGGCCCGGGCAGCGGCCGCAACGCGCCGCTCGTCCTCGGCGATCCACCGGTCGGTCTGCGCCAGCTGCTGCTCCTGGACTCGGCGGAGGAAGCGCAGGAGCTCCAGGCGAGGCACTTTGGGTCGGCAGGAAGACCAGCTCGACTTGGTGGTCGGCCGTCCAGGCGCGGACGCGTGTGTGTTTGGGCGGGGAGAAGTTGTCCGGCACCACATACAGCTTCTCCCCGGTCCAGCGGGCACGCAGAGCCTTGAGGCGGACGAGGAACTCGCGCCAGCGCTTGCGAGGGCGGATGGGGTAGTACAGCTTGCCGGTGGCCAGATCGAGGGCGGCGAGCATATGCCTCACGCCACTTGTGCGGTTGTAGGTAGCCCGCAGTCGGCGCGGACGCCTCACCGGCCCCCACGCCTTGCCCTTGCGGGCATCAGGTTCAGCGGCCCGAACTCATCAACACATATCACCCGCCCGTCGGCGGGCGTAGCGTCGTTCAGGCCAGGACGCGGTGCATCTTGGCGATGAACTCCGGGTCGGTGGACGCCTTCCAGGTAGTGGTGGTCTGCCAGGAGACCTTGCCTTCGCGCAGGATCCGGCGCAGCGTCTCCCGGCTGATGGCCGCGGTCACCCTGTGTTTGATGAGTGGTCGGCGAGCTTGCTGAGGCTCCAGGTGGAGAACGCGGTGATCTTCCAGTCGGAGGGGGACGTCCGGGCGATCAGACAGATGTGCTCGCGCACCTCGTCACTGATCGTCTTGGGGCGTCCCCTGCTCCTTTTTGAGACCGGGACAGAAGCGTGCGTCTCGCCGGTGATCGAAGGGTCCGGATCCACGATGGGGCACGCTTGCAGGGTCTGCCACTCGCCGTCGCGCGCCGACCACAACGGCACACGGTCCGACGCCCGTATCGCCGCCAACTCCGTCAGCGGCCGGCTGGCTCGCGCCACGATGAATGACCGCGAGAACCCCATGACGGGGAACGACAGCCGCGGTCACTGACACCGTTGATTACCCGGCCCAGGCTGTGTGACAAGCCACTAGAGCGGGATCCGGAGGTCGAGCACGGGCCCGCAGGCGTCGACCGGCGTCGCGTCCAGTTTCTCCAGGACATGGAGCATCGGCTTGTTGCTGGCAGCCACCGTGGCGGCCAGCGTGTGGTGTCCCTCGCGGCGGGCAACGGTCGCCGCATGCTCGGCCAGCGCGGTGCCGAGCCCCTTGGCCTGCCACGCGTCCTCGACCAGGATCGCGAGCTCCCCCACCCCTTGCTGATCGGTCCGCATGACGTTGGTCATGGCGATGATGTGGCCCGTACGCTCGGTCGGCGTGGTCACCAACGTGGTGCCGCGCTCAGGGTTGGACAACTGCCGCCATTCGGCAGGCGACAGCCCGGCCTTGCCCGCGTGGTATCGCAGCGCTCGGCTGTTCAGCGAACAACGGCGGTGCAGTTCCTGGACCGGCGCCAGGTCGACCGGGGCCGCTTCCCGGGTCCGGGTGGCGGTGCCGTCGGTCATCGTGATCGAGTGTACGGCGTCTCGACGGCTGGCATCGGGCATCGATGGTCTCCTCACAAGGCGATCTTGACTGCTGGGCCGCGGGTCTGGGACGCAAGCGCGGCCTTGCCTCCGCAGCAGTCTTTTGCCGTCTCCGGGTGAACTCAAGAGGACTTCGCGCCATGTCGGTTGCGTTGCGCTCATGCTAAATTACGGAGAGAGACGAAAATTTGAGGGAGTCGTGGCCGTCGTCGACGCCGATGCTGACCATTGCTCACGTCATCGCTCAAGGATTTTTGCGGAGGGCCGCCGGCCAACTCCAAAAGAACAGGCCGATGAAGGTCCGCACTTTACGTAAGTGGCCCACGTGTCAGGGGGTGGGCACACCACTCAACCCGCTGGTGCACTGGCGTCGCGGATGCCGGCGACCGGGGTCTCGGAGGCAGCCCTGTGCCGGTCGTTGGGGGTCGGGTGGGTTGTTCGGCAGCGGGTAGGGTGGCGGCTCGGGCTCTCGGCAAGATCTGTTTGCGGACGGGTGCCAGGTCTGCTGAAGCTCGGCTCCCAAGGCGGACCTAGCGCAAGTCCGACTGCGACGACTACCGCAGAGCGCCACGCTGTCGAGCGCGGTTCAATCGCCTCAAGAAGCACCGGGCCGTGGTAACTGGGTACGACAAGCTGGCCGTTCGCTCCTGGCTGCCTCGAACTCCGCCTCCAGCACGATCACACGAAACTTCGGGTGATGGCCACGGTGCCGCTGAGGCGACCCATGTCCCAGCCGAGGGGCCTGAAAGCAATCGACACCAAGCACAATCAGGCTCGTGGGCACATGCTGGCCCGAATGCTGGGCGGTACCGGCGACCACCTGGACAACTCGACCGGGCGGTTCGCCGGCGGAGCCGGCGGCGGTGATGGACCGTCTTCCGCAGGTCCTGATCAACGTTCGCGACGTGGACAAGTCGCGGGTGTCCACCTCGGCGGAGCTGCAGACGGCCGTCGCCGAGGGGGACCAGGAGCTCAGTGCCACGGGCCGTGTGCTGCTGCGCCCCTCCGGTACGGAGCCGCGGGCGCGCGTGATGATCGAGGCGGCGGAGGTTGACCAGGCGCGCGCGGTGGCCGGGCTCCTCGCCTGCGCGGTGAAGTCGGGGCTGGGCTGAGGGTCCATGGGCCTGCGGGTCTGATCGACGCATGCCGCGACACCCGCCGTTCGAGGGAACGGCGGGTGTCGCGGCATTGGAGCTGTGGGCGCGGCTCGTACGTTCGGTCGGTATGACGTACGCATCAGGGGATCGCGCATCCGGCCCCACCCGTCGCACCGCACTTGCCGGACTCGTCGCCGGGACCGGGGCCGCGTTGGCCGCCGGCTGCACGCCGTCCGACGCGAGGCCCGCGAACGCGCCCACCCCCAGCCCGACGGCGACGGGCACCGCACCCGCCGGCGGGCCCACGCCGGGCGTGATGACCCTGTTCAAGGACCCGGCGTACAACTTCAGCGGGCTGCTCGCCCTCGGCGCTTCCGGTCAGGGATCCGCCGAGGTGGGCGAGGTGCTCACCGCGGTGAACTCGATCAACAAGGCCGGCCTCTCCGCCCAGACGTACGTCGAGACGTTCAGGAAGCTCGGCGACCGGCTGATGGAGGCGCCCGAGGGCGCCGAGCCCGACGAGCAGACCACGCGCTTGCGTGCGCTGCGCGCCGCGCAGTACTACGCCCAGGCGCTGTTCTTCGTCCTCGGCTCCGACGATCCCGGCAGCGAGGAGCGGCTGTACAAGGCCGGGCGAGGCGCCTGGGACAAGTTCTGCGGCCTCTGCGACCCGGCAGCCGTGAAGGCGAACGTCCCGTACGAGAAGACCCCACTGCCGGTGTGGTTCTTCCGGCCGGACGAGTCCACCGCCCGGCGCCCCACCGTGATCCTCACCAACGGCAGCGACGGCCAGAACGTCGACATGTGGACCTACGGAGTCCAGGCCGCGCTGGAGCGCGGCTGGAACGCGCTCGTCTACGAGGGCCCCGGCCAGGGGCAGCTTCTCTTCGTGGACCGGGTGGTTTTCACACCGACCTGGGAGAAGGTGGTCACGCCGCTCGTCGACTGGCTGGTGGCCCGCCCGGACGTGGACCCCGAACGCATCGCCCTCACCGGCCTGAGCATGGGCGGCGACCTGGCCCCCCGCGCCGCGGCCTTCGAGAGCCGGATCGCCGCACTGGTGGCGATGCCCGGCTGCGTGGCGCCCTGGCTCGGCTTCCCCTCCGAGATGCGGGAGATCCTCCAGCCGAACAAGGAGGAGACCAACAACATCTGGAACAAGGAGGTCGTCCCCGAACTGCCTGCCGACGCTGCGGCGACGTTGAAGAAGCGCTTCGAGCCCTTTTCCGTCCAAGCGATGCTCGGTGCCCGCGAGGGCAAGATGTTCACCGACTTCTACACCCCGGCCAAGCGCGTCGAGGCCCTGACGATCAAGAACGTCGTGGGCCGCATCAAGGCGCCCACGCTGGTCCTCGACTACGACTTCGAGCAGTTCTACCCCGGTCAGCCGCGCGAGTTGTTCGACAACCTGACCTCGCCCAAGGAGTACGTGAAACTCACCGCGGCCACCGGGGCGCAGTTGCACTGCTCCCCGATGGCGCCGCAGCAGCACTGCGAGGTCGTCTTCGACTGGCTCGACCAGACGCTGTCGGTGCGCTGACTCAGCCCGCTGACTTTCTCTCCGTACGCTCCCGCCGGCGCGCTGCGCATTTCTGCCGTGATCCCAACCTGCCCCCTTCCGGCGGGGCTTTCGCCGAATCCTGAGGCACGCAGGGAGCGTGGAGCGGCCTCGGCTCGGGAAGCACGGGTGATCCGAAGGGGGCTTCCTGCGTGCCGACCCGTGGTGAAGTCGCCTCGATCGGCAGGCCGCCCACGGCCCAGGATGTCAAGAATCCTTTACATGCTGTCCGGTCTGCTTTACATTCCTGGTGTGACACACGAAGAGAAGCGCGCGTGGATCATCGCGGTCCTCGCAGTCGCTACGTACGCGGCCTACCTCGCCGTCCTCCTGGTTCGAGCCGCTGACACCCCTGTGGCCGAGGTGCCTTACGCATCGCCGCTGCTGTGGGCCGTGGGCATCTCGATCGCGGCATCGATCGTGCTCAGCGTCACCGTCTCGATCGGCGCGCCCAAGGGCGCGAACAGAAGAGACCAACGCGACCGGGAGATCCACCGGTTCGGTGAGTACACAGGCCAGTCGTTCGTCGTCCTCGGCGGGGTGGCGGCCCTGGTTATGGCGCTGGCCGAGATGGACCAGTTCTGGATCGCCAACGTGCTCTACGCCGGGTTCACCCTCTCGGCGATCCTCGGTTGCGCGGCAAAGATCGCCGCCTACCGCTGGGGTTTTCAGCCTTGGTGAGGGAACCGACCAGGGTCACCAACTCGATCCGGGCACTCCGCTTCGCGCACGGTGAGATGACGCAGGCGGAACTGGCCGACCGGATCGGCGTGACCCGGCAGACCGTCATCGCCATCGAAAAGGGCCGCTACTCGCCCTCTTTGGAGATGGCCTTCCAGATCGCCCGCGTGTTCAAGGTTCCGCTCGACGACGTTTTCCAGTACGTGGACGAAGAAGAAGGAGACAGAGCATGAAGGCAATCGTCCAGGAGGTCTACGGTCCGGCCGACGTCCTGCAACTCAAGGACATCGACAAGCCCGTGGCCGGCGATGACGACGTCCTCGTACGAGTGCGCGCGGCCGGGGTCGATCCGAGCGTCTGGCACCTCATGACGGGCCTGCCGTACCCCATTCGCCTCATGGGCTTCGGGCTGCGCACGCCCAGGCTCCGGGTGCGCGGCTGGGACGTAGCGGGGAACGTCGAGGCGGTCGGCAGGAACGTGACCCGGTTCAAGCCCGGCGACGAGGTCTTCGGCACCTGCGAAGGCTCGTTCGCGGAGTACGCGTGCGCCCCCGAAGACAGATTGGCGGTGAAACCGCCGGGGTCCACTTTCGAGCAGGCTGCGGCCGTGCCCATCTCCGCCTTCACCGCCCTCCACTCGCTTCGTGAGCAAGGGCGGATACAGCGTGGGCAGCGAGTCCTGGTCATCGGCGCGGGCGGAGGCGTGGGGACGTACGCCGTACAGCTGGCCAAGGCTGTGTTCGAAGCGGAGGTCACCGGCGTCTGCAGCACCGGCAAGACCGACATGGTCCGCTCCCTCGGCGCGGACCACGTCATCGACTACACCCGTGACGACTTCGCCGCCGACGGCCGTCGCTACGACCTCATCCTCGACACCGCGGGCAACCGACCGCTGTCCCACCTCCGACGGGCCCTCACTCCTCGAGGAACCCTCGTCATCGTCGGAGGCGAAGGGGGAGGGCGATGGCTCGGCGGCCTGCACCGCGCCCTCGGGGCACTGGCTCTGTCGCCGTTCGTGGGTCAGAACCTGCGCGCACCGTTTGTGAGCGAGCCCAAGGAGGACACCCTCCGGTCCCTGGCCGAGTTCATAGAAGCCGGCAGCATCACACCGGTCATCGACCGGACCTACCCCCTCAGCGCGGCCCCCGACGCCATCCGTCACTGGGAAATGGGCCACACACGCGGCAAAATCGTTCTCACCGTCTGACACGGATCGAGTTCGCTTTTCGCCGGCGCCAGAACGGCCTTCCGCCGGCCCCCCTTCCCGCCCGAGCGCTGGGGAGGTACCCGGCGGCACATTGACCGGTACGCCGACAGCATGCGGGCGTATGCACAGGGCCGGCGAACGCGACGGCTGCGCTGTTCCGGACAGCGCGGCACGCTCCTGACCTGCTCGCTCCCACGCTCGGCTGCTCACTCGCGTCCCGTGCCTGCCGCTGTGGTGGCCGCGCAGGCGCCGAACAGCGGTGTCTGGCGCACACGGGACTACGGGGCCGGCAGGCCTGTCGTCAAGGACTCAGCTCCGCCCATCGCGTAGCGCCCTTTTCGTGCGTGACACTGCCGTGCCGAGTGGCGAGGGCGGCAACGATGTGCATCCCGCGGCCGTGTTCCTCCTGCGGGTCGGTGTGCGACGACCGGTCGGGTTGCGGGCCGCCGTCGGTGACTTCGATGCGAAGGACGCTGCATCGCGTGCACTGGACCCGTAGTGCTGCCGGCGGGAGGGCGTGGACGACGGCGTTGGTGACGAGTTCGGAAATGATGAGCAGCGCGTCCTCGCGTACCGGTGGCGAGACGTGCAGGCGCGCGAGAAAGTCGTGGGCGAGGTGGCGGATCCGGCCGACGTCCTCGGCACCGGCGCTCACCAGGACCAGATGCCTGTCTTCCTTGTCGCCCGTGCCGGGCCGGGGTCCTGGGCGATGGAGCTGACCGGAGACAGGGGCCGTGGCGCCGAGGTCCGCCTCGAGCAGTTGGACCGGCCCGGTCGGCTCAGGGAGTGCTTGGGCAGTCATGGCAACCTCGCGTGTTCCGCGGTGCGCCGAGAAGCTCTTCCCGGCCACTGGTAATAACCAGATATGACCAGATTGACCCTGGGGTGATGAGGTTGTCAATCGGGTCGGAAGGGGAATTTCCGGCCCCCGGGGAGTGCACGCGCGAGGGATCACAGTGTCAGCGGCTGGTCTGCCGGCTCCTCGCCCGGAACGCCCGCTGATGCGACTCCTGGACCTGCTGCAGTGGATCGCCGTCGAGTTCCCAGGGCCAGGCGGTGGCCACTGCGGACATCGCCTCGAAGACCGGCCATGCGTCGGGCAGGCGCCTGGCTTTCGCCAATACGTAGGCCAGGAGGTTGAGGTCGGCGAGTGCTGCTGCGTGGGTGAGGAAGCCGGGCTGCGGCCAGGTCGCGAGGGCTTGGTCGACGAGGGCGCGTTCGTGTGGCTGGTTCCAGTGCCGGTGCGCGGTCAGCGCTTCGATCCCGCCGGCCGTCAGGGCTCTGCGGTACCGGGCCAGGGAGTGGGTGAGACTGAGCGCCGCCACGGGTGAGCCGGCGGGTGCGGCGATGGTGACGGAGTCGAGGAACTGCACGGTCAGGGCGCTGGATCCGCATTCCTCCGGGGAAACGTAGCGCAGCATCTGGCGGTGGGCTTCCCGGTTCCAGCGGTCGCGTTCCCTGACGGCGTCCCAGACGGGCTGGACCGCCGCGGCGGGTGCCCGCTGCATGCGGTGGCAGCTGAGCATGGCGATCCAGGGTGCGGGGTCCGGGGGCGCGAGCGCCGCGGCGTGCCGGCACAGACGCATGGCGGCGTCGATGTGGAGGGCGGTGCCGATGGTGCGGGAGCGGTGGATGTCGGCAAAGACCTGGAGGAGCAGGGCGTCGGCGCCGGCAGGGTCCCGGCTGCGCCACTGGTGGGCGAGGACGGGTGCTTCGGGGATGGTGCTGAGCACGAGCAGGCGGTGCATGCGCCTGTCCCAGTCGTCTCCCGGGTCACGCAGTACCTGCTCGATGGGGTACGTGAGGGCGCCGCGGTCGTTGGATTCCGCAAGGTTGTCGCCCTGGGCAGCAACCTGGGCCTCCAGGTGCGCCAAGGTGCGGGCGAGCCGGCTGTCGTCCAGTTGTGGGCACAGTCGGCGGGGTGGTCTGTGGCGTCGTCCTCGGGGCCATATGGTCACCTGCTTCTTCCTCCGTTGTGTCCGTGCGGCGGTTGCCGGGTGGCCGCCGCCGCACGGGAGCGGTCAGGCTGTGCGAGGTGTCTGCACCTGGGCTGGGGCAATCGGGGAGACGCCTCCGCGGCGTGCGGCAGCGCCCGTGGCGGTCAGGGCGTGCAGGGCCGCTCCGAGGAGCCCGGCGTCCGCTCCGAGGGGAGAGACCTCCACAGCTGGTGCGGTGCGCCAGGCCAGTCCCTGTTGCAGGCTCCGGCGGACCGGGGCCGTGAGGCGGTCTCCGGCCGCTGCCATTCCGCCCGCCAGAACGATGCGTTCGTGGTCGAGCAGGAGGGTCGAGGTGACCAGTG
The DNA here is from genome assembly GCF_040675505.1 of Streptomyces sp. NPDC049597. Classification (NCBI taxonomy): domain Bacteria; kingdom Bacillati; phylum Actinomycetota; class Actinomycetes; order Kitasatosporales; family Streptomycetaceae; genus Streptomyces; species Streptomyces sp. NPDC049597. The sequence goes on from NZ_JBFAOY010000021.1 coordinate 52,542, forward strand.
CTCTCCCGAGGGCGTCTGTCGCCTCGGCCCAGATGCGAGCGGCGGCCGGTTCGGTGTCCAGGCGTCGCGTGATGTCGGCGGCGGTGTCCGCGGTGTTGCCGGTGCGGCGGTAGCGGCGGACCAGGGCGCCGGCTGCGGCGTAGGCCTCGACGCATCCGCGCTGGCCGCAGGCGCACAGCTCGCCGTCGGCATGCACGGGGATGTGGCCGAACTCTCCGGCGATGCCGGTCGCGCCGCGTATGAGCCGGCCGTCGCTGACGATGCCTGCTGCCAGTCCGGTGCCGAGTACGACGACGAGCAGGTTGTTCACGCCGGCGCCGAGCCCGAGCTGTCGCTCCGCCAGGCAGGCGGCCCTCACATCGTGCTCGAGGGTGACGGGGAGGTGCACGGCGTCGACGACCGCTGCCGCGAGGGGCGTGTCGCGCAGGCCGAGATTGGCGGCGTAGCGGACGATCCCGGCGTCGGTGTCGATCAGCCCGGGAGCGCAGAGGCCGACGGCCCGGACGCCAGGGCGGACGAGGGCGGTGGCCACGTGCACGACCGCGGCGAGGACGGCGTCCGGCCCTTTCGAGGAGGGTGTGGGCAGCCGCAGGGTTTCCTCAGCGGTCCCGTGGGCGTCGTAACGGGCTGCCTTGATGGTGGTGCCGCCGAGATCGACGGCGACCACATGTGCGGGGCGTGTCATCAGTACCTCTGTCCGGCGGGTTTGTGGCGGGCAATGGAGCGGTAGTACGCCCGTTGTTCCAGCTGGGAGGCGGCGAGTTCGTCCACCACGACGGTGGTGTGGGGGTGCAGCTGCAGGACCGAGGCAGGACAGGAGGCGGTGACAGGGCCTTCGACGGCGGCGGCCACCGCGCGGGCCTTGTGCGGGCCTGCGGCGATCAGCACGAGGTGGGACGCCTCGCCGATCGTTGCGAGCCCTTGAGTGATGACATGGCGGGGCACGTCGTCGATGCTGCCGAAGAAGCGTGCGTTGTCGCGTCGGGTGTCGTCGGTGAGGGTCTTGAGCCGAGTACGCGAGGCGAGGGAGGAACCCGGCTCGTTGAACCCGATGTGGCCGTTGCGCCCGATCCCGAGGATCTGCAGCCCGAGGGGCCCTGAATCGGTGAGGCAGCGCTCGTAGCGGCGTGCTTCCGCGGCAGGGTCGGGCGCCGTGCCGGAGGGCAGGTGGAACCGCGCGGGGTCGAGGTCGACATGGTCAGCCAGCTCGCGCCGAATCACCTGAGCGAAGGACTGCGGATGGGTGGCCGGGAGCCCGACGTACTCGTCGAGCAGGAAGGCGTCGACGCCTCTGAAGCTGAGGCCCTCGTGACGATGGCGGCGTGCCAGGTCCCGGTAGACCCCGAGAGGTGACGAGCCGGTAGCCAGTCCCAGCGTTCTCACGCCCTCGGCCAGCGCGTGGTGGACGATCCCGGCGACCGTGCGGCCGGCGTCGTCCGCGTCAGGGCGGATCACCACCTCCATGTCAGGGCCCCTCACCGTCGGGGACTGCCGCACGGAACGCTTCGCCCATCTCCTGGGCGACGGCACGTGCCGCGGCCTGTTCCGGGGCGTCGATCACGGCGGCCGCGAGGTGGCGGCACTGCGGCAGCGTGAGCTGGGCGAGCGCGTCACGGACGTCGGCGACGGCCGGGGCGGCCATGGACAGGCTGCTCACTCCGAGGCCGGCCAGGACGGGGGCCAGCAGCGGATCGGCGGCCGCCTCACCGCAGACGCCGACGGGCCGCCCGAGAGCCTCGGCAGCGCGGCACACCATGGCGACCAGGGTGAGCAGGGCAGGCTGCCAGGGATCCAGGAGATGGCCGAGGGCAGGGGAGGTCCGGTCGGCGGCCACGGTGTACTGGGCCAGGTCGTTGGTGCCGATGCTGGCGAAGTCGACGTGCTGGAGCAGACGGTCGGCGCTCAGAGCCGCGGAAGGTACTTCGATCATGATTCCGACGCTCTGTACGCCGTGGCTTCGGGCGAGGCCGGCGAAGCGGGCGGCTTCCTCGGCGGTGGCGACCATCGGTGCCATGACCCTCATCTGCGCGCCGGTACGGCACTGTGCCGTGACCAGGGCCTCGAGCTGGGTTTCGAGGATGCCCGGCCGGAGGGCGGCCGTGCGCAGGCCCCGGATCCCGAGAGCGGGGTTGTCCTCGCGGGGCAGCTGCAGGAAGGGCAGGGGTTTGTCGGAGCCGGCGTCCAGGGTGCGCACCGTCACCGCACGCCCCTCGAAGGAGGCGAAAACCTGGGAGTAGGTCTGTGTCTGCTCCTTGAGCGTGGGCGGTTCCCGGCGGTCCATGAAGAGGAACTCGGTACGGAACAGTCCCACGCCTTCGTTGTCGGCCTGCGCGGCGTGGGAGGCGTCCGCGGGGGTGCCGATGTTGGCGAGGAGCGCCACGGGGTGCCGGTCGGCGGTGCGGCCCGGCCCCTTGGTGCGGGGGTGCGTACGGGTACGGGCGGCGTCGAGGGCTTGCTGCCGGCGTTGTGGTGAGGGGTGTGCCTCGACGGTGCCGGCACGGCCGTCGAGGAGGACGGGCGTGCCGTCCGGCAGGGCGACGGCCTGGGAGCATCCGACCACGGCGGGCAAACCCAGGGTGCGGGCGAGGATGGCGGTGTGGCCGGTCGGCCCGCCCTTTTCGGTGAGCAGTCCCACCACGTCACCGCCGGCGAGTTGCGCGGTGTCGGCCGGGGAGAGGTCCTCGGCGGCGAGGATGAACGGGTGTCCGGGCCGGGGTATGCCGGGCATCGGCACATCCAGAAGGAGTGCGACCGCGCGGTTGCGGATGTCGCGCAGGTCGGCAGCGCGTTCGGCCATGCAGCCGCCGGCTTTCTCCAGTTGGGCGCCGTAGGAGTCGGCAGCGAGGGCCAGGCTGTGAGCGGTGGGTACGCCCCGGTCGATGTGGTGGGCGGCGGCCTGGACGAGGGCGGGGTCGCCGGCCATCGCGGCGCCGGCCTCCAGGATGGCGCCCGCCGTTCCGCCTGCCGCGATGGTGGAGAGCCGCGCGGCCACTTCGGCCAGGGCCTGTCGTACGCGCTGGACTTCGTGGGCCGGGTTCGCGCCCGGTGCTTCGTCGGGATCGGTGACGGCCGGCGGCGTCATGCGTGCCAGGGGTGCACACGCCAGACCCGGGCTGACGCCGTAGCCGGTCATCGTGATCGAGGTGGGGCTCACGCGTCGAGTTCCTTGCTCAGCAGGGCCGCCAGTTCCTCCAGGACGGCCGCGGCCTGTTCGCCGTCTGCGGTCAGGGTGACCTGGTCGCCGTAGCCGGCGCCGAGCGTCATGACGCCCAGCATGCTGTCGGCGGCCACCGGGGGCTTGCCGTCGACGGCGATCGTGACCGGCAGGGATGCCTGGGAGGCTGCCTGGACGAAGGTGGCAGCGGGCCTTGCGTGCAGGCCGCTGCGAGAGCCGATGGAGACGACGCGCTGCGCCATGGACGGTTTCCTTTCGAAGGGACGGTGAGGAGCGTGTGGCTGTGTCAGGCCGCGGGCTGGGGGCGGCGTTCCTGATCGGCCTCCGGGTTGTCCTCCTCGCGGCCGGGGGTGCGCAGGTTCCAGCGGCGGATGACGAAGCGGAACAGGACGTAGTAGAGGGCGGCGTAACCCAGGCCTATGGGAATCAGCAGCAGCGGGCTGGTGGCCTTGCCCCAGTTGAGGACGTAGTCGATGAGTCCGGAGGAGAAGGTGAACCCGTGGTGGACGTCGAGTGCGTTGACCAGGGCGAGAGAGGTTCCGGTCAGCACGGCGTGCACGAGGTACAGGGGCCAGGCGACGAAGAGGAAGGAGAACTCGATCGGCTCGGTGATGCCGGTGAGGAAGCTGGTGAGTCCGGCGGAGAGCATGATCCCGCCGACGGCCTTGCGGTGTTCGGGGCGGGCTTCGCGCCAGATGGCCAGGGCTGCGGCCGGGAGGGCGAACATCATGATCGGGAAGAAGCCGGTCATGAAGATGCCCGCCTCCGGGTCGCCTGCGAAGAACCGGTTCAGGTCACCGTGGGCGCCGTTGTAGTCGCCGAGGATGAACCACACGACGGAATTGAGGATGTGGTGCAGGCCGAGCGGGATGAGCAGTTTGTTGGCGGTTCCGTAGATGCCGCCGCCGACGATGCTGTTCTCGTCGACGGCCTCCCCGACCGCGGTGAGGCCGGTGTTGAACAGCGGGTAGACCAGACTCATCAGGACGCCCACGACGAGTGCGGTGACCGCCGTCAGGATGGGCACGAGTCTGCGGCCGCTGAAGAAGCCCAGGTAGGGCGGGAGCGCGGTGCGGTGGAAGCGCTGCCAGAGCATGGCGGCGAGCAGACCGACGACGATGCCGCCCAGGACCCCGAACTCAACGAGGGCCTGCTCGCCCACCAGGTCCTTCTTCCCCGCCAGGACCACCGGCGACATCGCCGTGAAGACACCGTCCAGGACGAGATACCCGACCACTGCGGCCAGCGCCGTGGAACCGTCCGCCTTCTTCGCGAACCCGATCGCGATGCCGACTGCGAAGATCAGCGGCAGATGCGTGAACAGCGCTCCCCCGGCGGCGGAGATGACGTGGGCGGTGTCCTTGAGAGCGGAGAACCGGCCCAGGACATCGTCCTGACCCAGCCGGAGCAGCAGACCCGCGGCCGGAAGCGTGGCGATCGGCAGCATCAAGCTGCGGCCGAGTTTCTGCAGGCCCGCCAGGCCCGGACGGCGGCCGACGGAGGTGGACGTACTGGTGCTCATGACAAACCTCGAGGGGGAGAAGGAACACGCCGGGAGCGGCAGCTCAACCGAGACACGACTTGGTACTACTGGTTATGACCAGTAGTCCTCAGAATGGCCCCGGCTTCACGGCATGTCAATGCCTCGAGACCGAAGAGCCGGGTCTGCGGCGCGTGTCAGCGGGTGATTGGGTCCAGGCACCCTGACCTCGCAGCCCTCACGGCGCGCGGACGCGAGGGACAGGCGTGATGCATACTGGTAGTAACCAGCTGGGAGACGTCGTCTCCAGGAGACCGGGAGTGGAGTCACAGTGGCCGCACAACAGATCGCCGCCAAGGGCATGGTGCCCAAGCACGCGCAGCTGCGCGCGATTCTGGTCGACATGTGCACCAACCAGCTCTCCCCCGGCGACGCGCTGCCGAGCGAGCGGCAGCTGTGCCTCGACCACGGGGTCAGCCGGGTGACGGTGCGTGAAGCCCTCAGCCAGCTCGTGGCCGAAGGCCTCGCCGTCCGGGTGCACGGGCGCGGAACGTTTGTGGCCGAGCGGACACACCGCTCGGAACTCGGGCTCGCCTCGTTCCACGAGGACATGCGCCGGCTCGGCCTCGAGCCGGGCACCGTGGTGCTCTCCGTCGAGAAGGAGCCCCCCGCCGCGGCCACCGCTGCGGCCCTTCAGATGACCGAGGAGCAGGAGGCGTGGCACGTCCGTCGCCTGCGACTGGCCAACGGGACCCCCATCTGCGTCGAGGACGCCTGGTACAGCGCCGACCTTCTGCCGGAGCTGGACAGCGTGGACTTCACCGCCTCCATCTACGACACTCTCGGCTCGCGGTTCGGATATCCCGTCGACCGCGCGGAGCAGACGGTCGGGGCAGGGCCGGCCTCCGCCGAGACCGCCGCGCTCCTGGGAACGCGCAAGGGCACTCCCGTCATGACCTTCGACCGGATCGCCTACAGCGCCGACCGCCCCGTCGAGCACGCGTACTCATGGTTCCGCGCCGACCGCTACCAGTTGCACATGACCCTCACCGACCACTGAGCCTTCTTCTTCGCAGCCCCGCAAGAGGGCCGCCGGCCTCCGAGCCCTGCGACCGTTGCCCTTCGACACCGGTTCGGGATGCCCCGAGAGTGGCGGGTCGGAGCGAGAGCCGGTTCGCCCCCGCGGCAAACCGCGCATGTACAGCGACAGACACGGACGGACCGTCACGTCACACACAATTGACATGCGCATGATCATCGCTGCTTGCCTCGTCGACACCTCCGGGTTAGCCTTCTGGTCGTAACTGGTCATTACCAATTTACCCACGGCATGGTCGCCACTTCGGCGGCACCGCAATCCATCCGTCACAACGCGAGGGGGGCACCCCATGTCCAAAGCCCGGCTCATCGTCGAAGGGCTCGGAGGGCCCGACAACATTGCCGACATCGAGGCCTGCATCACCAGGCTGCGCACCGAGGTGAACGACCCCGACGCCGTGGACGTGGGCGCCCTCAAGAGGGCCGGCGCCCACGGGGTGCTGGTGTCGACCGGCATCGTGCAGGTGGTCGTCGGTCCCGAGGCGGACTCCCTTGCCGAGGACATCAAGGAGCTGTTGTGAGTCTTGCCGTCTACGCCCCGCTGTCCGGGACCCTCACGGCGCTCGGCAAAGTCCCCGATCCGGTCTTCGCAGCTCAGATGGTGGGCTCGGGAGTGGCAGTGGAGCCTCCCCCCAGCGCCGGCCCCGTCGACGTCGTGGCACCCGTCGCCGGCACGGTCGCCACCCTGCACCCGCATGCGTTCGTCATCCGTACCGACAGCGGGGCGGCCGTTCTGGTGCACCTGGGCATCGACACCGTGCGGCTGAAGGGGGAAGGGTTCAACGCGCAGGTGGCCGCAGGGGAACAGGTCGAGGTCGGCCGGACTGTGATCACGTTCGACCCGTCTGCGGTCCGGTCGCGCGGCATGTCCGCGGTCTGCCCGGTCGTGGTCCTCGACAGCCGGCCCGGATCGGCGCGGCCGCCGTCCGTCACCGGCCCTGTGTCGGCCGGGGCCCTGCTGTTCGGCTGGGCGGCGCCGTGACGACCGCCGGCTCGCACGCGCCGAGGAGGCCCGGCAACCAGCGGTCCGGTTCGCGCCCGCCGTGCGAGGCGGTCCTGCTGGACCTGGACGGCACCCTGGTCCTCAGCGAAGAGGTCCACCGCCTCGCCTGGCGGGCCTTCTTCGACACATGGGGCGTCGAGGTGACTGACGCCGACTACCAGCAGCAGTACATGGGGCGAAGGCCCAGTGACATCATCGCCGGCGTTCCCGGGCCCTGGACGGGCACCGACGCACAAGCCGTGCTGTCCACCATGACGGCCTTCACGCTGGAACACGCCGGCAGCATCGAGGTCGTTCCCGGTGCTGCGGCACTCATCCGGCGGCTGCGCGTGAAGTACCCCGTCTCCGTCATCACCAGCGCCGGAGCGCTGTGGGCCCAGCACCTCCTCGACAAGGTCCTCGGCGTACGGCACTTGGTGGACGTGGTCGTCACCGCTGAGGACACCACGTCCGGGAAGCCCTCCCCCGAGGGCTACCTCAAGGCCTGCACCGCACTGCGAGCGCGGCCCGAGCACTGCCTGGCCTTCGAGGACTCACCCTCGGGAGTCCGTGCTCTGGTCGCTGCCGGTGTCCGGGACATCGTCGGCGTCACCACCACCGCCGCCGCTGCCGACCTCACCGGCGCCGGAGCGCGCTGGACAGTCCCCGATCTCACCTCCGCAAGCGTGCGCAGTATCAGCGGCGCCCTCAGAGCGCACCTCCCGGCCGCGGGAATCGACGACGAGGAGAAGGAAGCATGAAGAGACTCGACGTGGCCGTGATCGGTGCCGGATTCATCGCGCGCACCCATGTGCCTGCCTGGATCGCCCTCGGCGCACGGATCCGCATCTTCTCCACCGACGACCAAGCCGCGCTGCTCGCCGAGGAGTTCGGCCTCACCGAGGCCGGCTCCCTCGAGGAGGCGCTGGACTGGGCGGCGGTCGTCGACATCTGCACCCCCACCGCCACCCACCGCGACATCGCCCTGGCCGCCTTCGATGCGGGAGCGGACGTCCTGTGCGAGAAACCCCTCGCCCTGACGCCGCAGGACGCCCAGGAAATGGCCGAGGCCGCACACAGAGCCGGACGCCTGCTCTACCCCGGCCACGTCGTGCGGTTCTTCCCCGCATACGTCCGCCTCCGCGACGCCGTCACCTCCGGCGCGCTCGGGCGCGTGGCCGTGGCCCGCTTCACCCGCACCGGCCGCTATCCGACGTGGAGTTCCTGGTTCGCCGACCCCGCCCTCTCCGGAGGCATCGTGACCGACCAGATGCTCCACGACATGGACATCGCCAGGTGGCTCTTCGGGGAGGTGGTCGGCATCCATGCCACCCAGCGCGGCCACCTCACCACTCACCCCTCCGCCTCCGCCTCCGCCTCCGCCTCCGAGGCGCCCGTGGCCACCGGCAGCGCCACCCTCACCCACGAATCCGGCGTGATCTCCCAGGTCCTGGGCGTATGGGGTCCGCCTGCCACCCCGTTCCGCTACACCTTCCACGTGGCCGGCTCCAACGGCACCCTCACCCACGACTCCCTCGCCCACCCGTCGCTGCGCCTGAGCGGCGCAGGCGGCGCCGAAGCCGGCGCAGTACCCACCGGCGACTTCGGCGAAGACCCCTTCGCCGCCCAGATCCGCGAGTTCGCAGCCGCCTTCCAAGGCGGCCCGGCCCCGCGCGTGAACGCCCTGGACGGTGTGGCAGCCGTCCGGATCGCGGCAGCCGCCCGCCGGTCCGCGGCCACCGGGCTGGCCGTCGCCGTCGACGACACGGCCCCGCACACGCTCACGGAAGGAAACTCCTGATGAAAGTCGCCCTTCTCTCCTTCGCCCACGTCCACGCAGCGACGTACATCCAGCTCCTGCGCGACCGGAGTGACATCGAGCTCGTCGTGACCGACCCCGACGCCGAACCGGGCGATCCCACGCGTGGCAAGGCCCTGGCCGACGAACTCGGTGTCACCTACCGGGCCGATTACGAGGAGGCCCTCGCCGAGGGTCCCCGCGCCGTGATCGTCACCAGCGAGAACACCCGCCACCGGGACCTTGTCGAGCAGGCGGCCGCCGCAGGTGCTCACATCCTGTGCGAGAAGCCCCTGGCCACCACCGAGGACGACGCACGCGCCATGATCGACGCCTGCGAGCAGGCCGGCGTGAGCCTCATGACCGCCTACCCGGTCCGCTTCCACCCGGCTTTCGCAGCGCTGCGGCACACCCTCACCGACGGCACCCTCGGGCCCCTCCTCAGCGTCCACGGCGTCAACAACTCCCGCCCGCCCGCCTTGGTCCGACCCTGGTTCGCCGACCCGACCCTCGCCGGAGGCGGCGCCGTCATGGACCACACCCTGCACATCGCAGACCTCCTCGACGTCCTCCTCGACGGCGAACAACCCATGCACGTCCATGCCGTCGCCAACACCCTCCTCACACCTGACGGCGCCCGTGAACCGGAAGTGGAGTCCGCCGGACTCCTCACCCTCACCTACGCCAACGGGCTCACCGCCACCATCGACTGCAGCTGGAGCCACCCCGCCACCCACCCAGCCTGGGGCGGCCTCACCCTCACCTGCGTCGGCCAACGCGCCCTGGCCGAATTCGACGCCTTCCCACCCCTCCTGACGGGCTACGACACCACCGACGCCATCACGCGCTGGGAACCCGCCGCCATCGACCTCGACGCGGCCATGCTCGACACCTTCCTCACCGCCGCCCGCACCGGACAACGCTCCCACCCCGACGGACACACCGGACTGCGCACGCTGCGCACCGCCCTCGCCGCCTACGAATCGCTCCGCACTGGCCAACCCGCCACCGTGACGGAATCCGGAACCGGCAGGCGGTGACAACAGCAGGATCTACGACTGGAGGACCAGGCGACCGTCCGCATACGGGAGGGCCTTGGCACGAGGCAGATGCACCAGAGGCTCCTCCACCGCCGGAATGCCTTCCTCCCGCGGCGCCTTCGCCCGGATGAGCTGGCCGGCCACGTCCATCTCCAGCACGAGCTGCGGCCCGTGGTCCCGGACGCCCCGAAGCCTGGCGGGAAACGTATTGGGTCCGGGCTCCGTGACGACTTTGACGTACTCGGGCCGGATTCCCACCTGACTCTCGGTGGTGCTCTCCGGAAAGTCCCACGCCATTGCCAGCGACCTACCACCCAGGGTGACGCTCCCGTGCGCCCGATCAACGGTCAGGAAGTTCATTGGAGGTGATCCGATGAAGTAGCCGACGTACGTGGACGAGGGGGCCTCGAAAAGCTGCTCCGGTGTGCCCTGCTGCACGGCTCGGCCGTCCTTCATGACCAGTACTTCCTGGGCAATGCTCATCGCTTCGTACTGGTCGTGGCTGACGTAGATGACCGTGGGCCGGAACTGCTCCGTGATCTCACGGATCTTGCGCCGCAGCGAGTGCTTCAGCTGTGGATCGATGACGGTCAGTGGCTCGTCCATCAGCACGGCGGCCACGTCATCACGGACAAGACCACGACCGAGCGAGATCAGCTGCTTGTCGTCGGCGGTGAGCTGCCGGGCAGGTTGTCCGAGCCGGTCGTCCAGGTCCAGCGCCTCGGCGACCTGATGGACCTTGGCATCGATCCTCGCCTTGTCCCACCGGCGGCACTGCAGGGGGAAGGCGAGGTTCTCGTACACCGTCATCGACTGGTAGATAACGGGGAACTGGAACACCTGGGCGATGTTGCGCGCCTTCGTGGGCAGCGCAGTGACGTCCGCACCGTCGAAGAGGACCTGGCCCTGTGACGGCCTGACCAGCCCGGACAGGATGTTCAGCAGCGTGGTCTTGCCGCAGCCCGACGGCCCGACCAGTGCGTAGGTCTTGCCGGCCTCGAAGGTCAGCCCGATCGGCTTGAGAGCCCACTGTTCCTCTTCGACCCCGTGCGTGTAGCTGTGCCCGACGTCGACGATGTCCAACTGCGCCATATCAACGCCCTTCCACTGAAGCGAGATCGTATGAAGGTGTCCGTACGAGCGTTCCCTGCTCGTCGAAGGCGAACAAACGCTCGGGGCGCAGTCGCAGTTTCACGAGATCACCCAGAGCGACGTCATGGATGCCCTCGATCTGTATGACGAACGGGGTCTCGCCGACGGCCGCATGGACGAACGTCTCCGACCCGGAGATCTCGATGAAGGTGACCTCGCCCTCGACGCCGACGGACGCCAGGCCGACGTCCGTCGCGCGCAGGCCGAACTGGTAGGCGCCGTCGGGCAGATCCGCGAGGTGCGCGGACACGTGCGTGGCCTGGAAGCCGGCCACCGTGACCTGACCGCTCTCGATGCGGCCCGTGAAGACGTTCATGGGCGGATCGTTGATGATGGACGCCACCGTGGTCGTCGCCGGGCGCTCGAAGACCTCCTGCGGAGGACCGATCTGGAGGATCCGCCCCTCGTGCATGACCAGCACCACGTCACCGAGCATCATCGCCTCGGCGGGCTCGGTGGTCGTGTAGATCACAATGGTGTCGCCCTGGTCCGAGAAGAGGGTCTTGAACTCGTCTCGCAACTGTTCACGCAACTTGTAGTCCAGATTGGCCAGCGGCTCGTCGAGCAGGAGGATGCCCGTGGCGCGGGCGAGCGCCCGCGCCAGCGCGACTCGCTGCTGCTGGCCGCCGGAGAGCTGGGACGGCTTGCGCCGCTCGAAGTCGGCAAGGCCGACACGCGCCAGGCTCTCCCTGACACGACGCTGGATCTCCTGTCGTGACAGTCCCGCCCGCTTGAGCGGGAAGGCGACGTTGTCGAACACGTTGAGATGTGGGTAGTTGATGAACTGCTGGTAGACCATGGCGGTGTCGCGTCGCCAGACCGGCGTCTTCAGGAAGTCGGCTCCCCCCCTGGTCAGGGAGCCGGAGTCGACCGCCTGGAGACCGGCCAGTGCCCGCAGCAGCGTGGTCTTTCCCGCCATCGTCCGGCCGATGACGGTATGGAGCCGTCCCGGCAGGAAGACCGCGGTCACTTCCTTGAGGTGATCGACGCCGTCGACGGTCAGGCACAGATCGGTGGCGCTCAGATCAGTGGTGCTCAGCTTCATCGGACCGCTCCCGAGAGGTTGCCTTTGGACAGATAGCGCTCGACCCGGAGCGCGAGAAGAACCAGCGGCGTCACGCCGAAGAGAGCGGCGGCGGACAGCGTCCACCAGGGCGGGATGGACGAGTTGAGGGCGACGACCGCCTGGGGAAGGGTCTGGACCTCGGTGAAGGTCAGCCGGAAGGCGAAGAAGAAGTCGTTCCAGCCGAACACGACACAGAACATCGCGGCCACGGTCAGCCCGGGCAGGGAATTCGGCAGGATCGCACGCACGAAGGTCTGGAACGGGCCGCAGCCGTCGAGCATGGCCATCTCGTCGATCTCACGCGGAACGCCGTTGAAGAAGTCGACCATCACCCAGACGGCGATTGGCAGCAGCAGCGCGACCGTCACGATGACCAGGCCCAGGATGGTGTCCAGCAGGCCCGTCCACTGGAGCAGGTAGAAGAACGGAATCACCAGGACGACCGGCGGCATGATCCGCTGCGATACGAAGAAGAAGATGATGTCGCTGTTCTTGACGAAGCCGAACTTGAAGCGGTACCGGGACAACGCGTAGGCGGCCAGGGACCCGAGGACGAGGCTGATGGCCGAGGCGGCGATGGTGACGATGGCGCTGTTGACGAAGGGCTGCATCACATCGACACCTCCGGCTCCGCCGAAGATGTTGCGCCACCCGGTGACGGTGGGTTCGTATTGCAGCCATGGCAGGTAAGTGGCGCCCCCCTGGACGCCGTTGACGTCCTTGAAACTGGTCGTCATGGCCCACAGGAACGGCCCCGCGACGAAGCAGGCCCAGAGGGTGATCACGGTGTACTTGAATATGGGATAAAGGCGTGACCTCATCAGTCCCCCTTCAGCTTGAAGGCCCTGGCGAGCAGGGCGGCGACAACCGTGAGCGTGACGATCATCAGGACCAGATAGGTCAGGGACATCGCCCCGCTGTACCCGGTCTGCTGATCCCTCAGCCCCTGGATGTAGAGGTAGTAGCCCGGCGTCTCCGTGGCGGAGCCCGGCCCCCCGGAGGTCAGCACGTAGACGCTGTCGGAGAGCTTGGACGCCTCGATCAGCCGGATGATGACTGCCGCGACCGACACCGGCGCCATGAGCGGAAAGGTCACCTTCCGGAAGGTGCGCCAAGCGTCGGCCCCGTCGATGGCTGCGGCCATGAACGGTTCCTTGGGGAGGCTCAACAGGCCGGCCAGCAGCAGCAGGAACATGAACGGGGTCCACTGCCATACCTCGACGGTCATCAGCGCGATCAGCGCCGGACCGGACTCGGTGAGCCAGGGCACCTCGGTCAGGCCGAGCATCCCGAGCAGATCGTTCACCGGCCCCAGCGACTCGTGGAAGATCATCTGCCAGATGGCGGCCATCACCACGGGAGTGGTCATCATGGGGACGAGGAAAAGCACCCGCCACAGGCGACGGCCGCGTGTCTCACGCCAGACGAGCAGGGCCATCCCGAACCCGATCACGTACTGGATCAGGACTGTGCCGCCCGCCAGCAGGACCAGGCGCATGATCGAGGCCCAGAACCGGCTGTCCTGCAGCATCGTGGCGTAGTTGGCACCTCCGACGAAGTCCATCTGAGGGTTGCTCACGTTCCAGCCGGAAAAGCTGACACGAATGGTGAACAGAAGCGGAAAGACGATGATGAGTGCGAGCGTGAGCAGTCCTGGGAGGAGGAACATGCTCTTGTGCCGGCGCAGAGCTTCCATGGTTGTCCTTGTGGAAGTGGGCGGACGGCCCCGGGTGGCCGACCGGCTCGGCCGGCCACCCGGAGCGTTCCGCGATCAGGTCAGTTGTCCTCGAGTGCGACGACGTGTCGATAGGCGCTCTGCACCTTGTCCTTGCCGATCTGGCCGGTGATGGTGTCCCACTCCTTGGCCACGTCGTCCAGCGCGCGCTGCGCAGACTTCTGGCCCGCGAGAGCCGCGGCGACGCCGTCGGCCAGGGCGGACATGTACCCGTTGACACCCGGTACGCGCAGATCGAAGACGCGGTTGATGCTCGACTCCATGCCGGAGAGCGTCTCGACGTACGACTCCGCGACGTCCTTGTCCCAGCCCTGCTGCTCCCAGAATTCCGCGCTGAAGTGCGCGTTTCGGTACGGGTTGACACCGAAACGACCGATGGTCAGGTCGAGAGCGGTGTTCGCCTCGTTGCTGAAGAAGCACAGATAGTCGAAGGCCATGTTCTGGTTGCGCGCGCCCTTGGCCACGGCCGAGGTCCATCCCCAGGTGAAGTAGGGAGCCTGGTTGGGCTTCTTGTCCCACTTCTTCGTGGTGCGGTTGTAGACCTCCTCGGAGCCCGGCAACTCCGCCGCCTTGATCTTGTTCCGGATCCTGCCATCCGGCTGCTGGCCCTGAATGAAGGCGTCGTCCCACGAATAGGACATGACGCTCTGGCCACCTCCGAAGGACAGGATTTCGTCCCCCAGACCGAAGTTGGCGCCACCCGGTGCCCAGGTCGACTTGGCCTTCACCATGTCCTCAAGGGCGCGTACGAAGCCGGGCGTGTTGATCAGCGGCTTCATCGTGTCGACGTCGAAGAAGAGGCCACCCTTGACATCCGGGTGCCTGACGTACGGCGCCGCACGGCTGATGAACGCCGAGAATGTCAGGTCGTCACGCTTGGTCACCTCGGCACTGCCGAAGTTCGGCTTGCCGTCACCGTCGACATCCTTGCCGCTGAAGAACGCGGCGACCTCCTGGTATTCGGCCCACGTCCGGGGAGTCCGGAGGTCCCTGCCCGTGGCCGCCTTGTACGCCGCCTGCTGCTTCGGGTCCTCGAGGACATCCGTCCGGACCTTGAGATAGTGCCGGTCACCGTCCACGGGGTACTGCACAACCTTCCCGTCCCAGGTCGCCACGTCCATGTAGGCCTTGGTGACGTCCTTCATGCCGGGAGTGTCCAGGTACTTCTTCGGCACCGGGGCCAGGTAGGGGGCCATGTCACCGATCCACAAGGACGGGTAGAACATGACGTCGTACGCCGGCTGGCCGGCTTGCAGGGGCGTGAGGATCTTCTGGTGCAGCTCCCCGAAGGGGACGTTGACCACCTGCACCTTTGCCCCGGTGATCTCTTCGAACTGCCGGGCGTGCAACTGGGTCGGCTCGCCGATGACGGGGACGGCATGGCTGATGATCTTCAGCGTCTGTCCCGAGTAGTCCTTGCGGCTGATGGACTCGTAGCTGCACGGTCCCGGGACGTCCTTGACCTTCGTCGCCGGGTACGCCTTGCTGTAGGCCTGGTAGCTGATCTCCGAACCCGGCTTGAACATCGCGGGCTTGTCGGGCTTGTTCTCCACTGGGCCCTGGCCGGTGCAGGCGGTGGCGGAGAGGGCCACGGCGATCGCGGCGGCGACCACGCCCTTGTACGAACTGTTACGCATGGGAGTGCTCCTTCGACGGTCAGGGAATCAAGATCGCTCTGCCGCGTACGGCGCCGGCGGACAGGTCGTCGAGGGCGTCCTGGAAGGACGCCAGGGGGTACCGCTGGGTGTGCAGGCCGACCTTGCCCTGAGCCGCCAGCACCATCAGCTCGGACAGGTCGTTGTAGGACCCCACGAGGTTGCCGATGAAGTTGATCTCGGTGGAGATGACATCGATCGTCGGAACGTCGAGCCGGCCGCCGTAACCGATCACGTAGTAGTTGCCGTTACGGCGCAGGCAGGCCACGCCCGTGTGGACAGCACCCCCCTCGCCGACGAAGTCGAGCACCGCCTCCGCCCCGTGCCCTCGGGTGAGCTCCCGTACGCGCTCGGTCTCGCTGCCGTCGGCGACCAGTGTGTGGTCGGCACCCAGCTCCTTGGCGAGGGCGAGGGCATCCGCGCTCCGGTCGATCACGATGATCTCGACCGGAGACAGAGCCCGGAGCACCTGAACACCGATGTGCCCGAGACCTCCGGCACCGATCACCACGGCCCGGTCACCCGGCCGCAGAGTCCGGGCCGCCTTGGCGACGGCGTGGTACGCCGTGAGCCCGGCATCGGCCAGCGCGGCCACCGAGGCCGGCTCGAGGGACGGATCGAGTGCCACGACCGAGCGGGCGGTCGTCTTCAGGTACTCGGCATAGCCACCGTTCGTGTCGATCCCCGGGAAGGCCGAACTCATACAGTGCACGTCGTCGCCGGCCCGGCACGCCCGGCACAGACCACAAGTCACGAGCGGATGCAGGATGACCGGGTCGCCGACCTCGACGTTGGTGACGGCCTGCCCCACCTCCTGCACCCAGCCGGCGTTCTCGTGGCCGAGGGTGTACGGCAGGACAACCCCGCTCTTGGCGGCCCACTGACCCTCGAGAACATGGAGATCGGTGCGGCAGACCCCCGCACCACCCACCTTCACGATCACATCCAGCGGACCGGTGATCTGCGGGTCCGGCACATCCACGAGCACTGGCGGCTCGTCGTACTCGATGACCTGCACGGCTTTCATGGCGCTCCCTGCGAATCGGCGGTGGATGGTGCGCCGATTACACAGGCCGCCGCTCGCAGGCCGATGTCTCAGAAAGGGTCCCTGGATGTCTCAATGTGATACACGGCATATGCGCGGCGTCATCGAGCTGGTCCAATCAGTCCATCGAGGGATGACGCGCGTGATTCGGAAGTGTTAAATGCCCCGACGCCGACCTGGCAGCTCGCTGACAGCAGCCAGAGAGCTGTACCTGGAAGTCACCAAGGACCGAAGTGCCCGCCCGCTCGTGGTCGCTTCGTGGCAGCGCTCGATGGAATACCAGGTGAAGTCGAGCCGCATCGAGGCTCCCTACCTCGAGAACCCCAATCTGGACAGCCCCCTCGCCAGGGCGGCGCTGCCGATCGTGAACAGGCTGCACGAGCAGCTCGCCGACGACCCCGTGTCCACGATGATCACGGACCGGGACGGTGTGGTGCTGTCCCGCAAGCTCTCCCACGAGGGTCTGACGACGCGGCTCAACCGGGTGCAACTGGCCCCGGGCCACGTATTCGCGGAACGCTATGTGGGCACCAACGGCATCGGAACCGCGCTGGCCAGCGGCCGTCCGGTCATGATCGCCGGAAGCCAGCACTACGTCGAGGAACTGCGGGACTTCCACTGCGCGGCCGTGCCGATCCTGCATCCTGTCCGGCGCACGCTGCTGGGAGCCTTCAACCTGACCACGCTGCGTCAGGGATCCGCCGGGATGCTGATGGCCCTGGCCCGGTCCGTCGCGGGTCAGATCGAAGGTGAGATCGCCGCAATCAGCTCGCGACGGGAGCGGGCCCTGTTCCAGGACTACATGGACGCCTGCTCCTCGGCACGCCCCGGTCCGGTCCTGGCCCTCAATCGTGAAGTCGTCATGATGAACGAGCAGTTCAGGTCGATCGTGACAGGGCCCGATCACTACGCGCTGCTCGACCACGCACGGGAGATCGCCGCCGACGCCCGCTTCGAAGGGACACGGAGCATCGCCCTGCCCTCCGGACGGGTCGCCGAACTCCGGGTCAGCCGAAGCCGGCGCGAGGACAGCGACGCGGGCGCCGTCTTCCGGGTCCGGATCATCGGACGTCCCCAGCCCGGACCCGTCCCTTCCGCCGGCCTCGGACGATCGAGCCTGGGGTTGGTGGGCTCCTCCCCGCAGTGGCTGCGCGCGGTCGCCGAAACCGAGGCGGCGTTCGTCGCAGGATCCTGGCTCCATCTCGTGGGCGAGGTCGGTACCGGCAAGCGGACGCTGGTCCATGCCGTCCACCGAGCCCACAGTGGCGAACGCCGGCTCGAGATGGTGGAAGCGCCTCCGTCGGAGTCACCGCACGCCACCGAGCACTGGCTGCGCGAGGTCCGCGACCTGCGGGCCAGGCCGTCGACCGTGGTCGTACTGCGCGACGTCCACCTGCTGAGCGATCGGCTGCGCCGGCAGCTGACAGGCCTCCTGGCACACCCCGAAGGGACCGCCGCCGGGCAACTGATCATGACCAGCCAGCCGTCCATGGTCACGACCGACGACGCGCTCCACCATCTGTGTGGCGTATCGGTGGAGGTGCCGCCCCTGCGCCATCGCTATGGCGACATCGAGCACCTGGTTCGGTTCTTCCTGCTCAAATACCGGCCAACCGGAGAGAACAGCTGCTCCCCGGACGCTCTGGCGATGCTGGAGCGCTGCCCCTGGCCGGAGAATGTCCGGCAGCTGGAGTCGGTGATCCGCGGCCTCGCACGGCGCCCGTTGGCCGGGACCATCCATGTGGACGATCTTCCACCGGAATGCCGGGTGTCGTCGCACAAGGTCCTGACCGCCATCGAAGCGCTGGAACGGGATGCCATTCTGCGCGGGCTGATGGACCGCAACTCCAACGTCCAGCGCACGGCTCAGGACCTCGGCATCTCCCGCGCCACCATGTATCGCAAGATGCGCCGTTACGGGATCGTCCCGTCGAGCCTCACCTAGCCAGCTGACGCCGCAACCGGCCGCCGCGGACGACGGGCCGAAGATCCCCCGAACCGACTGCGACCTGTGCGGGAGCCTGTGTCGGGGATCGCCGACCGGTAGGCATGCGGGGGTGTGCGGCTGGGTGAACCGCTGGTCCGAGGGACACCGGCCACGACCGCCCGCGGAGGCCGACGTCGACTACACCCCGGAGCTCGTGCGAGGCCGCTCGACGCCGCGGACGGGCTGATCGTGCGACTCGCACAGCGCGTCGCCGCGCCTCCGGCGTAGCAGCAGCGAGCGCGGTCGTACTATCCGGCCGTGGCTGACAAACTCCCCGAATCCCTGATCGAACTCCAGCGTGAGGCGAACCGAGCTCGCGAGGCGGCGACAGCGGCCGGCTACAGCCCAGAAGCCTGGCGACCGTGGGTCGAGGCGGCGGCGGTGGTCCAGAACGCCATCAGCGAGTACGCGGCGTCGACAGGCGCGAACAGGAACGAGCTGGAGCAGGCCGTGAAGAAGGCCGCCCAAGAGGACTGATCATCACACTGAGGTGCCGGGACGCCCACCGTACACACCCAGGGTTACCGGGCTGGCTGAAGAACGCCCGCGCCGCCGCCCAGAAGGCAGCCGGGATCGACCAACGGCGTGTTGCCGAGGGCCTGCCGGTCCAGTCCCCGGCCCGCGCGCCCTCTCCCCCGGAGCGGAGAGGCGGGGGATCATGTCGTCGCTGCCGTCCCGGCCGCCGCCGGCGCCGCACCTGGGGCGGGAGGCCTTGAACTCGCCAATGACACGCCGGGCCAGTGCTCGGTGCCGCCGCCGTCGGCTGGGACGAGGACGACATGCCCGGTTCGCGACCACACGCCCAACGAACTGCGGGATCAGCACCGCGCGCTGGTCGCCTGGCCTCGGCTGATCGTGCGCCTCGTGGCGGGGCGTCCGGCATCCGCCCTGACCTGCGGGGTCGCGAACGACCCGTCAGGTGACGAGGGCCCCTGGCGCCCCTCAGGATCCTGGGCCGAACTCTTCACGGGATCCGGGCGCGGCGTCTTGCGTCCACGGCTCGCTCACATGTTCCATGGATCTTCATGTTCAATGATGAACTGAGCCTGTGGGGGGCATAGTTGAGCACGTTCAAGTACAGCAGGAGACGCCTCGCCGCCATGGTGGCCGCCGCTGTCATCGGCGGTGGCGGCATCGTCCTCGCGGCACCCGTCGCGCACGCGGCGGAGACGTCCGACGTGGTCGCCAAGCTGCCGTTCTCGTCGTTCTCCGACATGGTCGTCGACTCGGTCCACCAGCGCGTCTTCGTCTCCGACAAGGCGGGGTACGCCCACTACCCCGGCACGGTCGCCGTCTACAACTTCCAGGGCCAGAAGGTCGGCTCGTTCTACACGAACACCCGCGCATCCGGCCTCGCACTGAGCGAGGACGCGACCAGGCTGTACGTGGGACAGCGGGACGAGATCCTCGCCTACGACACCCAGACCCTCGCCGTGACCGGCCGCACCACCGCGTACACGGACACCTGCCAGCGCGAACTCGCCTTCAGCGGCACCAAGCAGTGGCACACCACGACCAACGCCTCCAACGACTTCTACTGCGACCGGGAACGGACCGACCTCGACTCCGTCGTGAACGGCGTCAACACGCGCACCCACTGGAACGCCCCGGGCAAGCTCCTCCTCGCCACCGGTGACGGTGCCGCCAACCGCATGTTCATGGGCCAGGCCAAGGGACCTGCCGCCGCCGACCCGTTCCTCACCTCCTTCGACACCTCCGGCGACACCCCCGTGCGCGGCGACTCCCGCCGCTTCGCGGACGTCGAGGGCAAGGGCGCCCTGGATCTGAAGGACATCGCGGTCAGCGCGGACGGCAGGCACCTCGGCGTCGCCGACGCCGCCCACGGCACCCGTCTGCTGAACTCGGGGGACCTGTCCGACGCCGCCGTCGGCTACCAGCCGTTGCCCGCCGGAGCGGTCTCCTCGGCCGTAGCGTTCAGCGGTGACGGCACGTACGTGGCGCGCGGCGCGTCCGCGGTGGGCAGCACGCCGGACCTGCTGATCCAGCCGGCCGACCCGGCGAACGGCACGACGGCGATCGAGTTCGCCTACGAGGGCGACCTCGACGGCAACCGCATCGTCAACCGTGGTCTGGAATGGTCGAAGGACGGCTCCCGGCTGTTCGCCCTCACCACCAACACCACCGGCAACGCCTTTTGGCTGCACGTCATCCAGCCGCCGGCCGCCCAGTACGACTCCCGGTTCAGCGGCGCCCTGACACACACACCGGCCCAGGCCGTCGCCGGCGAGCCGCTGGGCATCCGGGGCCGCCTCGAACTGGACGGCCCCGCCCCGGCCGAGCCGGCCAAGGTGACCGCCGTACGCACCACCGCCGACGGCACCCGCACACTCGCCGCCGCGCAGGTGGCGGCGGACGGCACGTTCACCGTTCTGGACGTGCCGGACGCCGTCGGCAGCGCCACCTACACGCTGTCGTTCCTCGGCGACCTCACGCACCGGCCTGCCGAGGACGTCTCGATCACCGTGGACGTGGCCAAGGCGCCGACGTCGATCGCTCTGACGGCGCCCGCGGAGGCCGGCATGAGCACGGGCGTGGAGATCACCGGCCGGCTGTCCGCCCAGGGGCGGGCTCTGCCCGCCGGGGTCACCCTGTCCGTGGAGCGCACCGACCGGCTGGGCACCGGCACGTTGTCGTCGGTGCCGGTCGCGGCCGACGGCACGTTCACGGTCAAGGACGTGCCGCGCACGCGGCGGGAGGTGACCTACACGATGTCGTACGCGGGCGACGACCTGCACACCGGCAGCACGGCGTCGGCCACGGTGTTCGTCACGCGCTGAGCCCGGTCATGCCTGTGCCCGTAGCCGGACGGATCCGGGTACGGGCACAGGCGGTCGCGGGTGGCACCTGGTCCGCGTGCCTCCCCGGCCGTGGACCGGGCCTTCCAGGGGGCGCCGCCGCAGATCGCGGCTCATTGCGTGCCCTGCCGTCTCCGCGGCGGACACGCCGCGCATGACGACGGGCCCGACAGGCGTGCTCGCCCTGCCGAGCCCGTCGTCCGGGGAGGATCAGCGCCTGAAGTGGCCCTTGGTCCTCTCCTTGGCGTCCCGTGCCTCACCCCGGGTTTCCAGGGCAGCACCCTTGATCTCGGCGGACCGGTTGTGCATCGCATGGCCCGCCATCTTCACCGCCTTGCCGACGATCTGCTCGGCCTTGGCCCTGACCTTCTCTCCTGCACTCATGATCAGTCCCTTCACCTGGGGGCACGTCTCGCGCGTGCCCGCCGCAGCGCCGTTGAAACGGTCCCACGCACTTCGCCCCCACCTGACGACGAGGGCAGACACCGGCGCCGCCGCCCGCCGGCCTTCGAGGTGAAGCCGGGCGGGGTGTGCGCGAGGGCAGGCCACTCAGACGCTCAGCCGCGCCAGGGCGCGCTTGACCGTGTCGTCAGGCCGAAAGGACGGGGTACTCACGTCACCGATGGACAGAACGGACCGCACGGTGGTGACCAGATCGACCAGAAGATCCTCGGTGGGCGCCCAGAAGTAGACACTCCAGCCGCACCCGGCGGCGAACGGCGGTATGAGAAGGAGGCGCTGGTCGTCGTCGTGGCCGGCGAACCGTCGCGACTGCCGGGTGGCCGCTGTCACCGGACGTGCCTCGAGCAGCTGACCGAGGGCGTCCAGGTCGGCTTCTGTGATTTCCTGCGCGGTGGCCTCCAACGCGCCGGCGCTGCGCAACGGCGCGAAGTCCCACACACGCGTGTAGACCCACTGGGAAAAGCTCTCCGCATGGGGGAGCCACGAGTCCGGCAGCACACCGTCCCAGGACAGCAGCACGGGCGGGTCGTCGGAACCGTCCAGCCGGACAGCCAGGCAGTAGACCCCCTGATTCTCGTTCAGGAACGGCAGCAGGTCGTGCGCCACGGGGTCGAACTCGCGCTCCTCCTGCTCCTCCACGCCTTCGGGCCACTCGTCGTCGGTCGGCCAGTAGTACGTCTCCGGCTCGCCCAGTCTCTCGACCGGGTACACGAAGTCGCCGTTGCTCTCCGGCTCCAGAATCGTGGTGGCGGCGGAGAGGGAGTACCACGTGCGCACCGTTGCCGGAAGGGAGCGCCCGTGCTCGGCTTCGAGAGCGTTCAGTCGGGCAACTGCCGTGTCCGAGCGCTCGGCATGCGCGCCCGCCAGTGCAAGGGCGTTCGCCAGGTAGTCCATGTCCTCAATCCGTTCGTGATTCGTGATTCATCGGCCGCATACCGCGGCCGGCACCAGGTGCTTTTCGGCACCACGGTCAGGGAGTTCGACAGGCAGCTCGAAGTGCCGGATGAACGGCCAGGATCCCAGCCTGTTACCGGCGAAACATCCCTCAGTGGGTGGCCACGGTGTCCCGCGCCTGGCGCTCCGCCTCCTCCAGCCAGGTCAGGTACCAGTCGGCGAAGGTCATGGGGGAACCGTCGGCGTTGCTCATCGGCTGCAGGTCGATGCCGTCGGCCCGGCGGTCGTCCCACATCCGCCCGCGGTCCGGCCCGCTCACGACCAGCCACCGGCGGAGCGCGCAGCCCAGGTGGCACAGGCATATCGCGCCCACCGTGAGGTCATCGGACCACAGCGGATCGCGCTCGTCCCAGGCCTCGTACGCGGCGTCGTACGCGTCGGGGTCGTCGAAGTCGTCCTCGTCGGGACACTCCGACTCGTGAGCCGCAAGGGCTTCTTCCCGGGGACGGTCGACGGGGAAAAGCTCGGTCATGCGGTCCAGAGACGCCATGTCGCCACCGTCCCCGTCCCACTCCCATTCCCCGTCCTCCCCGCGCTGCACGGGGAACACCCCGTATGCCGGACCGGCGCCGCCCGCGCCGACGTGGAGCAGGAACGCCCGGTAGTCCTCCGGCAGCCGCACCCCCAACCGCTCCTCCAGCGCCGCCAGTTCTTGAGGCGTCAGCGGGTCCTCCAGTCTGAATCCGTGCCCGTGGAACCCGAACACCTGGACTGCTCCTGGAGTGCCGGCCAGCGCCTGCACCCGCTCGCGTACCCCCACCCACATCTGTGCGTTCATGTGGGGAGGGTACGAGCCGCCACTGACAGCGAAGCCGCGCTCCCAGGGATACGGGGCGGACGGCCACCAGGGCCACCGGTTACGGGAAGCACTTGATCCGCTCGTGTGGCCCTGCGCGGCGTGCGGGTGCGGGCTGTCACCCGGTCGGCGTGCTCAACGCGCAGCCGGCGGGCGGCTCGCCCGGCCCCGGACCGGAGGCGAGAACCCCGTCCCGCCTCCGGGCGCCCGGGGAGACTGTGTCAGGCGGAGGTGGCTGCCGACTGCTCCAGGGTGATCACGACCATCACCGGGAGGTCGGTGTCCTGCTGGACGACACCCGCCGTCAGGACCCGGCCGTCCAGGGTCCACTTCCGCACCGCGATGAATTCGTCCTTGTCCGCCGCCGTCTGCTCGGCCTCGGTGAGGTGGCCGGCGAGCGGGGACTGCTCGATCTCGGGGAGGAACGCGGCCAGCGCCCGCTCGCCCTCCTCGTAGACGGCCTCCAGGTCGTCGAAGTAGCCCGACTCGTCGACGTCGCGGATCCAGACGGCGAACGAGACGCGGACCGCCCCGCTGCGGAACGTCTGGATCCACCCTCGGACTCCGTCCTTGCGCCAGGACGTCTCCACGCCGTCTCGGGGCTTGCCCCCCGGCGTCCACCCCTGGGCCGCGAATCTCTCCGCACCGCCCTCGGCGGTCAGCGGGACAAGGCCTCGGAGCTCTTCCAGCATCGCGTTCACTGCAGCCATGAACTCATTCCACTCATGCCGTTGCCGGGCACGTGATAGGCCCTGAGCCGCCCACTGGCGTACGCCTCCGGGAAGGCCTTGGACAGCACCTCGTTCACATGCGCGGCACCCCATTCGTTGGACACCATATAGCGGACTCCCTTGCCGCCGAGATCCTCGTTGAGAGCGAGCAGCTTCTCGGCCTGAGTGGTGATCCGGCTCTCGTTGTAGAACTCGAAGTCGGGATTGTACGGCGAACTCTCCCACTCGCCGTGGTTGTCGCCGCCGGTCCACTTGGCCTCGGTGATCCACCCGTCCCGCGGGCCGCCGTCGACATGGACCTCCCGGCCGTCCGGCAGGATCCACTGCTGCTCGTAGCTCTGGTCGGTGACGAGTCTCTGGTATCGGAACGACGGACGTTCGAGCAGCTTGTCGGTCAGCCAGCCCAGGCCCTTGAACTGCGAGTAGGGCGACAGCCCCAGCGGGTCGCAGACGGTGAACGGGTTGTGCACGTAGGCGACCGGGTTCGGCGCTGGGCCGAGGCCCAGCGGGTCCGGGGAGGTGTAGCGGCCCGTTTCCGGGTCGTAGTGGCGGAACAGGTTGTAGTGAAGGCCGGTCTCCGGGTCGTAGTACTGGCCGGGAAAGCGCAGCGGGGTGTAGGCGGTACTGGAGCGGGTCCAGGCGGTGGTCCCCCAGAGGGTGCTCCTGGCGCGCCAGGCGATGTCGCCGGACTCGTCGACGAGTTCGGTGGGCGTGCCCACGAGGTCGGTGGCGATGGCGAAGAACCGCCGGTCGATCTCCTCCTGCCGGGCGTCCGGGGTGAGGATGCGTTCTGTCTGGGACAGCGGGACCAGGCCGCGATGGTCCCAGGTGAGGGCCACCACATGCGGCAGGTCCGGTGCATGGACCGTCTGTTCGCACAGGGTCTGGCCGTCCCAGGTGAAACGGATCTCCTCGGCGACGCTCTCGCCGTCCACGGCGAGGCGCTGTTTGGCGGTGCGGCGGCCCAGGGGGTCGTAGCGGTAGCGCCAGCGCGTGCCGTCGGGTGTGACGACGGAGGTGAGGCGGCTCTCGGCGTCCCACTCGTAGCGCCAGGTGTCAGGCTTGCGGGAGAGGCGGGTCTTCTGGCGGAGGGTGACGCGGCCGAGGGCGTCGTGCTCGAAGCGGACGTTGCCCGCGCGGGTGACGGTGGTGCCGGAGTAGGAGCGGGGGCCGGTGGCCTCGTGGCCGGGGTGGGAACCGGGCCAGGAGGCCGCCGTCTGGTTGCCGGCGGAGTCGTAGGCGTAGTGCTCGCTCCAGCCCTGGGCGTGGACGCCGGTGACCCGGCCGGCCGCGTCCAGGTCGAACGTACGGGACCCCGACAACGTGTCGGCCACGGACCCGAGATGGCCGTCGGCGCGGTAGGAGTACCGGCGGTGGTTGAGGGATCGGTCGCCCATGGTCAGATGCTGGGCGGCGAGTCGTCCCGCCTCGTCCCAGGCCGAGGTCACGGTGAGGGCGCCGCCGAAGACGCGTTCCAGTTCCCTGCCCGCGGCGTCGTGGGTGAAGGAGACCTCGTGGCTTCCGGCGGTCATCCGAACGGGGCGGCCCGCGGCGTCATAGGCGTACGTGGTGACCGCGCCGGTGGGGGTGGTGCGGCGGATCCGGCGGCCCAGTGCGTCGTAGGCGTAGTTCGTGGCGCGGCCGTCGACGAGTTCCGTCTTGATCCGCCCGCGCCGGTCGTACACGTAGGCGATCTCGCTCTCCGGTCCGACTGCTTGCAGCAGGCGCCCGGCCCGGTCGTACGTGTAGGTGGTCACCTGGCCCGCGGCGTCCTTGCGGACCACCTGGCCGAGCTGGTCGTAGGTGTGGGAAACGGTCCGGCCGAGCGCGTCCGTCCGGGAGATGAGCTGTCCGGCGGCGCTGTAGCGGTACGTGAGGGTGCGGCCGTCGAAGTCGGTCTCCGAGGCGAGCCGGCCGGCGGCGTCGTACTCGTAGGTCCAGGTGAGGCCGTGCGGTCCGGTGACCTTGGTGAGCCGCAGCTCGGCGTCGTGCTCGAACGTGTGGCGGGAACCGTCGGGGCGGGTGCGGGCGGTGAGCAGGTCGAAGTGGGTGTACTCGAACCGGGAGACGCCGCCGATCGGGTCGGTGTGACTGAGGCAGTTGCCCTCACCGTCGTAGGTCCACGACTCGACGGAGCCGTCCGGGGAGACACGGCGGGCGAGATTGCCGTCCGCATCCCATGCGCAACGCGTCACGCCGCCCACCGGGTCGACGGTGCGCACCGTCCGGCCCAGGGCGTCGCGTTCCAGCAGGGTGGTGCCACCTGCCGGGTCGGTCACCTCCACCGGCAGCCCGGCGACGTCGCAGCGCACGGTCGTGGTGGCGCCGAGCGCGTCGGTGACGGTGCTGAGCCTGCCCCGGTCGTCGTAGGCGTACCGCGTGGTGGAGCCGGCCGGGTCGGTGACGGCCGTGCGGTTGCCCTGCTCGTCGAACTCCTGGAGCCAGCGGGCGCCGTCCGGTCCGCGGAACTCCGTCGACAGCCCGAACCGGCCCCTCACGGTGCGCAGTTCGCTGCCGTCGGGCCGCACGACGGTGAGCAGGCGGCCCTCCTCGTCGTAGGAGAAGGCGGTGGTGCGGCCCAGGGGATCGGTCCGGGTGAGGGTGTTCCCGCGATGGTCGTAGGTGAAGCGGGTGGTGTTCCCGAGCGGGTCGGTGGTGGCCACCACCTGGCAACGGCTGTCGATCACATGGCGGGTGGTGTGGCCGTCGGCGGTGGTGAGGGTGGTGGTGCGGTGGCCGGTTTCGGGATGGGGTTCGGTGTAGGTGAGGGTGATCTTGACGTGGCCGGCTTCGCCGCCTTCGGCGACGACGCGGTCGTGGTCGTCGTACGTGTAGTCGTAGCGGCTGTTGTTGGAGTCGATCCAGGCGGTGACGCGGCGGCGGTCGTCGTAGACGAAGGTGGTGGTGGCACCGGACGGCTTGGTGACGGTGGTGAGGTTGCCGTCCTGGTAGCCGTAGGACATCAGCGGCAGGTCCGTGCCGCCCTCGCCCGCGCCGGCCAGGGACAGTCCCGTGATCCGGCCGTCGCTCACCGAGACGGTCACCCGCCGACCCGCCGAGCAGGTCAGGGCCAGCGGTACGGCGTCCTCGGCGCGTTCCACGGCCCACCAGTTGCCGAACCGGTCCTCGGTCCGCTCCAGCCACGCGATGCCGTCCTCCCCCGGCTCGCCGCCGAGCGGGGCGGGGAAGTGGAGGACGAGGCCGCTGTCCGGGTCGGTGACGGTGTAGTCGCCGTTGCCGTCGCGAGCGAGCAGGGTGCGGGCGGAACCCGACTCCGGCCGGGTCGGCGCGCCGGGGACGGGGTGCGGGTAGGGGATCAGGAGGCCGTCGGCGGTGACGTGGACGACGCCGACGGGGTCGATCTCCAGTCGTTCGTCGACGGTGGAGGTCCAGGAGGGGCCGAGGAAACGGCCGGTCGTGTTGCCGGACTCGGTGCGCCGGGTGAAGGCCGGCGCGAGCTTACCGGGCAGCGCGACGTCTGTCTGCGGCAGGAACATCCGGCCGGAGGCCAGGTCCACCGGGTCGGTGTTGACGGCGGTACGGGTGCCGTCGGGGCGGCTGTGCGTGCCGTTGGGGGCGTTGTCGATCAGGCGGCGGGCCCGGGCGGCGTCCGCGGCGATGCGGACGCCCTTCACGGCGGCGCCGCCTCCGCCGGTGGCTGCGGTCAGTGCCGCGTCGGGCAGCAGGCGGCCGAAGCCTTCGTACGGGTCCTTCATGAAGTCGTTGATCATTTGCTTGCCGGTGCCGACCGGGTCGTTGGCGGCGAGGACCAGGCCGGAGGCGAGGCTGTTGAGGGAGGTGGCGTATTCGGCGGGGTGGGTGATGTTGTACGGGTCCAGGGGGTTGATCCCCCGGACGAAGTTCACCAGCCCGGCAGTGCCCTTGATGATGCCGCCGCCGACGTGGTCCCCCATGATCTGCATTTCCTGGAGCCCGTCGCGCAACTGCTCCGCGTAGGACGGCTTCTCCGGGGCCTTGTCGCGAGCGGCGCGGACCGCGGTGCGCGCGGTTTCCGCAGCCGTGTTCCGCTGCGTGCGGGCCTGGGCGAGGATGTCCTGCGCGTCCTCCATCAGCTTCTTGCCGGGGTCGTGGAAGGTCGGAGCGGGGCAAGGCGGGAGCGTGGACGGGTTGCGCTGGTCGGCAGGCTGGGCGTTGTAACGGTCGACGGCCTTGTTGTAGTCGTCGATCCGCTTGCGGTGCGCGTCGGCCGCGTCCTCGGAGGCCTTGACGCCTTCCTTCCACATGTCGATCGCCGTCTGCGCCTGGTTCTGCGCCCACACCACGGTGCCGGCGAACGCCTCCAGCGCGGCGGCCGCCTTCTCGCAGGCATCGGCGCCGGTGAACCACTTCGGCGGCTGCGTGCTCACCGCGGTGCGCAGTGCTTCGGCGGCTTCGCCCTTGAGTCGGGAGGAGTCGAGGCCCTTGAGGCCGTCGCCGGCGTTGTCGAAGGCCGTCTGGAAGGCGCGGAGTTTCTCGGCGGTGGACCGGATCTTCTCGGGGCTGCCGTAGATCAGTTTCGTCTTGTCCTCGGTCTGCCCGAGGTCCATCTCGTCGACCTCGGCGCCCATCCGGTTGGCGACCGAACGCGACTGCTCGCGCACCCAGTCCGCGCCGGACTCCCAGCCGACGTCGTCCAGCCGGTCGGCCGTCCAGTTCCCGGCGTCCTCGACCCGGTTGCCGGCCCACTCGACACCGTCCTCGACCACCTTCTCGACCGAGTCAGGCGTGATGTCACTGATGAAGTCGCCGATGCCCATGCCCAGTTACCCCCGTCAATCGCCCCAAGCCCTGTGCCCGTGCCTCATTCGCCCTGCTGCTGCGCCTGCCGGGCGCGTTCCTCGGGCGACGGGCCGAACGTCTCGTCCAGCGCCCGGTTCCACTGGTCGTCGGAGATGCCGAGTGCGTCGTTGAGCATGTCCGACTGGCGGCCGCCCTGGCCTTCGGTGAGGAGGGTGCGGCCGGTGTCCTTCCAGGTCTGTTCCATTTCCTGACCGGCCTTGTCCCACGACTCGGCGCTCCAGTCCGGGTCGAGGTAGTCCGGGGTGAACACCTCGCCCCAGTCCTGCTGGGTGATCTCCTCCTCGGTGGCGTGCGGGTTGCCGCCCATCACGGAGTTGACGCCCACCTTCAGCGCACCCTCCACGTACTGGTCGTGCTCCCACTGGGTGCCCGCCGCCAGGCCGAGACGGTTCGCGAGCGCGCTGGCATCGCTCACCAGGGCGCGCACACCCCACTCCCAGCGTTCGCAGAAGTCCTCGAAGTCGACCGAGAGGCCGTGGTGCCCGGCCTCCATGCCGGTCATCGACAGCTCCGAGAAGCCCTTGCCCATCACCGAACCGGTGGCGCCACCGAGTTCACCGAGCCGGTCGATCGTGGCGCCCACGCCTTGCGTGAACTTGGCAACCGACGCCTTGTCGAAGCGCAGCTCGCCCCCGTCACCGCCCACGGCCGGCCCCCTCCACCGCCTCGTCGGCGTCCACGGCGGCCGCCTCGGGCACGATCCCTGTCACCGGCGGGAAGAACATGGACCCGTCCTCGGTCGCGATGTCCACAGCGAGCCCGGCCGGCTCGTTCAGACCCGGCACGATGTCGTCGACGATGCGCGCCCCCAGCAGCGCCGCGTAGTCCAACGGCCGGTCAGCCGGCCCATGGTGAAGCGCGAATTGCGCCAGGGCCGTCTCGTCGGTGAACGCGCAAACCCACCGCACACCGCCCGAATGGGCGCTCCACAGACCGCCGTTCGCCAACGGCACCAGAAGAACCGAACGCCGCATCTCGCCGACCAACGCGCGCGGGTCGCCACCCCCCGTCCGCTGCTCGGCAATCCGCTCGGCCAGCGCTGTCCTCGCCTGTTCCACGGGCCCCTCCCACGTCGTGAGCGACTGATGGCACCGTAGAACAGGATGCCTGTCGCGGGGCAGACGGTTCTCGTCATGGGACGCTCGGGGCCGAACCGAGCGTCGGCTCGGGGCCGACGGACGGCTGCCGCTGATGCGTCTCGTGGGCCTGGATTCCCCAACTTCCATACCGAAACGCCTCATTGCTTCCACAGGCGGACCGGAACCCGGGGGCCGGCAGTGAGGATCACCGTGCGCAGAATGACCCGCGTGCCGATGACGCACATGTCCGGTGCGGTGCCGTCAGACACCTGGTCATAGGTCGGCCGTCCGCAAAGTCACCACCGGTAGGCGGTGAACGCGTCCCGCAGGTCCCGCCACCACGGACCGGACACGGCCACCCAGCGTCACGGCACACGGCTGGGCTCCGTGTCGAACGTGTAGAACTGGGTGTGGTCCAGCATGTCTCGCGGCGTGACGTCGTTCCAGGGGCGCATCGTGAAGTCCAGGTGCACCACGTTCGCGGTAGGGGTGTCGGGCAGATAGCGTGAGGCGGGATGGCGTGTCTGCCAATCGGCCCACAGCTTGTCTATGAAGGCGTGGTGGAGCCAGAACACGGGATCGTTCGGGGACGCGCCCGTTGCCATGTGGCCTCCTACCCAGACGTGGACGCGGTTGTGCAGGTTGACTCCGCGCCAGCCCTCGAGGAGATTGCGAAAGCTCCAGGAGGTGCTGTTCCACGGCGGTGCGTCGTAGGTCTCCACCGAGAGAACCGCCTCAATGTCCGCGCGGGTGGGCAAGGGCCTTCCGCCACCGCCCAGGGCACGCCGGAGGAAGGGGCGGGTGTCCACCTGGGTGTCGATGGACCAGTCCCCGGCGAGGTTCGCGAACGGTCCGCTCATCACCTGGCCGTCGCGACTGCGTCCGTTGCCGCCCAGGAAGTCGGGGCCCCACAGAGGGGAATCGGGCGTACGGTCCCTGCTCCAGTCCCAGTAGGGCAGGGTCACGGACGGGATGACTCGTTGCAGATCCGACTCGAATTCGAGCAGAAACTTCCGGTGCCAGGGCAGAAAGGACGGAGACCTGTGGCCCACCCGTTCTCCCTGGTCCGTGTCACTCATGATGAATTCGTTGTGGGTACGCACGAAGTCGTCGTAGCGCCCGCTGCGTTTGACCGCGAGGAGGGCGTCGACGAAGTCGCGCCTTTCCGTGGACGTGAGCGTGGACTGGTCTTTTCGCACTGCCATGTCAGTTGCTCCTTTCCGC
The DNA here is from genome assembly GCF_040675505.1 of Streptomyces sp. NPDC049597. NCBI lineage: Bacteria > Bacillati > Actinomycetota > Actinomycetes > Kitasatosporales > Streptomycetaceae > Streptomyces > Streptomyces sp. NPDC049597. The sequence goes on from NZ_JBFAOY010000021.1 coordinate 83,617, forward strand.
AACGCTCACGAATGGTGCACGCCGGGCACGAGGTCGGCGCCGGCCAGATTGTCGACCGCCGACCGTGCAAGGGCACGCGGCGTCGCGAAGACCTCGTAGTGATCGATGAGACTGACCCACGTCCCGTCTCCGTTCTGCATGACGTGCAGCTCGGTCCCGTCGATCAGAACGCGGTAGTGGCTCCCGGTCCCGTGATGCCCGTTGTGCCCGTGGTGCTTGTGCTCAGTAGGCCATCCCTGGATGTGCCGGCCTTTGTAGGTCTCGTCGAACGGCTCGCCGGCCATGTTGCCGGTCCGGCCCGCGCCGCCCTTCCCCCTCCCGGTCGCCCGGCCGGGCTCTTCCTGGTGAGCTTTTGCGGTTGTCCCGGCGACGGCCAGCGCCGCCAGCGCGGCAGTTCCGCCTCGAAGAAATCGACGACGAGTACGCAATGGCCTTCCTTCCTGCCATGGGGCCCGACCGGCCCGCGTTCGGCAACGACTGCCCCGAATGGGACGGACGTTGCCGACGGATTCGGTGAGGCTCGATGAACAGGCGGCGATCCGGACAACAGATGCATGAAGGAGCAACTTCCGAGCGAGGGGATCGTCCTGCCCACGCCCGGCGGCAGACCATCCGCACAGGAATTCATGTACCACTCAGGGGACTTGGACAAAGGATTTTCACCCGCCGACGTCACCACCTGCCGCACGTGACGCGACGACTTGACTCAAACCCGCGTCCGAGGAATTTCGATGCCGCTTCAACCACTCCCCTCTCCCATTCGCTGAAAAGGTGTCATCTCGGTCGAGGAGCCACGGCTCATTGACAGGCACAAAGTCGGCCCGCACTTCGACAGCCCCTGCAGACGAATCGGCATCAAACCTGCATTCCCACCATTTCGGCGGCCCCGGCCGTGCCCCTTTTCGGCCCACTTGCGCCCTCGCCGGTGTCCGAAGTGGGCGGCGTCGATGTGACGTTCTCCAGGGCACCGAGCAACGCTGAAGGGGTTCCGCAGTCCACAGAAGAGGAGACTTCGATGCGTCACTCATCTTTCAAGATCACCTGCATCGCGGGGGTCGTCGCGGGAGTCGTCGGCCTGACGGCCGGCTCCGCCGCAGCGAGCACGCCCGAGAGCATGTACGCCCCGTCCGCCCTGGTGTTGACGACCGGTCAGGGCGACAGCGCGTCCACCGCCACCGTGGAACGGGCCGTCACATTGGACTGCATGCCGACCGCCCGGGGAACCCATCCGAGCGCCGCGGCCGCATGCGCGGATCTTGAACGCGCCCACGGCCAGCCCGCCCTCACGCTGAAGGAGCACTCGGACCGCGTCTGCCCGAAGATCTACGCTCCGGTCACCCTCACCGCCGACGGCGTATGGGAGGGCCGCCGGGTCTCCTACGAACGGACCTTCTCCAACAGCTGTGTGGCACAGTCCCAGGTCACCGACCTGTTCGACTTCTGACACCCGACAGCGGCACCACACCCGGACGGTGGCCCGGCCTCATACGGCCGGACCACCGTCCCCTCATGCGCCCGGCGCACCCGCGACCCAGTCGCCAGGGCCGCGGCTCATCGACTTCCTGCGCCCAGACCATGAACACGGGCGCAGTCCGCGTACGGCACGTCGGGTTCAGTCGGTGATGTACCAATCGTTCTCGAGGTACTCCATGGTGCAGTCGCCGAGGTCGCTCTCGGAGAAGGCCACGGAGGCCCTGACCGCTTCCACCGGCATCTCGATCCTGTCCGGCGTACGCACGGCAACGCCCTGCCGGTCGACCGTCGCGGTCTGCAGGGCCTTCTTCTGCGCCGGCGAGATCATCCCGAACACAGTCGCGTACGTCGACGTGCACGGACCGAAACCCTGGTCCTGCGCCTTCTTCGCGGCAGGCCCGGCCACTTCGCAGACCGTGCCGATGTCCTCACGGCCCAGCGCGTGAAGATACAGCTCGTACCGCTGGATCGCACGCTCCTTCGTCCTGGGCGCGGACCGGCCGCCGGTCGGCTCGGCCGACGGCTTGTCGGTCCGAGCGGACACGGACGGCGTGGCCGGCGGCTGCTCGGCCCGTTCGGACGGGGCCGGCCGCGAAGGCTTCGCGTCCGCGTCCTCCCTCGATTCCCCGGGGCCGCACGCGCACACCACCAGCGCCACACACGCCGACACCGCCACTCTCACCATCGCCCGCGTTCTCATACAGTCCCCTCGCCCCAGCCGACATGCCGTCAACAGACCACGCAGAGTGCAGGAGAACGGTTCCCGAACCAGCCGAGGCGCAACCGGCCAAAGGCCCAGTGGCGTTCGCCGCCCTCGGGGCCCCATCCATGACTGTGGCTGGGACCGCTCGAGGCAGTAATGCATTACACCTTACACAGAGGCTTGTCGACGGCCTGTGCGCTGACGTGTTATGCATGAGGCGTGACTCCTTCCCGTCCGGCAGCCGCCGTACCCCAGCTCAAGTCGGTCAGCCTCCGTGAACAGGCCCGGGAGGCATTGCGGACCCGGATCGTGCTCGGGGAGATCCAGCCCGGGCAGGTGGAGAGCGTCATCAACGTGGCGGCGCAACTCGGCGTCTCCGTCACGCCGGTCCGGGAAGCGGTGATGGACCTCGCCAACCTCGGCATCGTCGAGATCATCCGCAACCGGGGCTTCAGGGTGCCGGTCCTCACCGACCACGACCTGGACGAGATCTTCCGGCTGCGCACCATGCTCGAAGCGCCGGCGATGTCCGAGGTCGCCGTACTCCTCGACGGCCGGCCCATCCCGCAGTTCCGGCAGCTGGCCGAGCAGATCACCGATGCCGCCCGGGAAGGGGACCTGACCGCCTTCCTCGACTACGACCGGCAGTTCCACCTGGGCCTGCTGGAGCTGCTCGGCAACCGCCGCCTGGTCGCGATGGTGGGCCAGCTGCGCGACCAGGCCCGTATGCAGGGTCTTCAGAAGCTCGCGGATCAAGGTGAGTTGACCCGTTCCGGCGAGGAGCACCTCGACATCGTGGACGCCATCGAGTCCGGTGACGCCGAGCTGGCCGCCGAACTCATGCGGGGGCACCTCGCCCACAGCCGCGGCATCTGGGCGGGACTCGCCGAGAACGACTCCTGAGCAACGGGCGCGCGCAGCCGAAAGCGCCGCCCACGCGCGCACTCGGCCGGCCGGCGCGGGCGCCTACCGCAGGACGAAGCCGATGCCGAGGCCGTCCGCCGGATCGAGCTCGAAGCGGTGCTCACCGGTCCGGTAGGCCGTTCCCGTGACCTCGGGAACGACGGCGGGGTACCCGTCGGCGGTCAGCTCCTCCACGATCCGGGCGTGGAAGCGGGTGCCGACGATCGAGTCGTGGACGAGGACCTGGCCGGGCTTGAGGCGACCGGTTGGCCCGGGCCGCCGACCGAGCGGCCTCCAGCGAGCTTGGGCTGACCGTCACCGGTCGCCGGGCGCACCGACCGGACGGTCGGCGGGCGGTCAGGTCACCGAACGCAGCTGGTCCAGTTCGCTGCCGATCGCCTCTCGCAGCACATCATGCTGCGGACCGAGCCTGAACTGCTCGTCGCTCCACCGTTCACGCGGATAGAGCCACACCGGAGCGCCCACCGCATCGGCCGGCTCCCACGCGAACCGGGGCCAGACATGCGCGTGCAAGAACGGATCCCTGTTCCCCAGAATCTCCAGATTGACCCGCCGGAAGGCCGGGTCCAGCCGACGGCAGACGCGCTCGACCGCTTCACCCAGCTGGTCCATGTCGGACAAGAACGACAGCCGCCTCGCCTTCGGCAGGTCCGACAGCCGCTGCACTTCCGGCTCATCCACGAGCAGAACCGAGTAGCCGGGCAGGAACTGAACATCCCCCGATCACCGCGAACCCTGACGTCAACCGTCGCAACACAGTCGGGTTCTCACCCCTCAGCGCAGTCCCGATCCGGTCCATCCGCCAGTCAGCAGTCACGACCAGAACCTACATTCCGGTGCTCGCGGACCGCTCGACGCTCCCGGTCCTCCTCACACACTTCGCGGCGTCGGCCGCCTACCGGGCATGGGGACACCGCAAGATCGGCGAGGCGCAAGCGTGGGGCGAGGGCAGAGACCGCTACTGCGTCTCCGCCCTGTTCGTCCCGTTCCCGATCACCATGCTCCCGGTCGTCAAGCCGACAGCGCTCGTCCTCGGCAACTTCACAGGCGACCCCGCACCCGTCCGGCTCCCCGCCGACTGGGAGTGCGCCGACCTCGTCATCACCAACCTCCAGGACGCGCCCCTCCTGCACCCCGCCCTGACACTGGAGCCCTGGGAGGCACACGTGCACCGCCGCGACGGGTGAGCCGAACCGCCGGGCACCGCCTCCGAGAGGAAGGCGGTGAACCGTCGGTCGACCGGCGACGGGCCCTCCGGAGCCCCTTTTGATGGAGGTCAGGCCTCGCGGGAACCCTCGTACATCCCCTCGATGACCTCGGCGTACTCGCGCTCCACGACAGGCCGCTTGACCTTGAGGCTGGGGGTGAGCTCACCGTGCTCGACGTCGAGGTCTCGCGACAGCACCGAGAATTTCTTGATGGTCTGCCACCGTTGCAGGTCGCCGTTGACCCGCTGGACGAAACCGTCGATCAGCTCGTGGACCTGGGGTGAGGAGACGACCTCGGCGTAACTGCGGCCGCCGAGGTCGTGAGACGCCGCCCAGGGCATGATCACGCTCTCGTCCAGGGTGATCAGGGCGGTGCAGAAGTTACGGCTGTTACCGAGGACCACGATGTTGCTGACGAAGGGGCAGACGGCCTTGAAGCGGCCCTCGATCTCGGTGGGCGCCACGTACTTGCCGCCGGAGGTCTTGAACACGTCCTTCTTGCGGTCGGTGATTCGGACGAAGCCGTCCTTGTCCATCTCGCCGATGTCGCCGGTGTGGAACCAGCCGTCGCTCCGCAGCACCTCCGCGGTCTTGTCCGGCAGGTTGTGGTAGCCGCGCATGACGCCGGGGCCTCTCAAGAGGACCTCCCCGTCCTCGGCGATGCGGACTTCCGTGCCGGGGAGCGGTTTGCCGACCGTGCCGATCCGGTAGTCCTCGACGGGGTTGACGACGCAGCCGGCGCTGGTCTCGGTCAGGCCGTAGCCCTCCAGAACGTGCACGCCGGCGCCGGAGAAGAAGTAGCCGATGTCGGGGGCGAGGGCGGCACTGCCGGAAACGCTGGCGCGCAGATTGCCTCCGAAGGCTGCGCGGATCTTGCCGTACACCAGCCTGTCAGCGACGGCGTGCTGCACGGCGAGAGCGAGGGGCACCCGGCGTCTTCCGGTTGCCGCCATGCTCTCCTGGCCCGTCCGTGCGTAGTCGCGGGCGACCTTCGCCGCCCAGAGGAAGATCTTGTATTTCGCTCCGCCCTCGGCTCTCGCTCTGCCCGCGATGCCGTTGTAGACCTTCTCGAAGATCCGCGGCGCGGACGCCATGAGGGTGGGCCGGACGGTGGGCAGGTTGGTGACGATGCGGTCGACCCGTCCGTCCACCGCCATGACATGACCGGTCTGGATCTGACCGGAGATCAGGGCCTTGCCGAAGACATGGGACAGCGGCAGCCACACGAACTGGACATCGTCGGAGCGCAGCCCGCCGGCCTCCTGTGCCACGGCCTGGTACGACCAGCAGTCGTGCACCAGGCGCACGCCCTTGGGCCGGCCGGTGGTGCCGGAGGTGTAGATCAGGGTGGCGAGCTGTTCCCGCTCGATCGCCCGTACCGTCTCCTCGATCGCGTTCGGGTGCTCCGCCAGGTACGCCGCCCCCTGTTTCTCCAGGTCAGCGAGGGAAAGCACCTCCAGACCCGCCACCTGGGGGAGGTCCGCCAGAGGGTCGAAGAGGATCGCGTGGCCGAGTTCCGGCAGGCGTTCCGCGTGGGCGACCACCTTGTCCAATTGCTCGGCGTTCTCGACGAAGATCGCCCGGCTGCCGGAGTCGGCGAGAATGTACACCGTCTCGTCGGCATTGGTGCTCGGGTAAACGGCGGTGGCTGCGGCGCCGGCGCACATCGCGCCCATGTCGGCCAGGATCCACTCCACCCGAGTGGAGGAGCAGATCGCCACCCTCTCCTCGGGGCGCACCCCGAGGGCGATCAGGCCGGCCGCGATCGCCGTGACGCGCTCGGCGGTCTGCGCCCATGTCAGCGAGCGCCACTGTTCGGTGCCGGACGTGCCGTCGCCGGCCGGCGCGGGGTAGCGGTACGCCTCCCGGTCGGGTGTGGCCCCGACTCTTGAGAGAAAGAGGTGCGCCACGGAAGGCGGGCGGCTTTCGAGAAGAGACTGCGCGGAACTCACATCGACCTCCGGGGCCCGGTGCGCCGTCAATGAATCGTTGACTGGCTGGTAACTTGCAAGCAGGCTCAGGCTAGAGGCAAGCCCGCCGACGCGTAAGGGAGGAACATGCTGAACAATGCCGCCCGATCGATCTCGCGGCGGATCAGCTCCCAGCGGCGCGGTTGACAATGGAGCAGCCTCGGGTTCACCCCGCGCCCCCTGAGCCGATGTGAGCCAGCACCGTGGCGGCGCCGTCCTCTGCGGCGATGCGGTGGGCGAGTTCGGCCGCGCGGCGGCGGTGGGCCGGCTCCGACAGGGCAGACTCTGATCGCGGCACCGAGGGCTTCGGCGGTGAGGTCGTGGAACGGCAGAGGCCGGGGGGCAACTCCCAGTCGGTACAGCCGAGACGCCCAGAACGGCTGGTCGGCCATGACGGGTACGGGCAGGGCGGGTGCTCCGGCCCGCAGTCCGGCTGCGGTGGTACCCGCCCCGCCGTGGTGGACGACGGCGGCGGTGCGAGGGAACAGCCAGTCGTGCGGGATGTCGCCGATGGGCAGGACGTCGTCGCCGCAGCCGCTCAGTCCGGCCCACCCCGCCTGCACCACCGCGCGCACGCCTGCCCGTTGCACCGCGGCGGCCACCAGCTCGGTGAGCCGCTCCCCCTGCCCCGGTGCCATGCTGCCGAACCCGATGAACACCGGGGGCGGACCGGCCTGGAGGAAGTCGACGAGTTCGGCCGGGGGTTGCCAGCGGTCCGGCCGCGCGGGCCACCAGTAACCCGTCACTTCGACCCGGGGCGGCCAGTCTTCAGGGCGCGGCACCACCAGTGGGCTGAAGCCGTGGAAGACCGGCCGGAGGTCCCCCGGGGCCGACGGCGCGCCGGCGGGCAGCCCGAGGCGGGCACGCAGCCGGGTCACGGTGCCTGCGAAGAGCCCTTCCGCGCGACTCAGCACTGCCTGGCCTGCGGCGATGTTCCCGTCCGGCCCCAGGCCGTCGGTGCCGGGTGCGCCGGGCAGCGGGAACTGTGCGGTGGCGAACGCCGGCGTGAGGTAGGTGCCGATGACGGGGACGCCGAACGCTTCGCCGGCCGTCCGGCTGAGCGGTGCCGGGCCGAACGCGGTGAGCACCAGGTCGGATCCGCCGGCCACGGCCTCAGCCACCCCATCGGCGAGCCCGTCCGCGTACGCCCTGGTCAAGGCCCGGACCTCTTCCCGCGACGCCGCCCGGGACCAGGCTCGGATCAGCCCCTTCGGGTCTCCCGGCACAGGCCGGTACTCCAGACCGCATCCGCCGACGAGAGCGGCGAAGGACGGGTGAGCGGCCACGGCGACCCGATGGCCCGCCTCCATCAGGCGCCGCCCCAGGCCGGTGAAGGGCGCGACATCGCCCCGTGAACCGGCGGTGATGATCAGAATCCGCATGCAGCGATTCTCCTCGGCGAATGCCGCCCGGTCACCGTCGCCGGCCACCGGGATGCCTCACCCGGCAGGACGAAGGCCCCGGACCCGCGCGCTCGCGGGGACGGGGCCGTGCCGTGGACGGGCTCGGGGCCAGTCAGCCGGCAGCCGGTACGGCCTGCCCGGTTTCGGTGCCGGCGGTGGACGGCCGAGGCGCCAGCAGACGCTGCGCGAGGACACCGAAGACGACGCCGAAGACCGCCCACAGGACCGCCTGGATCGCCACGGAGGCAAGCCTGAACTCCCACAGCAGTGCTGCCGGGAAGCCGGCCTTCACCGCGTCGTCGTTCGCCGGCAGGAACACGAACGCCACAGCTGTCACGGCGATGAACCCGGCGCCGGCGGCGAGCGTCGCGTTCCAGTTGCCGAGGCGCGGCGCGAGGCGCCGCCCGGCGATGACCGCTGCGATGCCCAGCAGCACGCTGAGCAGGATCATCAGGAAGAACAGCGTGGTGCGCTTGCCGATGGTGTCCGGGTTCCCGACGGCCGGCGGCGTGGCCGGGTACTTCAGGAACGGGATCAGGTAGACGAGGATGAAGGCGGCGCCCGCGGTGAGCGCCGCGGTCGCCCGCGGACTGAACCGGCCGACGCGCCCGAGCGCGAACGAGAACGCCAGCGACGCGATTCCGCCCAGCGCCACCCCGTACACCAGCACTGCGGTGGCCAGGCCGGCTGTCGACTGGACCGGGCGGCTGACCGCTTCCTCCTCTTCTTCAGCGGCGGCCGCGCCGTGTCCGGCGTGGGCCTCCTGGGCGGCTTGGGCTTCCTCCACCGCGATCGAGCCGTCCACAGGCGGCTCCCCGACCACGTAGGCCACGGCGAAGGCGAACAGTCCTGCGATCAGGCCCGCGAGCATGCCACGGACCAGCAGGCCTCTGACAGTTGAGGCGAACATGTGCGGTGCCGGCCCCTTCAGTGGCAGGGGAAGCCGAGCAGGTGACGTCCGTCGTGCACCCACTCGTGCACGGTCTCACCCGCGAAGACGGACGTGGCGCCCTGCTCGGCGCCGACGAAGTACAGCGCGACCAGCGCCAGGAGGGCGACGAACAGAGCCCAGGGCAGGACCGCGCGCGCCGGCAAAGGAGCCGGAGCGGAAACGGAAGGGGTGGATGCGGCAGCGGAGACGGCAGCCTCGGCCATGGTGGAACCTCCTCGGGAACACGCGCCCATATGGTGGTGCGTGACGACGGCCCACGGGTCTGACTCGCCGCCGCTTCACCCCTCACGGGGTGCCGCGGCAGCACACAGTGGCGCGACCGTGCCGGTTTCCCACCGGACTTCCGTCTCGCCGTCGTCGCATTGTTCAGATGTCGCCGAGAACGTACCGCGTGCATGACATTCAGCCAAGGGCGTGAGTCCTGAATCACTCCCGTGCGCCCCCTCTGGGTAGGGTGCGTGCCGCACGACTGCCGCACACGGGCACACCGGAGAGGCTGATGACGACACGGGTGACGCTGGTCTCCCCCGCGACGAGTGAGGCGCTGCGAAGCGTCCGTTTCGACGACGACACCCCGCTCGACCCGGCGGGGATCGCGCGTGCCGAGGGCGCCGCGGCCGGGCTCCCCCCGGCCGCCCTCGCCTTCGCCTCACCGTCCCGCCGCTGCCGCGAAACCGCCCGGGCCCTCGGGCTGGACGACGTCGCACCTGAAGCTGCCCTCGCCGCCTGCGACATGGGCCGCTGGCGCGGACGGACACTGGACGACGTCGCGGCCGCCGAGGCGGAATCCGTGGCCCTTTGGCTGAACGACCCCACCGTCGCGCCTCATGGCGGGGAGGCCCTACGGGACGTACGGATCCGGGTCGGCGCCTGGCTCGACGCTCTTCGCGGCGACCCGGCCCCGCGCGTCGTCGCCGTCGTCGAACCCGACGTTGTCCGCGCCGCCGTCGTCCATGCCCTCGCCGCCGCCGATCACGCCTTCTGGCGCATCGACGTCCGCCCGCTGACCGCCACCGAACTCAGCGGCCGCGCCGAGCGCTGGAACGTCCTGAGCGGCCGCCCCCTGGAGCCGCACGGCTCCTGAAGGGTGCGCGCCGCTCAGGCCTCACCCTGCAGACCCCTGGTGGACGCGGGCGCCCGATCGGCCCGTCGCCAGCGGCTCGCTCGTGAACTTCTCGCTGCCGAGCCGCCCCTGGTCCGCTTGCCCCGCTGATACAGCCCGGGTAGAACGGCGAGGCTCTCGTCCTGGCCCGACAGGCGGTCCTGTGACCGTCAGCAGCACGCAGGCCGAACTCGGGTCGCCAGGCCTGTTCAGCCGAACATGTGCGCGTAGGGGTCGGGTTCGCCGGTCATGGGGTCCAGGCCGGCGTGGAATCGGCGTTCCTGCTCCAGGTGGTGGACGAACGTTCCCACATGTCCCCACAGTGACAGGTCACTGAGGGGACATTTGTCGAACTCGGCGGTCATGAGTCTGCGGAGGAACTCAGCCATGCCGCATTCGAACACTGCCCAGCGCGGTGATCCGTGACGGCGCCAAACCACCACCGGCCACCGGTCCGGATCCGCACTTGTCATCAGCCAACCCAGCTCGTTTGCGTTGCAGCCGCTCCCCCACGGCAGGACTCGTTCCGCGCCCAGCTGAACCCCGGGAACGCCTCCGTCCATGGCCCACAGCTCGCGCAACCCCTCGATGTGGCCGGAGATCGCCCCTGCCCAGTTCCCGCCCGACAGAGGCGAGTGGATGCCCAGGTCATCGATGGAACCACCGCCGTACAGGGCCATGAAGGCCTGGTAGTCACCGGGCAGAGAAGTACCCAAGTGTGCTTCAGCTGCCGCCCAGTCGACGTGCTCGTCAGCGCCGTAATCGTTGGGCATGATGCGCAGCAGCGCGTCGACATCGGCCCGACCTGCCATTTTCCCTCCCGGTTGTCCGCGTCCAGCGCACCGTATCGGGACGTACCGACAAGCACCCCATGGCGTTCGGGCCTCGACCTTGCCCAGCGCGTCGTGCTCGTCCTGGGTGTCGGTGATCCGGGGCCCGTCAGCGCGCGCGGCTGCGGCGGCGGTACGCGTACGCCACGAGCAGCGCTGCGACAACCGAGACGAGGCCGCCGAGCGTGAGCAGTGCCGTCTGGGGCTTTCCGTCGCGCTGTGGCGTGCTGATGGTGATGCGGCCGGTGGTCTCGCGTGTGACGAGTCCACTGGAGAGGGTCAGCCGTGCGGTCCACGCACCGCCCGGCAGTCGCGGGTCGAGTGCGGTGGTCGCGACCGTCGAGCGGCCGCGGCCGACCGTGCCCGCGTTGACGTTGAACGGGCCTGCGAACGCGCCGCCCGGTCCGTTGGACAGGGTGAGTTTGCCCGTGAGGTCGAGGGCCCGGCCGCCGGTGTTCTTCACGTGGGCCGTGACCATCGGTGCGCCGTCGGCGGCGCGGGTGGCGGTGAGATCGTCGATGCGGAAGTCCGAGCGTGGTTCGCCGCCGGGCCCGACGGACAGATAGATGCGCACCCCGGCGCGGGCCGCGTGGCGTACCTGCTTCGAGGGGTCGCGTTCGGGACTGATCTCCGCCCAGACGACACCGTAGTGTTCGCCGCCGGTCGCATGCTTCGCCACGGTGATCTCGGTCCACACGGTGGCCGTCTCGTCGGGGTCCAGGACGAGTTCGTCGTGCTCGAGCCTCACCCATCTGGTGAGCTCGTTGCCGGTGCGACCGGGGGCGAAGGCGAAGCCGTCCTTGTGGACCGCTGCGGCCGCGGGGTAAAGCTGTACGCGGTGTCGCCTGTCCGACAGGTTGGTGACCGCGATCCGCCGGCGAATCTGCTGGCCCGGTTTGATGTGGTCGATGATGTACCGGTGGGCACGGTTGTCGTCGCGGCGGCTGACCGGTGCGTCGACGATCCGGATCCCGACGCTCACGTCGTCAGTCGCCCGCCGCGGTGCCTCCGCGGCAACAGGCGCGACGGATCCGAGGAGCAGCGACAGAGCAAGGAGCAGTCCACCCACGGGCTCACGCCACCGAATGGGTCACCGTCCCGCTGTAGAGTCCGCCGACAGCCTCCTGCGGAATGGTGATCTCCAGGGTGGGGTTCCAGCTCGCGCTGTTGTTTCCGCTACCCGAGGTGTGGGAGAACGCGGTGCGTGGCCGCTCCAGGCTGGTGCGGCTGGCACGCGTGGGCTGGCCCGGCACGAATTCGCCGTTGCCGGTGGTGGAGGTCGCCGGCCCGGACCAGTAGTCCACCAGATTCGGCGGAACGGTCTCGGTGGGCTGGTCCGTTCCGGTGTCGAACTGCGTCGCGACCACCTGCGCTGTCCACGTGGCGTCTGCCGCGGCCCGTTGGTCTCTCACCGTCACGGTGCCGAGCTGACCGCTGATCGTCTGCCCCGGGAACCCGGACCCCAGGTCGCGCGCGGCGGGCACCTCGATCGTGAGGTTCGCTGTGGCCACGGTGAATGTCACGGTCGTGTCCCCCGACGGCCCTTGGGCTACCGCAGGCGGCGAAACCGCGCCGACAACGGCGGCGGCGATGACACACGAAATCAATGATCTTCTTCGCACGGAATGACCATAGCCGGGTATCTGATGAAATGTCATTATCCAGTCCCTTTCATGCGACTGAGTGGGTGACGGTCCCGGTGTAGGTGCCGCCGACGGCGGTCGCCGGCACGGCGACGATCAGCGTCGGCTGCCAGGCGGTGGTGTTGTTGCCGTTGCCCGACGTCTTGCTGAACGCCGTACGCGGGACGCTCAGGCTCTGCACCTGCGCGCTCGTGGCCTGGCCCGGAACGCGAGTGCCGGGGCCGATGGTGCTGGTGACCTGACCCGACCAGTACGAGACCTGACTCCGGGAGATCTGCCGGGCGGCGCCGCCGCCCGGCGTGGTGAAGTCGGTCGCCGCCACCGTCGCGGCCCAGACCGCCGGCCGGCTGCCCCGCGTATCCGAGACCCGGACTTCGCCGGGTTGCCGGCTGGTCGATGAGCCGGGGAAAGCCGTGCCGACATTCACCGCGGCCGGCACGGTGATCGACAACGTGCCCGGCGGCTGAGCGACGCGTTCCCCGGCGTAGCTCGCCACAGGCTGGGCCGCGCCGGGCAGCACCGACACCACGACCGCCGACCCGACGCCCACAAGCGTCCACAGCATTTGCACGCCGCGACTATAGATCCCCCTGCGGGTGATTTTGACACACCGTCACCCGATCAGACGGTTTCTTCCGCGCTTCGACCGGTTAGCGTTCCTCGACCGCTTTCACCCATCCGCGTTTTTCGGCGGATCTTCGTCCGGGAGCCTCCCCATGCGCAAGTCCGCGCGCACAGCGTCGTACACCGTGCTCGCCCTGGCCCTCGCCGCCGCTGCCAGCCCCGCCCTGTCCATGCCGGCGTCGCACCACGGCCGCACGGAAGCGACCCGGCTCGCCGGCGACAGCAAGGACCACCAGCCCACCCTCATCCGGTTGCGCACCCGCACCTTCGACCCGACCACACCGGACGCGGAACGCTCGCGGCCGCGGGGACGCCTGCGGTCGGAGGTGGGCCGTGCGTACCTGGTCCAGTTCACGACCGCACCGCGCGACAGCCACCGCGCCGCGCTGGCGGCCCTCGGAGCCCGGATCGGCGCCTACATTCCCGACGCCGCGTATGTGGTGCGCATGGACGAAGCGACTCGGGTACAGGTCGCCGCACTGCCCTTCGTGCGATGGGTCGGCCGGTACGACGCCGGCGACAAGGTCGAGGGCGGGGCCGCGCCGTCGAGCAGCGGCCGATACCTCATCACGCTCGTGGAACGGAACGCCGCCGACCAAAGGGCGGTGGTCAAGCGGATCAAGGCGCTCGGCGGGAAGGTGCACGTCGCATCGGCGAGCCGGCAACTGATCGAGGCGACCCTGGAGCCGGCGCAGGCGCTTGCCGTGGCGCACCTGGACGCGGTGCTCGCGCTCGACGTCTGGACGGCACCGGAAGTGGACATGAACAACGCCCGCGTCGCCGGCGGCGCCGACACCATCGAGACCGCCCAGGGGTACCTCGGCCAAGGCGTACGCGGCGAGGTGATGGACACCGGGCTGCGCACCACGCACCAGGAGTTCGCGGCGTTCCCGCCGATCATGCACACCGCCAACACCACCAGCACGAGCCACGGCACCTCGACGTACGGGCAGATCTTCTCCTCCGGAGTGAACGCCACTGCCCGCGGTCTGCTCCCCCAGGCGCAGCCGATCTTCGCCAACAACCAGGTGTCCGACCGGTGGACGCACACCTCCCAGCTCGTCGACCCGGCAGGTCCCTACCGGGCGGTGTTCCAGTCCAACAGCTGGGGCAGCGCGCTGACGTTCGGCTACAACTCCACGTCGGCCGCGATGGACGACATCGTCTTCGACCACGACATCCTGATCTGCCAGACCCAGGGCAACACGGGCAACCGCTCTGCCCGGCCGCAGGCGTGGGCGAAGAACGTGGTGTCCGTCGGCGGCGTCTACCACTACGACACCGTCTCCCGCACCGACGACGCGTGGAACGGCGGCGGGAGCATCGGCCCTGCCGCGGACGGGCGGATCAAGCCCGACCTGTCGAACTACTACGACGCGGTCTACACCACCGCGAGCGGCAGCGACGCCGCGTACACCGGCACGTTCAGCGGCACCAGCGCCTCCACGCCGATCACCTGCGGCTATGCGGGCCTCATCTTCCAGATGTGGGCCGACGGGGTCTTCGAGGGCGGCCCCGGTCAGGACCGCGACGTCTTCACGTCCCGGCCGCATGCCGCCACCGCGAAGGCGCTGCTGATCAACTCGGCCGATCAGTACGCCTTCACGGGCGAGTCCCACGACCTGGCCCGGATGAAGCAGGGCTGGGGTACGGCCAGCGCCGGCAACCTGTACCAGAAGGCGCAGGACAACAACTGGCATCTGCCGATCCTGGTCAACGAGACCGACGTGCTCGCCGGCGGCCAGACCGCGACGTACACGCTGACCACCGACGGCAGCGAGCCGCTGAAGGCGACGATGGCCTACACCGACCCCATGGGCTCACCGTCGGCGGCCCAGGCGCGGGTCAACGACCTGACCCTGAAGCTCACCGCCCCGGACGGCACCGTGTACTGGGGGAACAACGGACTCGCGGCCGGCAACTGGTCGACACCGGGCGGCTCGGCCAACACCGTCGACACCGTGGAGAACGTGTTCATCCAGAATCCGGCCGCCGGCACCTGGACCATCCAGGTCGTCGCCAGCCAGGTCAACGTGGACGGACACGTGGAAACGCCCGCGACCGACGCCGACTTCGCCCTGGTCACCACCGGAAAGGTCACCGGCTGAGGCTCCACTGCGACGTCAGGGCGGTTGGCCGTCCAGGAGCGGCATGGCCCGGTCCGGGGACTTCCGGACCGGGCCCGACCTCTCAGCCGATGCTCGCCGCCGCTCGAGAGCCGCCGGGTCGACGCCGTGGAGGCTGTGCCGCCGTCGTCGCCGCTCTGACCCCGGGAGGGCCCGCACGGCAGCTGTCAGCCGTTCTCCATGCTGCGGCGTCGCCCGAACCCGGGCCGTCCCCCGGCCCCGCCGGCCGCGCTGTCGATGGTGCCCGGCGTCCATGGCGGGGTCCGGGCCCTCCCGCCGGCACCGGTGGTGCCGACAGGGCGAACGCCGTCTCCACCAGGGCGATGTGGCTGAAGGCCTTCGGCGCGTTGCCCAGTTGGCGGCCGGTGTCAGGGTCCCACTGCTCGGCGAGCAGACCGACGTCGTTGCGGATGGCGAGGACCCGCTCGAAGGCCTCCCTGGCCTGCTGCGGATGCCCGGTGGCAGCGAGTCCGTCGGCGTACCACAGGGAGCACGACACGAACGCGCCCTCGGGGCCGCGCATGCCGTCCACACCGTGCACGCCGTGGCCGTCGGGCTCGTACCGCCGCACGAATCCCCCGTGGGCCAGCTGCCGCATCGCCCGCACCGTGCCGCGCACCCGTTCGTCCCGGGCAGGCAGGAAGCCGAGCCTGGGGATCAGCAGTGCCGAGGCGTCCAGGGCCGATGAGCCGTAGGACTGCACGAACGATCTCCTGTGGGCATCCCAGCCCTCACGGCAGACCTCCCGGTGCACGTCGTCGCGCATGACGCGCCACTGGTCCAGGCACCGGTTCCTGCCGAGCATTTCCCCCATGCGCACGGCCCGGTCGGCGGCCACCCATGCCATGACCTTGGAGTGCACGAACTGCCGCCGGGGTCCCCTCACCTGCCACAGCCCCTGGTCCGGCTCGTGCCAGTGCCGCTGGAGGTGGCCCATGAGCGCTTCGACCAGGCTCCACACGTGGGCCGGCATGGGAATCCCGGCCCGCAAGCACAGCCAGAGCGTGTCCAGGACCTCGCCGTAGGTGTCCAACTGGTACTGGTTCACCGCCGAGTTCCCGAACCGGACCGGCCGCGATCCCTCGTAGCCGGGCAGCCACGGCGCCTCGGTCTCGGGCAGGAGCCGCTGGCCTCCGACGCCGTACACGGTCTGCAGATCGGCGGCGGCGCCCGCGATGGCCCGCACGAGCCAGTCCAGCCATGCCGTCGCCTCCTCCCGGTAGCCGCTGCGCAGCAGGCAGGACAGGCTCAGGGTGGAGTCGCACAGCCAGCAGTAGCGGTAGTCCCAGTTGCGCTCGCCTCCGATGTCCCCCGGGAGCGAGGTGGTCGGCGCGGCGACGATGCCCCCCGTGGGCGCGTAGGTGAGCGCCTTGAGCGTGATGAGGGAACGCACCACCGCCTCCCGCCACGGGCCCTGGTAGCGGCATTGGGCGCTCCATCGCCGCCAGTAGTCACTCGTCTCCTTCAGCGCCGTCTCCGCCGGAACGGACAGCGGTGCGGGCGGCTCCGGCCGGTGCGACGGCGACCACACCAGTGTCAGGGACAGGCGCTGGCCTGCTGAAACGGTGAACTCCAGGACCGTGGAGTCGTCGTTGTGCAGGGCCGGCACGGAACCGTCGGCGTGGAGCCAGACGGCGTCCGGCCCGGCGACCGCGAGCGTGCCGGATTCGGCGACCCGGATCCACGGCACGACACGGCCCTGGTGGAAACGCAGCCGTAGTTCGCTGCGCATGTGCACCGAGCCCGACAGGCCCTCGACCATACGGACGACGCCCGGCAGCTGGGTGCGCGGCGGCATGAAGTCCGTGACCCGGACCACGCCGGTCTCGGTGACCCACTCCGATTCCAGGACCAGCGTGTCCGGTTGGTAGGCCCGACGAGTACAGGGACGGCAGGCGGCGGGAGCCACCCGCCAGAATCCGTTGTTCTCGGTGCCGAGCAGAGCGGCGAGGCAGGCCGGCGAGTCGAATCGGGGCAGGCACAGCCAGTCCAGGGACCCGTTCCTGCCGACCATGGCGGCGGTTTCCAGATCACTGATGAGGGCGTAATCCTCGATGAGTGTGCTCATGATCGATACCTAGGTCCTGGCGCTTTGCACCTGGTCGCGGGCGGCTGTGGACCTGTCGGCGGGTCCCGCGTCGCTGATACGGGTTGTCCCGTCACCACGCGCTCCCGCGCTGCGTTGCCATCGCCGGTGGCACCGGCCGCTGTGGGGATGCGGCCGGCCGCACCGCGTGACAAAACCATATATTTACGATGTATACTTACATTTTCTACCCGGATGTGCGTAGAGTCAATCAGGCGGATCACCGCTCGGGGGCGATCAGCTGGAGGCGAGGGCATGGCCGAGGACAGGGCGAAGTCAGGAGGGGCGACCGGGGACACCGCGGCGGCTCCGGCGCGCAGGGCAGGCGACCGCGGTCGCTACGGCCGGCTGAGCCGGGAGCGTCTCCTTGCCACCGCGCTGGAGCTGGTGGACCGCGATGGCCTCTCGGCGCTGAGCATGCGGCGGCTGGGCGCCGAGCTCGACGTGGAGGCCATGGCTCTCTACCGGTACGCCGCCGGCAAGGACGCCCTCCTGGACGGCCTGGTCGAAGCCTTGTACGTCGAACTCGAGGAGCGTCTGGCCGCCGGGGCCGAGGCGTCCACCTGGCGTGCCGAGCTGGCCCGGATCGCGCAGGCCACGTACGCCGTCTGCCTGACCCATCCCCATGTGGTGCCGCTGCTCGCGACCCGCATGCTGGCCGTCCCGCTGGCGCGCCGGCCCCTCCCGGTCCTGAAGCACCATGAGCGCGTGCTCGCGCTGCTGCGGGGAGCGGGGCTCGACGAGGTCCGTTCCGCGGCCGTCTTCCGTTCCTTCACCGGCTGGGTCCTCGGTTACGTCTCCGTGGAGCTGCAGGCCATGGTGGACAGCCCGGAGGAATCCGAGCCCGCGTTCCGCCTCGGCCTGCACCGGATGCCACCGCAGGAGCTCCCCACGCTCCGGGACACGGCCGCCGCCCTCGCCGAACAGAGCGGTCCCGAGGCCCTGACCGCCGGGCTGGACGCGCTGCTCGCGACGTTCGGCAGGACGGAGTGAGGAAAGAGGTCAGCGCGATCCTGCCGGCTGGGCGAGGCGGCGGGCGGGCAGGGTGGCTGTGGGCATCGGCGGGCTGTCGCACGCGGCGGGTCGCAGGTGCCGCACGTACTGCTCTCGCGGTACGAGGATGCCGCCCAGGCCACGGACGTGCGGGCTGTCCCGCTGCGCGTCGAGCAGCACGCCGCCGGCCTGTCCGAAGCGCGCCGCGAGGTCGGTCACCGCGACCTTCGAGGCGCCGGAACGGTGGAAGAACATCGAATCCATGCTGAAGACGGATCCGACCCGCAGGCCGAAGACGCCGCCGACCAGATTGCCGTCCTCCCACACCTCGACGCTGTGAGCATGACCGAGATCGTGCAGGTGGATCAGGCTTGCTATCAGCTCCTCCGTGAGCCACGGGGGGCTGCGGTCGCCGCGGCATGCGCGGACGACACGCTCGAACTCACGGTCCAGGGTGGTTGACCACGGCAGGCTGTTGCGCAGCCGGCGGGCGAGGCTCCGGCTGAGGTGCACGGCCGAGACGGGCAGCACCGGCCTCGGGTCGGGCGACCACCAGGAGACGGCATAGGGATCGGCCGGCTCCTCCCCCACGAGCCGTATGCGGCCCTCCTGGACCTGATCGGCGAAGACCACTTCGTTGAGGGTGCGGGCGTACTCGTTGTATGCCGGGAACGGATAGACCCCGGCGCGGTACGCCGCCAGGAGGCTGGCGGGACTGAGATCGGCGCAGAAGGCCACCGGACCGTCGGCCGCTCCTTCCGTGACGTCGAGCGCCTCCCAGCCGTGGCATCGGCTCACCACCGTGCAGCTCCCTGATCCGGGCTCGTCACGGGCAGGACGTAGCCGATCTGTTGGAGGAAGTCGATGTGGCGGTCCATCATCTCCGCGTCCACCGGGGGAACCTCGATCCCGGCCTCCATCAGCGCCCGTTCCGCGTTGGTACGGGTGAAGGCCGGGAAGACGCCCTGGAAGTACATCTCGCTCACGGTGATGTCGGCGCGGTGGCACCGGTCGACGAAGAGCGGGACGAACGGGGTCATCGGGTCGGTGGGGTGCCCGGCCGCGTACTTCACCAGAGCGGCGATCCACTCGGCGTACGGGACTTCCCGGACGGGGTAACCCCGCACGCGCATGCGCTCGGCGAGCGAGTGCAGTGGGGCGGAACGCGGGTTGGTGAGGTGGTAGACGTCACCGCGGGCGGGACGGTGGGTGGAGATGTGCCCCAGTGCGCGGGTGAGGCAGTCGGCCGACAGAAAGTCCAGCAGCAGCCGGACGTCAGGGCACAGTCCGGTCCGCGCGATGAAGGCGATGAGAGCGCACATCTCGCTGCTGGTGTTCATCACGCCGGTCCCACTGTTGCCCGTGACGTCCATCAGGCGGTAGACGGCGACGGGCAGGCCCGCGTCGGACGCCTTCTTCAGCAGCGCCTCGGCGACCCATTTGCTCTCCACATATCCCACCGACAGATACTCGGGGAAGCCCAGCGGCGTGCTCTCTGTCACCGCGCGCACCCCTGCGGTCCCGAATCCGGCGAGCACCGCCATGGTGGAGACGTAGTGGAGTGGGACGGCCCTTCGGGCGGCCAGGCGGATCATCTCGTACGTTCCGTCGACATTGGCCGCACGCAACTCGTGGTACGGATAGATGAAGTTGACCTGGCCGCCGAAGTGGTAGACGGCGTCGATGGTCGATCCCAGCTCTTCGAAACGGCCGGGAGGCAGCCCCAGTCCGGGCTTGCCCAGGTCGCCGACGACCGGCTGGACGCGCTCGCTGGACAGGTCGCTGAGGAGGTACCGCTGGTGACTCGCCCGGATCCGCTCCATGCCGTGCCGGTCGTCGGAGGCCCTGACCAGGCAGAGGATCCGGCCCGTCGTCCTGCGCAGCAACTCGTCGATCATGTGCGCGCCGCAGAAGCCCGTCGCCCCGGTGAGGAGGACGTCACCGGGGTGCCGGGGGTCCGGTGCCGGCGCGTCACCGCCTATCGCCGGAAGGAGCCGGTCCGTCTCGGCGGCGAAGTCGATTCTGCCGCCGTCCGGATGCGCCAGTGTGCCGGCACGTGCCCGGCGCACGGACTCGGCGAACGCGGCGAGCGTCGGGCACAGCAGCAGTGACCGGGTCAGGTCGCGGATCTGCGTGACGCCGATGCCGAACACGATGCGGGTCCGGGCGAGCATCTCCATGGCCAGGAGCGAATTGCCGCCCAGCTCGAAGAAGTCGTCGTGCGGACGAACGTAGTCCACGTCCAGGACCTGGCCCCACAACTGGGCCATCCCGTGCAGCACCGGACGGTCGTCGGCGTCGTCCGTCGCTGCGGCGGTCCTGGGTTCCGGCACGGCGCTGCGGTCGAGCTTTCCGTTGGGCGTGACGGGCAGCAGGTCCACCTCGTGGAAGGCTGCCGGGATCATGTAACCCGGCAGGGTCTCGGCGAGCGCCGACCGCAGCCGGGGGCGCAGCGCGGCTCCGTCGCCGGTCGCCGGCGCGGCCGGCGTGTAGTACGCGATGAGGTCCCGGTCGCCGTTGTCGCGGGCGCGGGCGACCACCATCGCCTGGCCGATCTCCGGGCGGGAGACGAGCGCGGCCTCGATCTCCGCCGGGTCGACCCGGAACCCGCGGATCTTCATCTGGTCGTCGACCCGGCCCAGGACTTCCAGGTTGCCGTCGAGGCGCCAGCGGCCCAGATCCCCCGTGCGGTACATCCGCTCACCCGGCCGCGAGCCGTGCTGGTCGGGAAGGAACTGCTGCGCGGTCAGGGCGGGTTGTCGCCAGATTCCGCGCGCCAGCCCCGGGCCGCCGATGTAGATCTCGCCGCGCTCGCCCGGCGGCACCGGGCGCAGTTCGGCGTCGACCACGTGGACGTGATTGTCCTCCAGGGGCCTGCCGACCGGTGCGACGGCGGTGTCCGGGGCGGCGAGCACCTCTTCGTTCAGGTCGCAGAGCGTGGAGGTGATGGTGGTCTCGGTGAGCCCGTAGGCGTTGACGAGCCGAGCGCCGGGGATCCGGCACAGAATGGCGCGGCACTGCTTCGCGGTGACGGTCTCGCCGCCGACGATGACGAGCCTCAGCGACGCGAGGATCTCCCCGCGGTCGGCGACGGAGACGAGCCGCTGCCAGTAGGCGGGCGTCAGGTCGGCGACGGTGATGCCGTGCTCCGGAAGGCGGTGCAGCAGGTCGGTGGGCGCCCACGGCCGTGTTCCTGCGAGGACGAGCGTCGCGCCGCTGATCAGCGTGGCGAAGATCTGCTCCAGTGACGTGTCGAAGCCGAGCGCGGCGGCGTGCAGCACCCGGTCGCCGGGCGTCAGTCGGTATGCCTGGGCGACCGCGGTGAGGGAGTGGCTCAGCGACCGGTGGCTGATCATCACGCCCTTGGGGGGGCCGGTGGATCCGGAGGTGTAGATCACGTAGGCGAGGTCGTCCGGCCGGGGGCCGCGTGCCGGCCGCGGTGCCTCCGCCGGCGCCTGCGTGTCCGGTTCCCCGGCGTCGACGATCCGCGCCTCGCACCCGGCGAACATCGGGGCGTGCTCGGGACTCGAGATGATGAGGCGTGACCCGGTCTCCGCGACCAGTGCGACCATCCGTTGCCGTGGTGTGGCCGGGTCGAGGGGCAGGAACGCACCGCCGGAGCTCAGCACCCCCAGCAGCGCGACGACCAGCTCGGGCACGCGGTCGAGGCACACGGTGACGACGGATTCCGCGTCTGTGCCCGCCCGCCGCAGCCGGTGGGCGAGCCGGTCGGCGCGGCCGATCAGCTCGGCGTAGCTGAGCTGCCCCTCGTCCGAGAGCACCGCGAGAGCGGACGGCTCACGCCTCGCCCGCTCCCGGACCAGCTCGGGCACGGTGCATGGCGCGGACCCCGGGGGCCGCGGCTCGGCGCGGGCGCTTGCGGGCCGCATGTCCGTCCACACGCGGTCGACCAGGCTCGCGCACCACGCGGCGGACGCCGGGCCGCCGATTCGGTGCCACCCGGCCGGAATCCGGCGATCGGCGGGCCAGATCGCGTACTGCTCCTCGTCGTTGCGCAGCACGACGCACAACGCGGCCGACGTACCCGGCGGGCGATCACGTTCCGTCACCTTGGGTCTCCTGCCTCGCGCGGCGTCCTGTGGAGCACGGCCTGCGCTTCCCGCGGGAGAGGGCGGCCGTCATCACCGCTTCCCTTCCGCAGGCGCACCAGGCGATCCGGCCAGGCGTCCGAGGGGCGGCGCGAGGACGAGATGCTCCGCCTCCTCGGCGCTGACCGGCTCGGCGAAGAGATACCCCTGGCCGAAACGGCAGCCCATGGAGATCAGCAACTCCTGCTGCCGCACGTTCTCCACTCCTTCGGCGATCACCGTGAGGCCGAGGGTGTCCGCGAGATGCGTGATGCCCTCGACCAGCGCGAACTGTTCGGGCGAGCGCCCGAGTTCGTCGATGAACGATTTGTCGATCTTCAGAATCGAGATCGGGAACTCGCGCAGATAGCTCAGTGACGAGTAGCCCGTGCCGAAATCGTCAATCGCGAAGCGGACCCCGAGGTCGGTGAGGGAACCCATCTCGGCCAGAATACGCTCGTCGTTGGACATCAGCACACTTTCCGTCAGTTCCAGTACCAGAGACGACGGGTCGATTCCGGAGAGATCCAGGGCGCGCCGGATCACCTGATAGAACGCCTCGTCGCGGAACTGACGCGGCGACACATTCACGCTGACGTACGGTGCGCCGCGGTCGGTCATCCCGTTGTGCCGCACGAAGCCCTCCCACCGGACAGCCTCCTCCGCGGCCCGGTCGAGCACCCAGGCGCCGAGCGGCACGATCTGCCCGCTCTCCTCCGCCAGCGTGATGAAGTCCTCCGGCAGCACCATGCCGCGTGCGGAGTGGGGCCAGCGGACGAGGGCCTCGAAGCCGGCTATCTGACCGCTGGTCAGCTCCACGATGGGCTGGTAGAGCACCATGAACGCGGTCTCGATCGGTGAACTGTCCAAGCCCTCCTGCATCCTTGCACGCTCCGCCATGCCGCTCTGCAGATCCGGGTGGTAGCGGCGCCACCGTCGCTTGCCCGCCGTCTTCGCCGCGTACAGCGCGAGATCGGCGTGCGTCAGCAGTTCGACGGAGTCGATGCTGTCCTCCGTCGTCGCGACGCCGACGCTGGCATACATACTCACCGGGCCCACACTGAGGCGGAACGGCTCGGCGAAGACGGCCATCACATGCTCGGTGAACCGCTCCACGCCTGCCGTCGTGACGGAGCCCTCCACCAGGATCGCGAACTCGTCACCGCCGATGCGCGCGGCGGTGTCGGAGGCACGGACGGCGGTCTGGAGCCGGAGGGAGAGCGCGACCAGGAGTTCGTCGCCCACGTTGTGGCCGTGTATGTCGTTGACGACCTTGAAGTCGTCCACGTCGACGAAGAGCACGCCGACCACCGTGCCGTCGCGCTGAGCCTGGATCAGGGCGTGGCCGACCCGGTCCTGGAAGAGCAGACGGTTGGCCAGGCCCGTGAGCGAGTCGTGGAACGCCTGGTGGGTGAGTTCCCGTTCGAGCTTGCGCTGTTCGGTCACGTCCCGCAGGGTGAGCACCACCCCGCCGACGGTCACCTCCTCGCGCAAATCGCTCCACCTCACCTCGACCTCGATGAACACCCGGTCGGCGCGGGCCATGCGCCAGTGCTCGCGCATGGTCTGCTTCTCCCCGCTGCGCATCCTGCCGAGCGTCTCGACCACCGCGCGGCTCTCCTGCAGCGGCACCAGATCGAGGAGGTAGGTGCCCTCCAGGTCCGGAATGCCGAGCATCTGGTCGGCGGAGGGGCTGGCGTAACGGACCCGGTCGTCGTCGTCGAGGATGAAGATGACGTCGGAGGCGTTCTGCACCAGCGTGCGGAAGTACGCCTCGCTGTTGCGCCGATTGACCTCTTCGGCGAGGGCGACCCGCGCCACGGCAAGTGCCGTCTGCGCGGCGAGAGTCGCCAGCGTTTCCCGCAGCACGAGCAGGTCCTCCTCGTCGCCGGCCATGACGAGCACCCCGATCAGCGAATCGCCTGTGGGGTGGTCCTGCGAGCTGAGCGGGCAGACGAGCGCATGACCGTGGCGGGTCGACTCCCCGTCGCCCGCGAGGTCGGCGGCGAGGTAGGGTCCCAGACCGTCGAGGGCCACCAGGCGGTTCTCGCCGGACGCGGTCAGTTCCCGTACCGCCGCGGTCACGCGCGCGGACAGGGGCCCGCGCACGCCGTCGTGTCCCCCGTTCAACCAGAGCATGTTGTCCGACAGGGTGAGCAGCGCGGAACGGGGCGAGCCGTGCTGCAGCAGGTCCGTCACGGCGGTGTGGGCGGCGGCGGCCACATCCCGCACATCGCCCGCTCCGCCCAGCGACGACACCGCCATGCGCAGCACCTTCTCCCGGCCGACTGCCTGCCGGTGGGTCGCCACCACGCCCGCCAGGCGGTAGAGCACCAGCCCGAAGAGCACTGCGGAGAACACCCCGATGACGCCGACATTGTTGCTCTCGCCGCGTACCGCCTGCGTCAGGAGCAGGGCCGGGGCGATCAGCGACGCCAGGATGAGCAGGCTCAGCTGGCCCGTGCCGGTATCGGGGCGCCGTTCCACCGGCCGGGTCAGCGACCGCATGGACGGATCGAGCGCGGCGGCGGCCCAGGCGCCGTACAGGACGGCCCAGCCGAGCTCGACCGCGGAGCCCGTGCGCCAGACGCCGTTCAGTTGTATCAGGCCGTAGGCGACGTCGGCGGTGAGCAGGCCGACGGTGCCCACGGTGAGCAGCATGAGCGAGAGGCTCTTGCCGCCACGGCCGACCAGCAGGCGCAGCAGCATCGCCAGAACGAGGACGTCGCCGAGCGGATAGGCGATGGAGAACGCCTTCTGCACCCAGCTGAGACCCTCGACTCGGGAGTACGGCTCGATGAGGAAGAGCCACGACAGCAGGGCCAGACCGACTGTCAGCATCAGCGCGTCGACGAGGCTCGCGCGGTCGCGATGGGCCGTGCGCCAACGGACGAAGCCCAGCATCCCGGCCGCATAGAGCGGATACGCCGCGAGGTAGAAACCGTCGTTGATCGACGGGAACGGGACTTCCTGCTGCGACTGGATGAGGACGATCTGGGTGACCTGGCCCGAGGCGAAGGCCAGGTTTCCCGAAGCCAGGAGCAGCCAGGGGAGTCGATGCTCCGGGCGGTTGAGAACGACGCCCAGGACGATACCGACGACGCCGGTCATCGAAATGGCGACGAAGAGCAGCCGATGCTCAGGAAATGTGTAGTAAATGGCAGTCAGCGCGACGATACACGCACTGACCGCGGCCATCGCGGACCGGCTTCGCAGTCGCGCGTTCACCCAATTCACCTCCTGTGGAGGGCTACTCGTCAGGCGGACCGAGCTGGGCGAACGGCACCGGGCGACGGCGGAGAAGCCCGTGGGACCGGGCTGACGAAAGGGAATTCCTCCAGGGCCGAGTCGGCACTCGTCCCCAGCCGCCTGTGAACACGATCGCCGGCATACGCGGTTGCTGGTATACGGGCTCCTTCTCGCCGAGACATCGACGTGTCCTCCATCCAGACTACTCGGCTCGCCATCTCCCGCACGCGCACAAAGCGACACCGCTCCGGGTAGCGGCACACCGCCCCATGCGTCAAAATGGAGGGCGCGGAATGCGGACCGGACCACCCAGTGACGCTCGGCTCCTGACGGAGCGTGGAGTCCCCATGCTCTACGATTACCGCCGGATCTTTTCTCCTGCAGGCAGTCTGCTTTTCTCCGCCGCAGGTTTCATTTCGCGCCTTCCGTTGTCGATGATCGGCATCGGCATCGTCACGATGCTGTCGCAGCTCGGCGGTGATTACGCGCTCGCCGGCTCGGTCTCCGCCACGCAAGCGCTTGCCACCGCGGTGATCGGGCCGCAGATCTCCCGGCTGGTCGACCGGCACGGCCAGCGCCGGGTCGTCCTCCCCGCGACGGCCGTGACGGTCGCCGCCGTCGCCGCGCTGCTGCTGTGTGCCCGGTACGCCGCCCCGGTCTGGACGCTGTACGTCGCGGCGGCGGTAGCGGGCTGCATGCCCAGCATGGGCGCGCTCGTCAGGGCCCGCTGGGCGGAGATCCACCGGGAGTCACCGCGGCTGCTGCACACCGCTTACTCGATGGAGTCGGTGCTCGACGAGGTGATCTACGTCGTCGGCCCGATCCTGGCGATCACTCTGTCGACCAGAGGCTTCGCCGAGGCCGGACCGATGGCGGCCGGGGTCCTGCTCGCCGTCGGCGTCCTGCTGTTCGCCGCCCAGCGACGTACGGAACCGCCGGTGCGCCCCGAGCCGCAACGCGCCGGGAGCTGGGCGCTGCGCATCCCGGGGCTCTTCCTGCTGGTGCTGGCGCTGACCTTGGTGGGCGCGTCCTACGGTTCTGTGGAGGTCGTGACGGTGGCGTTCTCCGACGCTCACGGCCACGAGGCCCTCTCCGGGCTGCTCCTCGGCGTGTTCGCGCTCGGCTCGGGCCTTGCGGGCGCGGTGTTCGGCGCGATCAGCCCGCGGGGGGCGATCACGCGGCGGCTGCTGGTCAGCGTCTGCGTGATGGCGGTGACGATGGCACCCCTGTTGTTCGCGACGAGTCTCGCGATGCTGGCGGGAATGCTCTTCGTGGCGGGCATGTCCATCGCGCCGACCATGACCATCACGATGGAGCTGGTGGGGTGCCTGGCCCCGGCCGCCCAGCTCACCGAGAGCATCACCTGGATCGTCTCGGGTCTGTCCGTCGGGGTCGCGCTGGGCTACGCCGCGTCCGGGTGGGTGGTCGACGCGGCGGGGGCCTCGGCGGGCTACTGGGTGCCGTTCGGGGCGGCCCTGCTCGCCGCCTCGACGGTCTTCCTCTCTCTGCCACGGCTGACCCGCGCCAGCGCGCTGAGCGCGGCGGGACCGCGGTGACCGTTCTCGGTGCCGTGGCGGACGGCTCGATGCGGCGGCCGCGCGAGCCGTGGAACCCCGGCGCCCGCCCGACGCGACAACTGGGCCGCTGGACCTCGAAGGCCCCCGCCGCGCCGGACGCCGAAGAGCCCGTCGTGAACTGACGGGCCCTCCTGGACGCTTCGAGGCTAGCCTCCGAAGCGGAGCTTGTACTGCGCCTTGCCGTTCGGGAAGTCGTCCATCGTCCCGCCGCCCCAGTCCAGGTTGAAGTACGCCTGATACTTCGAGTCCTTGACCAGCTCGGCCATCCGGTCGATGAAGTAGGGCGAGTCGCCGCCTCCCGCGTAGTCGTTGCCCTTCTTGTACAGGCCCCATTCCGGGTAAGAAATGGGCTTGTGGTGAGCGGCGGCGAACGCCTTGAACTCGTTCACGCCCATGGTGGTGGTGAGCGTGTGGTTCCACCGCTGAGCCGGCGTGGCGCCCGGGTGGTGCCACCACACGTCGTAGATGTTCAGTCCGACGATGTCGACGTAGGAATCGCCGGGGTACAGCGTCTCGAAGGACGTGACCTTGCCCGAGGGGCCGACGGCCATGTTGTAGTCGAACTGGAAAGCCGCTCCGGGACGAGCACGCATGAGAGTGACCACGCGTCGGAACGTCGCCCGATAAGCTGCCGGGTCGTCAGTGCCCTGCCAGGGTCCGATGATCTTGTTGTTGCCCTCGTACCCGAGGCGCACGACCGAGTCACCCAAGCCGTTCTTGACCATCAGGTCGGCGAGCTCCCGGAACTGGCTGTCGTACTTGCCGGCGAGCGCGTCCGCGAAGGTGCCGCCCTTGGGCAGCATGTGCAGACCGAGAACGAACTGCCGATGCTCTTCGGCCCTCTTCCAGTCGCCCCAGTACGCGAACGCGTACTGATTCCACTTGGTGTTCTCAGACGGGTCCGCATAGTCGGTCGCGTGGACCTGCGGCCGGCTGAGCCAGGTCTGGAAGTTGTTGACGGCATCGGTTTTTCCAGGGCCGACATAGACACCCAGGCGGGAAGAGGTGACGGCCCCTTCGGACGGCACGACCATGAGCGAAAGGGTAGCCGCCGCCATGGCCAATACCGTCGCCATCTTTCGCTTCATTCGTGCCCTTCCTCATCGACTTACCACCAGGCTTTGGGCGCCGGGCCGCGCCTGAGCCGCCCGGGTCGCCCCGCGGCCTCGTCATTCTGAGGAAGGCCGCACATACGGGGCAACAAGAGATCGCTACTAGGAGGTTTCGTAGAGAAATGGGGCCTTGCCTGCGGACGCACAGGCGTGCTTACCGGGCCCAGGCGGTTTCGGGAAGGAACGTGCGCACTGCGAGCACACGGCTGGCGCATGCGGGGCGGGGAATGCGACGAGCGACCGCACGCCGCGTTCACGAAGGCGAGAAATGCCCGTTTTGAGAAAATTGCACGAGTATTCCCCAGCGGGTCTCCTGCTAACAGACATCGTTGGAGCCGAACGCGGCATGGCGGATGTCACATCATCCACGAGGCTGGAGCCGCGCCTGATCGGCGGGCCCATGGAGGCTCCGGAGAACCGTCCAACGGCTGATCACAGCCTCCGGGCCGCCGAGGCGGGGCGCGTCGGGCCCTTCGGGCGCGTCGGCCACCGCCGCAGAGCGGTGCGGGCACTCCTCACGCGTGCGACCGCAGATCACGTGCCACAGCCGAAGTGCGCCCCTCAGCGCGAGGACAGACGAGGACGGAGAGCACTGCCGGTCACACCGTGGACCGGCTCACCGGCCGGCATCACCGTGCGACGTTCGAACCGGCCGGAGGCGACACCGCCGACCAGCACCAGCGCGATCCGCTGGACGGCCAGGACAACAGCGACGACGGACGTCGCGGCGCGATGACGGACAGCGTGCAGACACTCATGCGAGCGCGACGAGCGGCAACGCTCGTCGCGATCGACAGAAGGTCAGTGGCGGAGGAAACGCACTCGACGCACACATCCCGCAAAGTGCTCGGGCGGACAAGACGGTGCTCGCCCGGTCAGCGCGTCGGCTGCGGGAGTACGGCACCGATCGGAAGCGCCCCGGTGATGCTCCGGCCGAAGTAGTCCACCGGCCCCGGGTCCACTCCGAACAACGACCGCAGGTCCAGGCCCTGTCCTGCGGGACTCGCGCACTCGGGCACCATGGCGGCGGTGCCGTCGGTGCGCGTGATGACCGGATCCCTGCCGCCCGCCAGGCAAGGGGCGGCCCGCACGCCGGTCGGTGTCCAACCGTGCCGCTCCTGGCCGACGGCCGAGCGCCAGTCCGCCAGGTCGGTGAAAGTCCGGTTCCCCCATCGCACGGTCCACGGCCCGGCGGCGTTGTAGTAGTCGTTGCCCTGCAGGACGATCTCGGCCGGTGTGTACGACTTCGCGGCGTCGATGAACGGGGCCCGGGAACTGACGAACAGGTTGTTGCGCAGCGCCACGCCGTGCGGTCCGCCCGACACCCGGACGACCGTCCCGTCCCCCTGCGCGGCACGCGTGAGCACGACCGTGTTGTTGTGGACCTGGAGGTCCTCGATCCGCGCGCCGTGCACCGTGAGGCCGCCGTTGCGGGCGAGCTTGCGCCCGTCGTTGCTGCTGATGTTGAAGCGGATGGTGTTGCCGTGATGCGCACCGTTCTCGAACCGGGTGTACGCGTGGTAACCGGCACCGTCATTGCCGAACGAGAGGTTGTACTGAATCGTCGAGAGCGAGGTGTTCTGGTCCAGCCCGAAGCCGCTGCCGTCCACGTGCGAGCCCGTGTGGTTCCGGTAGGACGCGTTGTGCTGGAACACCAGCCGGGTCGAGTCGTAGGCCCAGATCCCCACCGGTCCCTCAGGCGCGTCCGTGGCGGAGGCCGACCCGTTGTCGTGAGCGGTGGACCGCTCGACCTTCCCGTCGCGCACGCTGCCCAGGATGATGCCGTTGCCCGTGTGGCGGTCATGCGCGCCGGGATCGCCGGCGTTGTGATCCGCCTCGACACGGGACAGCGTGACGTCGTGATGGGCGAAGTCCGGTGACTCGGCGTCAAATCGCGGACCGTACGTCAACAGGCCCGCGTCCTTGTTGTCATGCAGCCGGGAGTCACTGACCCGCACGTCCGTGAAACCCGCCGCACCACTCCCCCCGCCCACCACCACGCCGTACCTGAAGCCGGATACGTCGACCCGTGACACACGGATGTGTTTCGACTTCCGGCCGCCCGGGTGGTCCGCGTAGAAACTGATTCCGCTCCCTCGCGCCAAGCTGTCGGCGTTGCCGACGATCCTCAGGTCGCGGATCTCCACGCCTGCGGTGTTGTGGACCGTGATGCCCGAGGCGCCGACAGCCCTGATCGTGGCGCGCCCGTTTCCGTAGGAGCCGATGATCAACGGCTTGCCCGGCTTGCCCGCCTGGTCGGCGCCCAGGCTCAGCCGCCCTCGGAAGCTGGCTCCCCCTTGGAGCAGCAGCCGGTCGTCCGGTTTGAATGCTTCGCGGTCGGCCCGGCCGAGGGTTCGCCATGCCGTGCCGGGCGACCGGCCGTCGTTCTTGTCGTCGCCGTCGGGGGCGACATAGAAGTCGTGCTGAGGGGTGTAGTGAGGAACGTCCGCGCAGCCGCTCGCCAGAGCGAGTCCCACCGCAACGGCAAGGGCTGCCTGCCACAGGCCCTTCACCCGTTCAGCCATCAGCACTCCACGGATTCCTCCAGAGCCCTGACCGGGCTCGTGGGCAGGTTCCGCGCCGCTCGCGACCTGAACCAGTCGACGGTGCGGCGCACGCCTTCCTCCACCACGATCTCCGGGCACCAGCCCAGCCGCATCCGGGCGCGCGCGATCACGGGACGCCGGCGTGCGGGATCGTCTTCGGGCAGCGGAAGGAAGCGCATCGGCGAACGCGATCCGGTCGCTCTCAGCACGAGCTCCGCCAGTTCCAGCACGGTGCGCTCGTCCGGGTTGCCGAGGTTGAACGGCCCGTAGTCAGTCGAATCGATCACTGCCACCAGGCCGCGGACCAGGTCGTCGACATAGGTGAAGCTCCGCGTCTGCTGACCGTCCCCGTAGATCGTGAGCGGCTCACCGTCCAGAGCCTGGCGGATGAAGCTGGACACCACACGACCGTCATGAGGGCGCATGCGGGGGCCGTAGGTGTTGAAGATCCGGACGATTCCGACGTCGGTGCCGAGGCTGCGCCGGTATGCCGCGGCGAGCGCCTCCGCGAAGCGCTTGGCCTCGTCGTACACGCTGCGTGGCCCGATGGGATTGACATGGCCCCAGTACGCCTCCTCCTGGGGGTGGACCTCCGGGTCCCCGTACACCTCGCTCGTCGAGGCCAGGACGAAACGGGCTCCGTGCCGGTCGGCCAGTTCCAGGGCGTTCTCCGTGCCGCGGCTGCCCACGGCGAGCGTCTGGAGCGGCAGGCGGTGGTAGTCGGGCGGAGACGCCGGGCTGGCGAGGTGGGCCACGACGTCCACCGGGCCGGACACGTTCATTCGCCGGGTGACATCGGCACGTATGAACTCGAACCGTGCGTTGCCCAGCAGGTGTGCGAGGTTCTCCGGCTTTCCCGTGGAGAAGTCGTCCAGGCAGCAGACCGAGTCACCTCTGGTCAGCAAGGCATCGCACAGATGCGACCCGACGAATCCCGCACCACCGGTCACGACGACACGCATGAGTTCCTCCTCGAGGCCGTTGCGGGCTGCGGGCGGCCGAGCGCGTGCAGCGTCCAGCCGGCCGAGCGCCACACCGCCGCGTCCAGGGTGTCGCGCGCGTCGAGCATCGCCGGGCGGCTCACCACCCTCGCGAGTTCGTGCGGGTCGAGGTCGCCGTACTCGGGCCAGGCGGTCAGGTGAAGCACGAGGTCCGCCTGCTCGCACGCCTTGGACACGTCGAGCGCGAATTGCAGTTCGGGGAAGGCTGCCCGGGCGTTGTCGAGCGCCTCCGGGTCATGGACGCGCACCCGCGCGCCCTCGCCCCTGATCGCGGCCGCGACCGCGAGAGCCGGCGAGTCACGCACATCGTCACTGTCCGGTTTGAAGGCCGCCCCCAGGACCGCGACATTGCGGCCGGCGAACGATCCGCCGATGAGCCGGCGGGCGAGCGCGACCGTGCGCCGGCGCTGCCGGGTGTTGATCTCGTCGACCTGGTGGAGGAAGGCCACGGCCTCGCCGACCCCGAGCTCCTCAGCGCGCGCCGCAAAGGCACGGATGTCCTTCGGGAAGCAGCTGCCCCCGAATCCGAGACCCGGCTGGAGGAAGCGGTGCCCGATCCGCGAGTCCTCGCCGACGGCCTCGGCGAGCGTCACCACATCGGCGCCCGCCGCATCGCACACCTCGGCCATGGCGTTGATGAACGAGATCTTCGTGGCCAGGAAGGAATTGGCCGCCACCTTCACCAGTTCGGCGGTGGCGGGATCGGTGCTGAAGAACGGGACGCCGGCGTGGATCATGGGAGCGTAGATCTCCCGGAGCACCGCGTCGGCGCGCTGCGACGCGACGCCCACCACGAGCCGTTCCGGCCTCATGGTGTCCTGGACGGCGAACCCCTCGCGCAGGAACTCCGGATTCCACGCCATCTCGACCTCGGGCGCGATCCGGCGCAGACGCCGGGCGAGCCGGGCCGTCGTGCCGACCGGGACCGTGGACTTGCCCACGATCAGACTCCCGGGGCGGACGCGCGGCGCCAGGCCGTCCACGACCGCGTCGACGTACCGCAGGTCGGCCGCGCAGGAATCGCGCCGCTGCGGCGTGCCCACGCAGACGAAGTGCGTATCGGCGAAAGCCGCGGCCTCGACGAGGTCAGTGGTGAAACGCAGTCGGCCCGATGCCACGGTCCTGGCGAGCAGGTCCCGCAGTCCGGGCTCGTAGATCGGCGGCCTGGCATCGGACAGCGCGGCGATCCGCTCGGCGTCGATGTCGAGGCCGAGGACCTCGTGCCCGATGTCTGCCATGCAGGCCGCGTGCACAACGCCCACATATCCGGTTCCGATGACTGTCATCCGCATGTCGATCTCCTTGCTGAGTCGTGCTGCCGGGCCGGCGAAAGCGGAGGAGCCGCCCGGTCGGTGCCGGTACCCGTGGGCTTCAGCCCACCGCGTAGCCGGCCGGGTTGAGCTGCTGGAAGCGCCAGGCGTCGCGGCACATCGCGGCGAGATCCCGGGTCGCGCGCCAGCCCCATTCCCGGGTCACCGCGCTGGGATCCGCGACCAGTTCCGTGACGTCGCCCGGGCGCCGGTCCACGACCTCGTACGGGATGGTCTTCCCGGACTCCTCGCCGAACGCGGCCAGGAGTTCCAGGACCGACGTGCCGGAGCCGACGCCCAGGTTGAACACCCGCAGGCCCGTGCTGTCGCCGAGGTGCTCCAGGGCGGTGCGGTGGGCCTCCGCCACATCCATGACATGGATGTAGTCGCGGATGCCCGTGCCGTCCGCGGTGGCGTAGTCGTTGCCGAACACCCTGAGCCGCTCGCGCCGGCCGGCGGCGACCTGGGCCAGGTACGGCATCAGGTTGTCCGGCTCCCCGGGAGGGGCTTCTCCCAGCATTCCGCTGGGGTGCGCTCCCACGGGGTTGAAGTAGCGCAGGGACAGCACGGTGTAGTCCGGGCGGCGACGGCACACATCGGCGAGCATTTGTTCGCAGGTCCATTTGGAGGCCGCATAGGGGTTGCTGGGCCGGGCCGGGTCCTGCTCGGTCAGCGGGCTCGTGTCGGCCTCCCCGTATATGGAGCAGGACGAGGAGAACACCAGTCGGTGCACCCCGTGCTCATGCATGGTCGCCAGCAGCGCTGTGGTCCCACCCACATTGACGTCGTAGTACTCGACGGGCAGACGTACGGATTCCCCGACGGCCTTCTTCGCGGCGAAGTGCACCACCGCGTCCACGTGGTGGCGGTCGAACACCGCCGACAGAGCGTGCCGGTCGCGCACGTCGACTTCGTAGACGGCATCCAGGAAGCGGCCCGCCAGGCGCTGGATCCGCGAGACGACCTGTGGCGAACTGTTGGAGAAATCGTCGACGACGACGACCTCGTAGCCGTGGTCGAGCAGGTCGACGCAGGTGTGGCTGCCGATGAAACCGGTGGCACCGGTCACCATGATCGTTGAGGGGTTCGTCATGGCTCTCTCTCCTTCGAAGGGGCGCGGGGCCGACGTCGTGTGGATGTCTCAGCGCCTCACCAGCCGAGGACCGCTCTCAGATACGGCGGGTAGACCCGTACGGCGAAGGCGAGCGGAAGCAGGACCGCGACACCGGTCACGATCGGCAGCCGAGCGGTCGCCAGGGCCGAGCGGAGGGGCGTGCCCGCCGCTCGGGACGTCTCCAGCACGTGCAGCAACGGCACCGCGACCGCGACCGTGGCGTGGGCGGACGCACCGAGGAGACACAGGAAGACGTAGCCCGCCTGAGGACCGGTCATCTCACCGAAGATGGCAACGGCCGACAGCATCACGGCGATCAGGGCGAACGGAGCGACCACCCGGGTGAGCAGCGGCTCGCATCCGTTGCGGACCTTGGGGGTGACTTTGAAGACGACCGGCCGTGGCCGCACCTTCTGCAGTATCGCCGTGAGCACTCCCCAGGCGACGAAGGGCCAGCGCGCGAGGGCGAACAGCCAGCCCTCCCAGCTCAGAACGGGGGCCGCGGACGGGCGCAGAAGCCCGCGCCGCCGCATCAGCAGCAGTGTCGTGAGCAGGCAGGCGCTCAACGGCCAGAAGTGGAACAGGAAGTCGATGAGGCTGACATTGATCCACGGCAGCCCGGCGGCCACCGCGATCGGCGAGAGCAGGAGGCCGCCGCCGATCGTCAGCGCGAGCAGGGGGTAGAACCAGAGCGCGTACGCGAAGCGCAGTCGCAGCAGGGCCGGGAGCCGTCCGAGATGCCGCGGGAGCAGACCCAGAAGCATGGTGGTGAGGCTGCGTGACCACTGGAACTCCTGGGTGACCATGTCCGCGAACGTGAGCGGTCCCTCGCCGTGCGCCTCGGCGTCGATGGCGAAGGCTCCGTGCCATCCGGCCGAGTGGAGCAGGAACGTGGTGGAGAAGTCCTCCGCCAGCTCCGGGCCGATGCCCCCTATGTCGCGCAGGGCCCGCGTCCGTACGGCATAGTGCGAGCCGATGCACATCGGAGCAAGCCTGTTGGCATGTCCGAGTTGGCAGGGGCCGTGGTACGGCGCCTCTCGGTGCATCCTTCCGCGCGCCGCCCAGGAACCCGCGGCATTGGAGTCGCACACACTCGGTGCGGCCACATAGCCGATCGCGGGATCGGCGAACGGGCGGACCATTTCCGCGAGATACGTCGGGCTCGGCACATGGTCGCAGTCGAGCTGGGCCACCACGGCGTACTGCCGATAGCCCCAGTGGTCGTAGAAGTAGGCGAGGTTGCCTTCCTTGCACTTGGTGCGACGTGGCCAGGCCGCCCGGTGGTACGCGGCGACTCCGCGTCGGCAGGAGACGCGCACACCGTTGTCACGGCACCAGTCGAGGGTCTCCGGCGTCGGGTCCTCGTCGCAGAGCCAGACGTCATAGGGGTGAGGGAACTTCTGCCTGAGCATGGCCCGCAGCGTGCGGCGTGCTGTGGTCCACTCCTCCGACGGAGCGTGGGTCACCACGAACGCCACCGGGGTGCGCGGAATCTCCAACGAGGGCGCGACCCGGCGCAGGCGGCCGACCGCGATGAGGAAGTAGCACGGGAGGGAGGTGAGGTACAGCAGGAGCACGCTGTTGACGATCAGCCCGGCCCAGCCGATGCGGTGCTCCGGTTGCAGCCACCACATCCAGAACCAGACGAAGCACAGGCCCCAGGCGATGGTCAGTGCGGCGACGAGCAGCCTGTCACGGATGCCGAGGACGGGAGCGAAGGTGTCACGGTTCGGCACGCGGGAGCGGGCGGGGTGGGCGAACACCGGCCCGTCGCTCGTGATCCGCACAACGTTGCGACGCGAGAGCCGCCGCAATTGCGCCTCGAGAGCCGCTTGCTCCCGGTCGCCGGCAGCAACCATGCGGTCGGTGCCGCCGTCGGCCTCAGATGCGAATCGCTCCATGACACACGTCCTGAAGATCGTGCGGGAACGGCAGGGATGAGCCGTATCCTGTCGACGTATGTTTACGCCGTATACGTACATTTTGCGCCGGTGTGCGCAGGGGGTCAAGGAGCAAGCGCGGACCAACCGGAAACGATCTGCATCCCGAGGCGAGGCCGGTGCGCACTCGGCTCGGGGCGCGGGTGCGCAATGCGGGTCGGGCGCGGGTCCGCGGGCCGGGGACGGCGGCCCTGCGGTGGGCTGAGGGAGGGCTCAGCGGCGTGACTGCCGCGTGCGTACCTCGCGTCAGGAGGCGGCTTCCATGGTGATCTTTTCGGCGGTGGCGAGCCGCTCGGTGCCGCCGTCGGCGATCTGGCCGAGGACGATCAGGCCGGTGTCGGGGGCGGCGCCGCCGTCACGGTAGAAGATCGCCAGGTTGCCCCAGGGGGCGTAGTAGATCAGGTCACCGGCCTTGGCCGCGGCTGCCGCCCGCAGCGGCCTGCCCCGGCGACGGCACGAGGGGAGCGGGAAGGGCCGCAACGGCCCGTCAAGCCTCCATGACCGCGTCGCACTGGGCGCAGACGAGCCCGGCGTACGCCGGCGGGTACCAGGAGGTACGCGCAGGCTCCGAGGGCTTGCGTTCGGCCGGGTCCATGGCGAACGTGTCCTTGCCGCAGAGCGTGCGGGGTCCCGGCGTGGTGGAGGTTCCGGGGGCCGCGTGGGCCGCGTGCACGCGGCGGACGGTACGGCCCTCACCCGGCGCCCCGTCGGGCACGGAGCGCGCGGTGGGCGGCTGATCGAGCTCATACATCACGAAGATCTCGCTCATGCCCTGACAGTAAGGCGCAAGTCCCTGCCGCTCCGGCCGCCGCGCTGCCCCTGCTCGCCCTCGTCACCCGCGACGGGGCGCCACCCCCGTGGATGGCGCCCCGCCGCCGTGGTCTCGCCGTGCCCGTCAGCCGGCCGGCGTCAGGGCGACCTCAGCGCTGCCCGAGAGGGACGGCAGGCCGTCCGGGGGCGTGTCCTTGTAGGTGGCGTTGAAGACGGCCTTCAGGTTGTCCGCACCGGCGTGACCGCCGTCCACGAACGTCTTGAACGATCCGGAGCAGCCGTTGCTCGACGACAGCGGGTGTCCGTGCGAGTCGTGGCCGAGGATGAACGAGACGGTGACCTTCGAGCAGTCCACCGGCTGGTCGTCGGTGACGGTGACCTTCCAGGTGACCGTGTCACCCCAGTGGAACGCCGTGCCGCCGTGCGGAGCCGGGTCGGTGGTGAGGGAGACGACCGGCGCCTTGTTGCCGACGACGACCGGGACCGAGACGGAGGCCGAGCGTCCGGTGCTGTCCGTGACCTTCAGCGTGGCGTCGAAGACGGCGTTCCGTGTGAACGTGTGCTTCGGATTGGCTTCCGTGGAGTCCACGGTGCCGTCGGCGTCGAAGTCCCAGGCGTAGCTGAGCGCGTCGCCGTCGGCGTCCTTCGTGCCCGAGCTGGAGAACTGGACCGTCAGGGGGCTGGTGCCGTTGGTCACGTCCGCGGCGGCCTTGGGCTCCGGGGTGCGGTTGCCGCGCGTGAAGTCGATGCGCGCGAGCTGGGCCTCGGGCAGCTCCGCGAAGTACCCGGTGCCGTACTCCAGGACGTAGAGCGCGCCGTCCGGGCCGAACTCGGCGTCGATCGGGCCGTCCGTCCTGATCGAGGGGATCGCGTCCTCGATCTTCTCGACCTCGTTCTGCTTGTCGAGGGTGATGGCCTTCATCTGGTCGCGGGTCCACTCGTAGAAGAGCGGCTTGCCGTCGAAGTACTCGGGCCAGCGGTTCTCGGCGGCGTTGCGCCGGTCGTAGCGGTAGGCCGGGCCGCCCATCGGGCCGATGCCGCCCGTGCCGAGCTCCGGGAACTTCTCGGAGGCGCCGTAGCCGTAGACGATCTCGGCGTCCGTGACCGGCGGCAGCTCGCTCAGGCCGGTGTTGTGGCGTGAGTCGTTGACCGGCTTGGCGCAGTCGAAGGTGCCGCTCGACTTGCCGGTGGCGAAGTCGTAGTCGTGGTACGGCTGGTCCTTTGTCACGCAGAACGGCCAGCCGTAGTTGGCGGGGCGGTCGATGACCATCCAGCGGCCCTGGCCGGCGGGTCCGCGGTCGGGGTTCGCCCTGCCCGCGTCGGGCGAGTAGTCGCCGACGTAGACCTCGCCGGTCCTGTCGTCCACCCCGAAGCGGAACGGGTTGCGCAGACCCATGGCGTAGATCTCGGGGCGGGTCTTCGGCGTGCCCGGCGCGAACAGGTTGCCGTCCGGGACCACGTAGCCGCCGTCGTGCTTGACCTTGATGCGCAGGACCTTGCCGCGCAGGTCGTTGCTGTTGCCCGAGGTGCGCCGCGCGTCGTAGACCGGGTTGCGGTCGGGGCGGTCGTCGATCGGGCTGTAGCCGTCCGAGGCGAACGGGTTGGAGTCGTCACCGGTCGACAGGAACAGGTTGCCCTTGTGGTCGAAGTCGATCTTGCCGCCGACGTGGCAGCAGATGCCGCGGTCGGCCGGGACGTCGAGGATCTTCTGCTCGCTGCCGAAGTCGAGCTTGTTGCCCGTGAGCTTGAACCGTGACAGCCGGGTGAGGCCCTTGTACGTGGCGAATTCCCCGGGCGTCCCGAACTGCGGCGCGTCGCCTTCGTTGACGCCCGGTGTGGCCGGGTTGTCCATGGGGGTGTCGAGGCGGGGCGAGTAGTAGAGGTAGACCCAGTGGTTCCTGCTGAAGTCGGGGTCGACGGCTATGCCTTGGACGCCCTCCTCGTCGTGCTGGTAGAGCCCGGCGGGGCTCTTCTTCATGTCGGCGGCAAGGAAGTTCACGCCGCTCTTCGGGTCGTGGATCCGTATCTCTCCCGTGCGCGCCGTGTGCAGCACACGCAGGTCGGGCAGGACCGAGAGGGCCATGGGCTCGCCCGGGCGGTCGTTGAGGGTCACCTTCTGGAAGGCCGACGGGGCCGGCGGTGCCGGGTCCGGGGTGGTGGCGAGGACCGGGGAGGCGGGCAGGAACCCGACGGCCCCGGCCAGGGCCGCCGCAGCCCCGACGAGGGTGACCATCCGTCTGTTGCGCACTCAGAACTCCTTTTGCTTCGGTTCGGCAGCCGCAAGAGCAGGGGCGAATGCCCCCTTCAGCCGCTGCTGCGGGGGTGAAAAGCCGTACGGGGAAAGCCGGTGGGAGGCCCGGTCAGGCCGTTCGGCAGTCGTTGTGCCGGCGCCTCGCCGCACGCCGTCGGTTACGGGACGGTGCGTTCTTCACGGGCGTTCTCAGGCATGACCGGGGGGCCCGCCCGGCGCAGAGGCGCCGGGCGGCGGGGTTGCGGGTGACGCCGGGTCAGCGGCGGGCGCGCAGGGCCGCGAGGTTGTCGTAGCCGATCCGGGCGTAGTCCAGCGACTGGCCGGGAACGGTCGCGCTCGGCGCGGTGTCCTGCTCGACCATCGGGTTGTGGTAGTTCTTCGCGCCCACCCGGGTGAAGAACCTCCGGTAGTCGATGTCGCCCGTGCCGAACGGCACCATGTCGTAGCCCCAGCCGCTCTGGGTGTTGACCACGCCGTCCTTCGCGTGGAAGAGCGGGAAACGATTGGTGTTGCGGACCACGAGGCCGGCCGGGTCGAAGACCTGCTCACGCTGGGAGCCGTCGTGGGCGGTGTACGTGTGGAACTTGTACTGGGCCACGTGTGCCCAGAAGACGTCCAGCTCCAGGTAGACGCTCGACGGGTCGGTCACCTCCAGGAAGTACTCCAGCTTGCGGATGCCGGAGCTGCGGGTCGGGCGGCCCTGGGCGTCGAGGGGGCCGCCGTCGAGCAGGAAGTTGTAGGCGCTGTCGTGGTTGTGGGTGTAGAGCTTGACGCCTTCGCGGCAGGCGATGGTGCCCAGGGTGTTCCACTTCTCCGCGGCGATGTCCCAGTCGGCGCGGTAGGAGCTGCCGGTGGGGTCTCCCCCGGTGCCCATGTGCTCCATGCCGAGGATGTTGGCGATCTCCAGGCTTCGCTTGAACGTGTCCAGGTCGGACGGCGTCAGCGGCCAGGAGCTCGGGATGAAGCCGTGGCTGCCCTGCGCCCGCAGGCCGTACTCGTCGAGCCACGACCGCAGCAGCTTCGCGCCCTCGACGGTCTCCAGGTTCGCGCCGCCGGGCGCGTTCGCGTGCTGGCGGTAGCCGGCGAACTCCACCTGCCGGTAGCCGAAGCGCGACAGCTGCTGGAAGACCTCACGGAAACCCGAGGGCAGGTTCGAGGCCAGCGGGTCGCGGCCCACCGCGTCACGGACGGTGTAGAGGATCAGTCCGCGCTTGTGCGGCGGGACCAGTGCGGAGCGGCCCTCGTCATCGGCGACGGCTGGTGCCCCGTCCTGCGCCAGCGCCGGCGCCGCGCCGAAGGCCGGGGCGGCGATCGCCGCGGCAGCGGCGGCGGTGCAGGTGCTGAGGAAACGGCGGCGGCTGACGCCGAGCGTGCGGCGCAGCGCGTCGCCGGTGACGGCTTCTTCGTTGAACGCGGTCACAGTGGTTCTCGCTTTCGTTGTCACGGGGGTGCGGGTGCGTGACGGCGGCCGCCTCAGGAGAGGCCGGCGAGCCGCAGCAGCAGGGACTTGACGTCGGTGGCCGCGGTGCGGCCGGACAGGGCGCGGGGGGTGGAGCAGAGGATGAGCGGACCTTCTTCGTCGCTCGCGGGAAGGCGGCCGTGGCTGCCGCGGACGGGTGAGGGATCGAGGGGCACGACAGCGAGGCGGTAGCGCATGCCGAGCTTCTTGCGCGCCACGGCGGTGGCCGCCTTGAGCCGCACGTACGGGTCCTGGGGATCCATGAACAGCTCGACGGGGTCGTAGCCCGGTTTGCGGTGGATCTCGACGAGCTGCGCGAAGTCGGGGGCGCGGGCGTCGTCGAGCCAGTAGTAGTACGTGAACCAGGCGTCCGGTTCGGCGACGGCGACCAGTTCCCCCGAGCGGGGGTGGTCGAGGCCGGCTGCCTTCTTCCCCTCGTCGTCGAGGATCTCGTCGACGCCGGGCAGGTCCTGGAGGGCTTCGCGGGTGATCTCGAGGTCCTCGGGCCGGCGGACGTAGACGTGGGCGAGCTGGTGGTCGGCCACGGCGAAGGCGCGGGACGCCATCGGGTCGAGGTACTCCATGCCGTCCTGGGTGTGGACCTCGAGGAGTCCGGCGCGGCGCAGGGCGCGGTTGATGTCGACCGGTCGGCTGACGCGGGTGATCCCGTACTCCGACAGGGCGACGACCGAGCGGCCTTCGGTGCGGGCGTCGTCGAGCAGCGGGCCGATGACGGCGTCGAGTTCGGCGGCGGCCCGGTGGGAACGGGGGTCGTCGGGACCGTAGCGCTGGAGGTCGTAGTCGAGGTGGGGCAGGTAGCACAGGGTCAGGTCGGGGTGGCGGGTGCGCATGATGTGGCGGGTGGCGTCCGCGATCCATTGGCTGGAGACGATGTCGGCGCCCGGTCCCCAGAAGTGGAAGAGGGGAAAGGTGCCGAACTTCTCGGTGAGTTCGTCGTGCAGGGCCGGCGGCCGGGTGTAGCAGTCGGGTTCCTTGCGGCCGTCGGCGTAGTAGACGGGTCGGGGGGTGACGGTGATGTCGGTGTCGGCGCCCATGGCGTACCACCAGCAGATGTTGGCCACGGTGTAGCCGGGGTGGACGCGGCGGGCGGCGTCCCAGATCCTGTCGCCGGAGACGAGGCCGTTGTGCTGACGCCACAGCAGGACGTCGCCGAGCTCGCGGAAGTACCAGCCGTTGCCGACGA
This sequence comes from Streptomyces sp. NPDC049597, assembly GCF_040675505.1. NCBI lineage: Bacteria > Bacillati > Actinomycetota > Actinomycetes > Kitasatosporales > Streptomycetaceae > Streptomyces > Streptomyces sp. NPDC049597. The sequence continues at coordinate 125,276 of NZ_JBFAOY010000021.1, forward strand.
TGCCGTGTTCAGCGGGAAGGGTGCCGGTGAGAAAGGTGGACTGTGCGGCGCAGGTCACGGCCGGCAGCACGGTGGACAGGTTCGCCTGCGAGCCGGAGGCCGCCAACGCCTTGAGTCGGGGCATGTGGTCGAGGAGCTTCGGGGTCAGACCGACGACGTCGAGCACCAGAAGCGGGCGGGGGCGGCGGGTGTCGTTCATGGCAGCTCCTTCAGGCCGAGGCCGGTCAGCAGGTCGCGGGCCAGGGTGAGTTCGGCGGCGATGCCGTCGGCGAGCTGGGTGCGGTTGCGGGGCCGCAGCTCGGGCGGGAGGGCCTGCCAGGTGTAGGTCTCGACCTCCAGGTGACGGGTACGGGGCTCCGCGCCTCCCACGAGCCGCGTCAGGGCGTCCTGGAGCACGGGGAGAGTGGAGGCGAGCGGCGGGGCGGGCGGAGCGTGCAGGGGGACGTGGAAGTGGGCGCGCCACGGTGCGCCGTCGGGCAGCACCTCGCCGGCCAGCGCCTCGCCGAGATCGTCGGTGCCGCGCGGTCCGGCGGCCGTGAGCGTGCGGGTCTGGTGCAGGAAGCGCGGTTCGGCGAAGGCGGCGAGCGCGTCGCGTACCTCGGGCAAGTGGGGGTGTTCGGCGTGCAGTGCGGCTGACAGCTGGGCCTTGGGGATGCCGACACCGGCCGCGTCGAGCGCGGCGAGCGCCGTCTGCGGGTCCTCGAAGGAGGTGGCGAGATGGCAGGTGTCGAGGCATACGCCGATACGGTCGCCGGGCAGGGCGGTGAGCGGTCCGATCGCGTCGGCGGTGGTCTCCACCGTGCAGCCGGGCTCCGGTTCGAGGGCGATGCGGATCGACTTGCCGGTCAGCTCCTCCAGCGCGTCGAGCCGCTCCACCAGGGTGGTCAGCGCCGCTCGGGCCGTGCCGGCGGCGCGCTCGTCGAAGCCGGTGCGCCAGGCGAGCGGGAGGGTGGAGACGGTCCCCTCGGTGACGTCGTCGGGCAGGAGCGCCGTCAGGAGCCGGGCCAGGTCGGTGGTGTGCGCGAGGCGGTCGGGGTCGGTCCAGTCCGGCTTGTACACGCGGTACTTGACCTCTTCCGCGCCGAAGCCCTCGTAGGGGAAGCCGTTGAGCGTGACGACTTCGAGGCCGCGGCGTTCCAGCTCCGACTGCAGCCCGCGCAGTGCCGCCGGGTCGCTGGTCAGGGCGTGGGCGGCGTCCTTGGCGAGCCACAGGCCGATGCCCAGCCGGTCGCGTCCCAGGCGCTTGCGCACCGGCTCGCAGTGGTCACGGAGCTGGGTGACGACGCCGTCGAGGGTCTCGGCGGGGTGGACGTTGGTGCAGTAGGAGAGGTGGACGACGGAGCCGTCGGGGTGCCGAAAACGCAACGCTCCTCCTCATTCCCCGCCGCGGAGGACGGAGTTGCCCTCGTGCAGGCTCCCCGGCTCGGGGACGTCGAGCTGGAGCCGGCCGCTGAGGCCGTAGAAGGCGACCGGGTTGCGCCACAGGACCTGGTCCACGTCGTCCTCGGTGAAGCCCGCGGCGAGCATCGCCTCGGCGACCTTGCGGGTCTTGAGCGGGTCGCTCCTGCCCCAGTCGGCGGCGGAGTTGACGAGGACCTTCTCTGTTCCGTACGTCCGCAGGATCTTCACCATGCGGTCCTCGTCCATCTTGGTGTCCGGGTAGACGGAGAAGCCGAGCCAGCAGCCGCTGTCGATCGCGTGCTCGACGGTCGTCTCGTTGAGGTGGTCGAGCAGGACCCGCTCGGTGGGGAGGTTCGACTCGCGCACGACGTCGACGGTGCGGTGGAGTCCGGCGAGCTTGTCCCGGTGCGGAGTGTGGACGAGGGCGGGCAGGCCGTGGTCGGCGGCCAGTTGGAGCTGGGCGGCCAGCGCGGTGTCCTCGGCCGGTGTCATCGAGTCGTAGCCGATCTCGCCGACGGCGACGACACCGTCCTTGACGAGATACCGGGGCAGGGCGTCGAGGACGGGCGTGCAGCGTGGGTCGTTGGCCTCCTTGGGGTTGAGGGCGATGGTGCAGTGGTGCGCGATGCCGTACTGGGCGGCGCGGAAGGGTTCCCAGCCGAGGAGCGCGTCGAAGTAGTCGAAGAAGCTGGCCGGCGAGGTGCGCGGCTGGCCCAGCCAGAACGACGGTTCGACGACGGCGCGCACACCGGAGGCGTACATCGCCTCGTAGTCGTCGGTGGTGCGCGACGTCATGTGGATGTGCGGGTCGAAGATTCGCATCACAGCTCCTCGGGCTTTTCGCCGGTCAGGGTGAGCACGCGGTCGAGGTCGTGGGGGACGTCGCGGCCGGCGGCGGTGCGCTCGGCGGCGTAGTCGGTGAGCATGCGGGCGAGTTCGGCGTCACCGGCGGCGCGTACCGCCAGATCCGCGACCGCGTCGAGGGGCACGCCGGTGAACAGGCACTTCAGGACCGCGTGGCGCCATGCGTGGGCGTCGAGGTGGGTGGCGGCGTAGGGGCCGACAGCGGCGGAGACGAGACGTGTGTCGTTGGTGCGCAGGGCGTCGTCGAGGAGGTGCACGGCGTGCGGGCCGTCGACCAGGGCCGGCAGCGCATGGAGCACGGCACGGCGCTCGGCGGCGCTGCCCTGCTGGTAGATCCTGGTCAGCGTGTCGAGCCCCGGCCGGGCCTCGACCAGCAGAAGCGCACGCACCGCGTCCGCGTTGTCCTGGCCGCAGTGCCGGCCGGCGGCGGCGAAACGCAGCTCCCAGCTGTGCGCGGTGTAGGGAGAGGGCGCTGCCGGCGGTGTCCGCGCTGCGCGCGCGGCGTCGGCCAGCGCGTCGTCGAGCCAGGCGCGTGCGCTGTCGTCGGCCAGCCGGGCGCCGACGGCCTCGCGGGTCCAGGAGTGTGGTCGTGTCACGATGCCGGTGCTCCTTCCGTGGCTGCGGCACGCAGGAACTCGACGGAGGCGCGGGCCAGTTCGGGGCCCGCGTGGGAGTGACGGGGCAGCTCGACGACGGTGAGGCCCTGGTAGCCGGTGGCGGCGAGGGCCTCCAGCACGGGCGGGAAGTCGATCTCGCCGTCACCGAACGGCAGATGCTCGTGCACCCCGCGGCGCATGTCCTCGATCTGCACGTGCCGCAGCCAGGGCGCGGCCGCGAGGACGCACTCGGCGGGCGGGGCCGGTTCCAGGCACTGGCAGTGGCCTATGTCGAGGGTCAGGCCGAGAGGAGTGGGATTGCCGAGGGCGGTGCGCAGGTGGTGGAAGTCGTCGAGAGTGGCGAGGAGGTGTCCCGGTTCGGGCTCGATCGCGATCGGCACGCCGGCGACGGCGGCGGCGTCGAGCACCGGCAGGAGCGCCTCCTCCGCACGCTTCCATGCGGTGTCGGGGTCGGTGCCGGGTGGGGTGATGCCGCTGAAGCAGTGCACCGCGTGCGCCCCGAGGTCCGCCGCGACCCTGACCGCCGTGATCAGCAGCCGGGTGCGGGCGGCGCGGTCCTCCGGGTCCGGGTCGAGCAGCGACGGACCGTGCTTGCGGCGCGGGTCGAGCACGTAGCGGGCTCCGGTCTCGACGGTCGCGGTGAGGCCGAGTTCGCCGAGCCTGTGGGCGACCTGGGCGGTACGGGCGGCGAGGTCGGGGGCGAGCGGGTCCAGGTGCATGTGGTCGAGCGTGAGCCCGACGCCGTCGTAGCCCAGGTCGGCGAGCAGGCCGAGGGCGTCGTCGAGACGGAGGTCGGTGAGCCCGTTGGTGCCGTAACCGAGGCGGAGTTGCTGCTGATGGCTCATGTGGGGCTCACCTTCCGTGCGAGCGTGCGGGCGAGGGGGACGAGCCCCATCACGGCGATCCCAGTGACTCCGGCCCCGGACCGGGCGGCGAGGGCGGCCTGGAGCGGGATCATGGCGCGGATCCCGCCTCCGACGGCGCGCTGCGTGAGCGGCGGGGACGGGTTGAGGGCGGCGTGCAGGCAGGGGACGGCGGCCGTACGGACGTACGCGGCGGCCAGCAGCGCCGGGACGAGCCCTGCCGGAACACGTCCTGCCGGAACACGTCCTGCCGTCGCGCGTCTCTGTGCCACGGGCCCTGCCGTCGCGCGTTCCGTTGCCACCAGCGCTCCGAGCGCGGTCGTCGCACCGAGCGCGGCGAGAGGGTTGAGCGTCGAACCGCCGTGCGCCTCGGTCCGCGACACTGCGGTGACGGCGTAGGTGTGGGCGGCGAGCGCGGCGGCTGGGGCCGCGACACGGAGGGCGTTCCCCGAATCCTGCCGCCGACGGGCCGCCGGGGGCTGCGGGCCCCGTCCCCGGGCGGACGTCGTCGCGGCGGGCGCGGCGGTCGTCGCCGTCGCGCCCAGCAGGAGGTCCAGGGCGCGGGCCGCGGCCATCGCCGCCGGCGCTGCGGGGGTGTGCTTCAGCCGGAGATCGTACGCCCAGACCGTCGCGGTCAGGGCCGTGGCCACCGCGAGGGCCGGGCGGCCTGCGCGGGCGGCGAGTGTCAGGCCCGCCGCGGTCAGGAGCCCGGCCGCGCCCAGCGCCGCGGTCGGGGAGATGCGGCCGGAGGGAAGAGGGCGGTGGGGGCGGTCGACGGCGTCCTCGTCGCGGTCGGCCCAGTCGTTGAGGGCCATGCCCGCTTCGTAGAGGCAGAGCGAGGCACCCATGGCGTACGCCGTGCCCCGGTTGGGGCGCAGGCCGGTGGCGGCGCCGCCGGCGAGGGCGTCGCCGGGCACGGTGAACAGCGCGGAGACACGCAGCAGTTCGGCCCAGTCCCGCAACCGCGCGCGACGCCCGCGCGCCGTCGGCGCACCCTCGGCGCCCCGGCCGTTCCCGGGCCGGGCGGGCTTCGGGGGGTGCGCCTGCGCGAGGGGGGCGATGCGGGACAGGAGGGAGCGGATCACTTCGCCTCCCGCAGGCGGTCGGCGAACGACAGCAGCGCGGTGAACTGCTCCGAGAGGCCCGACGGGCCGGCGTCCGGGTCCTTGAAGTAGAAGCCGAGTTCGGGCAGGGGCCCCGAGATGCCGGCCTCGTGGGCGCGGGCGACGAGCCGGGCCAGGTCGAGGACCAGGGGTGCGGCGAGGGCGGAGTCGCAGCCCTGCCAGATGGTCTGCAGGACCATGCGGGAGCCGAGGAAGCCCTCGAAGGCGATGTGGTCCCAGGCGGTCTTCCAGTCGCCGAGTGCGGGGACGTCGTCGATGTGGACCTCCCCCTGAGGTGTGTGCCCCAGGGTGTCGGCGAGGACCCGCTCCTTGCCCGCGTTCTTCGCCGCGGCCGCGGCCGGGTCGGCGAGGGCCGCTCCGTCTCCGCCGCCCAGCAGGTTCGTGCCGGACCAGGCCCGCACGTCCAGGGCGCGCTGGACGAACATCGGGGCGAGCACGGAGCGCAGGAGGGTCTGGCCGGTCTTGCCGTCGCGGCCGGCGTGGGGAAGTCCACTGGCCGCGGCGGCGTCGGTGAGGGCGGCGGTGCGCAGCCCGGTGGACGGCGTGAAGTTGACGTACGGGCAGCCGGCTCGCAGGGCGGCGGCCGCGTAGAGGGAGCTGGGCGGCAGCCGCACCGCGTCGGGCGCGGGCAGCGGCTCGGTGGAGGAGAGGTTGACGACGACCACCCGTGCCAGTGCGTTGCGGGTGCGGAACGAGACGAGGTCGGCGGCGAAGTCCGCGATGAGTTCCTCGTCGGTGCGGGTGTCGCCGGGCAACGGGCCGCCGGGGCGTATCTCCTCGTCGGCGGCGTCGAGTTCGGCACGCACGGCGGCTACGAGACCGTGCGGCAGCACACCGGCCGCGGTGAGGTGTTCGGCCCGCTTGGGCAGCGGGCAGTGCGCGGTGTCGTGGCCGCCGAAGACGAGCTGGTCCAGGGAGGGAAGTCCCGTACCGGCGAAGGCCGGTGTCTCGGTGACCATGCCGGTCGCCGGATGGAGTCCGGCGCCGACCCCCGCGCATCCGGCCACGGCTGTGGTGGCCACGGAGCCACGTGCTCCGACGAACCAGACTCCGGTGCGTGCATTCCCGTCAGTCACGGGGCTGCCTCCCTGCCATGTCGGTGTTGCGATGTGGTGGAGGACGGTGGGCGGGGCGTTCGGCGCCTTCGCGCCCGCTGTCGGTACAGCCGCGGCCCTGGGCTCGGCTGGGAGGGCGGCGCCGTGGCCGGCGCGGTGCCGGCGAGCGAGCCGGCGTCGCGTGGGCCGCTGGCGGGACGGCCGCCGGCGAGAGGGCCACGGGCAAGAGGGCCGCTGGTGCGACGTGCCCGAGCTGTGCGGGTCCTTGGCCCTGTTCTGTGCACGATGTCCTCCGGTGAGTCCAGTGGAACGAGCGGTGAACTGTGCGATCGGAACGCGCCGTGACTCCTGCACCACCTATGTCGTGTGCACGAGATGGGACCGTAGCGGGGTTCGTCCTGTACCGAAAGGCTTTGTGCAGAGAAGAAGTTCAACTTTTCACCAGCACAGGACAAAGGTGGTTCAGGGCGTGCCGGACCGGCCCGGTGGCGTTCTCACCACCGGGCTGTGACCTGGCAGTTCTACTGGTCGCCGCCCGAGAAGGCGGCGTCGAACGAGGCGCTGGGCGGGTCGAAGTCGAACTGCTTGAGATGGGCAAGCGCTTGTGGCGCGCCGGTCAGCCGGTCCATTCCTGCGTCTTCCCACTCGACCGATACGGGCCCGTCGTAGCCGATGGACCGCAGCATCCGGAACACGTCCTCCCAGGGCACGTCGCCGTGTCCGGCGGAGACGAAGTCCCAGCCGCGGCGCGGGTCGCCCCACGGCAGATGGGAGCCCACCCGCCCGTTGCGCCCGTCCAGGCGCTTGCGGGCCTCCTTGCAGTCGACGTGGTAGATCCGGTCCCGGAAGTCGTAGAGGAAGCCGACGGGATCCAGGTCCTGCCAGACGAAGTGGCTGGGGTCGAAATTGAGCCCGAAGGCCGGCCGGTTGCCGACCGCCTCCAGGGCGCGGTGCGTGGTCCAGTAGTCGTAGGCGATCTCGCTGGGGTGGACCTCGTGGGCGAAGCGGACGCCCTCGGTGTCGAAGACGTCGAGGATCGGGTTCCAGCGTTCGGCGAAGTCCTCGTAGCCGCGCTCGATCATCCGCTCCGGCACGGGCGGGAACATCGCCACCAGGTGCCAGATGGAGGAGCCGGTGAAGCCGACGACCGTGTCGACGCCGAAGGCGGCCGCGGCGCGCGCGGTGTCCTTGATCTCGGCCGCGGCCCGCTGCCGTACGCCCTCCGGTTCCCCGTCGCCCCAGATGCGGGCCGGCAGGATGCCCTGGTGCCGTTCGTCGATGGGGTTGTCGCAGACGGCCTGGCCGACCAGATGGTTGGAGATCGCCCAGCAGCTGAGGCCGTACTTCTCCAGCAGCGCGTGCCGGCCGTCCAGGTAGGACGGATCGGCGAGGGCCTTGTCGACCTCGAAGTGGTCGCCCCAGCAGGCGAGTTCGAGGCCGTCGTAGCCGAAGTCACGGGCCAGCCGGCAGACCTCCTCCAGCGGCAGATCGGCCCACTGACCGGTGAACAGTGTGAACGGGCGTGGCATGAAGCCTCCAAACCGGATTCCTGCCGGGTCCTCAGCGGACCTCGGCGTGCAGTGCCTGGACGGGGGTGTAGACGGCGTTCTTCTGGGCGCTCTCCTCCACGGCGGCGAGCACCCGCTGCACCTGCAGCCCGTCGGCGAACGACGGAGCCGGGTCGGTGCCGGACGCGATCGCCTCCACCAGGTCGCGGGCCTGGTGGGTGAAGGTGTGCTCGTAACCGAGCGCGTGGCCCGGCGGCCACCACGCCTCCAGATAGGGGTGGTCGGCCTCGGTGACGAGGATGCGGCGGAAGCCCGCGGTGACAGCCGGCTCGCGGTGGTCGTGGAAGGACAGCTCGTTCAGCCGCTCCAGGTCGAAGGCGAGCGAACCGAGCTCCCCGTTGACCTCCAGACGCAGGGCGTTCTTGCGCCCCGACGCCATCCGGGACGCCTCGAACGTCGCCAGCGCCCCCGAGGCGAGACGCCCGGTGAACACGGCCGCGTCGTCGACCGTGACCGGCCCCCGTTCCACGCCGCCCGACGCGGTAAGACCCGCTGACGCCCCCCTCAGCACCGGCCGTTCCCGGACGAACGTCTCCAGCTGCGCCGAAACCCCGACCAGCGGCTCCCCCGCCAGGTACTGGGCCAGGTCGACGATGTGCGCGCCGAGGTCGCCGAGCGCCCCCGACCCCGCGTGCTCGCGCGCCAGTCGCCAGGTCAGCGGGAAGTCGGGGTCGACCAGCCAGTCCTGCAGGTAGGTCACCCGGACATGGCGCAGGGCGCCGAGCCGGCCGTCGGCGATCAGCCGGCGCGCGTACGTGAGAGCGGGCAAACGCCGGTAGTTGAAGCCGACCATCGCCACCTGCCCGCGCGCGCGGGCCGCTTCGGCCGCCGAGGCCATGGCCTCGGCCTCGGCCACCGAATTGGCCAGCGGCTTCTCGCACAGGACGTGCTTGCCCGCCTCCAGCGCCGCGATCGCGATCTCCGCATGGCTGTCCCCCGGGGTGCAGATGTCGACCAGCTGCACGTCGTCGCGGGCGACAAGGGCACGCCAGTCGGTCTCCGCCGCCGCCCAGCCGTGACGGTCGGCCGCGGCACGCACCGCGCCCGCGTCCCGGCCGGCGATCGCGGCGAGGACCGGCCGCAGCGGCAGGTCGAACACGCGGCTCACATTGCGCCACCCCTGCGAGTGCGCCGCGCCCATGAACGCGTATCCGACCATGCCCACGCCGAGAGCCGGCGGCGCGGCTGCGTCACTGTCCCTCTGTTCCATACGGTTCCTCCTCGTCGGAGTATCACTGAGTCATCGGTGTGCTTGCGGGATGCCAGGGGACCCCTGGGCCCGGACCGGTCAGTTGAAGCCGGTGGGCAGGTACTCGTCGACGTTGTCCTTGGTGACGACGGCCGAGTAGAGCGTCAGGGAGGCCGGGATCTCCAGCTCG
>NZ_JBFAOY010000022.1:0-132035 GCF_040675505.1 Streptomyces sp. NPDC049597
AACGGCATGGCGGCGGTCAAGGCCGTCACCGCCGCGCGCATGGCCATGCGCGGCGACGGGACCCACAAGGTGTCCCTGGACAAGGTCATCAAGACCATGAAGGACACCGGTGCCGACATGAAGGTGAAGTACAAGGAGACCGCCCGCGGTGGCCTCGCCGTCAACATCATCGAGTGCTGAGGGAAACCAGACCATTGGACGGGTCACCAAGCGACGGCGCGTGCTGCGCATCCGGGACAGTGCGATGAGCAGTTGTCCGAACTGGTCGCGGAGGAAGCGATGGAGATCCGCTGGGCAGCGGGCCCCGGCGATTCTCATGCACGCCGGGTGCCGACTTCGCGTTGGCCGCCGGGTTGCTGGTGAGCGAGGGCGCCAAACAGGTGGGGCACCTCCCCCTCGAGCAGAGTCGAGGATGGGGAGACTTGGAACACGTACAACGTCGTCGACGTGCAACTCGCCCGGGGGTGTACCGGGATTCGACGTCGCGGTGGTGATTCTTTTCAGTCCTTTCGAGGACCTCGGCGGCCGCATCGTGTCTACGCGCAAGCCCTTCCCGAGCTGTCCGCAATCGTGAACTCCGCTCGGTTCAAGCGCCGTTGCCCGAGCGGTTCCGGCCCCGGCTGCCCACACCCCAGGGCGGCCGGGGCCCCTCACAGCTTTCCGCCGTCTTCGCTTCTTCTCGTTCTCAGGTGACCGCGTCGCGCAGTGACTGGATGCATGGCCGCCGTCCTGGCCCAGCTGCCCGGAAACTGAGTCACGACGTGACGTGCTTGCCGACGGTGCCGCTCTCCGCCGCCCGGTGGGCGTCGGCGGTACGGTCGAGCGGAAAGCGGACCAGCGGAAGGCTGTGCTCCTCGCCGGCCGGCAGCGCGCCGTCGCGGACTGCCGTGGCAATGTCCTGGACGGGTGCGGCTCGCGCTCGCGCTCGCGGACCGGCGGTGTAGAGCGCCAGGAAGGTCGAGATCGTGCCGCGCGTCCGCAGCAAGGCCAAGTCCCCTCAACTCTTCAGGACCTGCAGCTGGCGGGCGTACTGAGTACGGATGTGCTTCCAGTGGAGCCAGACGTACGGTCATTCATCCCACTGCTCAAGGAGGGCGTCGAGGTCGGTGTCTGGTTCTGTGGCTCCGTTGTGGAGTGCTTGTTCGGTCCAGATGATTTTGCCGCGGGCGGTGTAGCGGGTGCCCCAGCGTTCGGCGTACTGGGCGACGAGGAACAGGCCGCGTCCGCCCTCGTCGGTGGTGGCGGCCCGGCGCAGGTGTGGGGAGGTGCTGGAGCCGTCGGAGATCTCGCAGATCAGTGTGAGGTCGTGCAGCATCCGGACCGTGATGGGCTGGGTGCCGTAGCGGATGGCGTTGGTGATGAGTTCGCTGAGGATCAGCTCGGTGCTGAAGGCGATCTCCTCAAGTCCCCAGGCCTCCAGCTGGCGGGCGCACTGGATACGGATGGGGGCGACGGCTGCGGGGTCGGACGGGACGTCCCACTGGGCCACGTGCGCGGGGTCCAGCAGACGGGTGCGGGCCACCAGCAGTGCGATGTCGTCGCTGGGGCGTTCGGGGAGCGTGCCGTCGAGAATGTCCTGGCAGGTTTCCTCTGGGGTGAGGTGCGGTCGGCCGGTCAGGGCGGTGCGCAGTAGGCCGAGGCCGGTGTCGAGGTCGTGGTGGCGGTTCTCGATGAGGCCATCGGTGTAGAGGATGATGCGGGAGCCTTCGGGCAGGTGGAGTTCGGCGGTCTCGAACGGGAGGCCGCTGCCCACGCCCAGGGGAGGGCTGACGGGCACGTCGGGGAAATCCACCGTGCCGTCGGGGAGCACGACGGCGGGCGGGGGGTGTCCGGCGCGGGCCAGGGTGCAGTGCCCGTTGACCGGGTCGTAGATCGCGTACAGGCAGGTGGCGCCGGCCACGTCGTGGCTGTTTTCCTCGGTTGTTTGGTCCTGGTCGATTCGGTCGACCAGCTCGTCGAGGTGTCCGAGGAGTTCGTCCGGGGGCAGGTCCAGCGCGGAGAAGTTGTGCACGGCGGTGCGCAGGCGGCCCATGGTGGCGGCGGCGTGCAGTCCGTGGCCGACGACGTCGCCGACGACGAGGGCGACGCGCGCGCCGGGCAGGGGGATGATGTCGAACCAGTCGCCACCGACCCCGGCGTGGGCGGGCAGGTAGCGGTGGGCCACCTCCAGTGCGGACTGCTCGGGCAGGCCGCGTGGCAGCAGGCTGCGCTGCAGGGTGACGGCCATGGTGTGCTCGCGGGTGTAGCGGCGGGCGTTGTCGATGCACACCGCGGCGCGGGCGGCCACCTCCTCGGCGAGGGCCAGATCGTCTCCTTCGAAGGGCTCGGGTGTTTCCGAGCGCCAGAAGCTGGCCACCCCCAGGACGATCCCCCGGGCGGCCAGCGGGACGGTGATCAGAGAGTGGAGCCCGGAGTCGATGATCCGCTGTGCGCGTCCGGGGTCCTGTGCTCGCCATCCAGTTGCGGTGCGCAGGTCTGCCTCGAGAACGGCCCGCCCGATGGACAGGCCTCTGACCTGCGGGGTTGAGGAGACGAAGGTGATCAGTTCGCCCGTGGGATAGAGCGGATGGTCCTCCCGGACGCCGGTGGTGGCGACGCGGCGCAGCTGGTGCTCCGTACCGGCTGGCTCCTCGCCGCGCAGTACCGGCTCCGCCAGATCGACGGTGACGAAGTCGGCGAAGTGCGGTACCGCCGCCTCGGTCAGCTCCTCAGCGGTCCGGGTCACCTCGAGGGTGGTGCCGATGCGCACGCTGGCGTCGTAGAGGACTTTGAGGCGTTGCCGCGCAGCTTTCACTTTCCCGGACAGTGCCTGCAGCTCTGTTGAGTCCCGGAGCGTCACGACACTGCCTGGGGGGCCTCCGTATCGGTCGGTGGGTCGTTGGTTGACCACCAGCAGTCGGCCCCCCGCCCGGTGCACCTCGTCAGTGGCTTCACTGCCTGAGGCCAGGAGCTCGGCAGTGCGGGGCGGGAGGTCGAGCTCGCCGACATGCCGGCTCTCCGCCTCCGAGGGGAGATCGAGCAGCCGCTGGGCTTCATCATTGGCGAGCAGCAGCCGGCTGTCCTCATCGACGATGAGGATCCCTTCCTTCACGGAGTGCAGCACCGCGTCATGGTGCTCGTACATCCGCGTGATCTCGGCGGGGCCAAGGCCGTGGGTCTGGCGCAGCAGCCGACGGCTGAGCAGCATGGTTCCCCCCATGGTGACGGCCACCGCGCCGGCGGTAGCGGCCAGCACGGGCGGCAGCTGCTCTTCGACCCTGTCGCTGACATGCTCAAGCGTGATCCCGGCGCCGACTGCGCCGATCACTGAGCCATCGGCTTCCTTGACGGGGATATAGGCCCGGGTCTGAGGGCCGATGATGCCTACAACCTCCTCCCTCACGCTCCGCCCGGCCAGCAAGGGGGCCATGTCCGTATTGGTGTGCCCGCCGATGGGCAGCACCCCGGTGGTGGCTTGGACGTTTCCGCCCCGGTTGAGAACAACCACGAAATCCACACCGGAGCCTTTGGTGGCCTCCTCGACCCTCGGCTGCAGGATGGCGGTGGCATCCGGGGACTTCATGGCCTCCACAAGCCCCGGGGAACTGACAAAGCCCTGCGAGACAGCGAATGAACGGTTGCTGGCCTCTCGGGTGCTCTCCCGCTGGGCTGCCAGCACAAGCATGATGACTGCACCGATGGCAAGCAGCACCACGACTGCTACCTGCAGCACGAACATCTGGCCGACGACACTGCGGACACTCAGCACCGAGCGCAGGCCCTTTCCCGAACTGCGAGCGGAACCGACTGGGCGCCGGGCAACCAAGAAAGACCTGAATCGACCAATAAGTCCCGACATGCGGATATTTTAGATTGGCTACTGGTCCTGTGCTCGAACCACACCCTTGGCAGGAGACTTGGCGGTTCGGATTTCGGTGGACCGCACGCTCCACCTATGCGATCTCGGCATGTCCGTAGGCGGCGCAGTTGCCGGATGCAGTCAGGCCGCTGAGCGGTGTCCCGGGAACTGCTGGTCGGGGTGATCCTGCCGTGGTTGGGGGATCAGCGACTTCCAGGGCAAGCCCCATCACGCCGTTTTTGCCCGCAACGCTCCGCGTCTCGCGGCTGCACTGCGGGGTCTGGACGCCCTGCTGGGCGTGGCGACTGAGCCTGGTGAGGCGACCTATTTCGGGGCTGCTGAAGAGTACGCGATCAAGGCACCGGACATCGTCGACGGCCTTGGGCCGAATCTCACCGACTTGCTGTGACGTGATGCCGTCAGTGCGCACGAGTGTTCCTCGCTACGAATTCCCTGTTGGGGTCACTCAGGAGGACATGGCAGCTCTCCGCCCTCCGAGTTGGCGCGCTCGGCCAGCAACGTGGTACGCCCGGCCCAGCATCGAACCGAGCCGGCGACAGGTCGGCCGCCTTGCGATCAAGATGACGGATTGTCCAGCGGCGAGAACGTGACGGATCGTTGATCTGCGGATCCTTCCGCCTCTCCGATCTAATGGCAGCAACGACGACTCGCCACTGGTCGTTGCTCGCGTCGGCCGAACCGGGAGCAGCTCAGTCCCCCCACACACAGCTTCGGCGCATGAGCGACGAGGCGGTCGGCGGCGGCAGAGACTCTGGGCGTCATCACGTCTGGGCTCGGGGCAGGCAGTCGACAACCCTGTGCCTCACCTCACGCCGCGGACGACGCCGGCACAAGCCAGCAAGCTGTCCTGATAGCGGCGGGTGCGCTCCAGAACATCGTCGAAGGAGGCGAAGATCCTCCGGCCGTGATGGGGATCGAGTAGTGGTCTCCGTAGATGCCTGCGAGGTGGTCTGCGAGGGCGCGCGCCTCCTTGGGCCAGTCGTCGCGAGGGTCGTGCCGGTCGGTCGACAGCTCCGCCGCCTGGCGCGGAACCGGATAAGAGCCCATCAGGTCGCCAGAGAGGAAACAGCTGGGACGAAGTCGTGCCGCAGCTCCGGCCCTTCGTGGCAGCGGCGACAGTGGCCCGGCTTGTACCAGTCACGGTGAACGTCTCCGATGTGACCGCACACTGCGCAGGGGTGCATGCAGGTGTACGCCGTGCATCCATCGCTGACGCTCTGGGCGACAGTGCCCCCACAGACTTTGCAGAGATCGGTTCGGGTTTCCATGGCCCCTCCCGTGTTATTGGATAACTGTGCTTCCAGGGCGGTGCGCCGGCCATCGGGCCTGGTTCAAGCACATCGGCACGCCACTTTTGGTGGTGGGCGGTGGCCTCCAAAGCCGCATCGTAACCGGCAGCACGCACGGCTGTGGCCAGGGCCCGCTTCAGACTGCGGTGCTGCTCCGTTTCCCCCTGGCGGTGCAGTGCGGTGAGCAGCGGTCGTGCGCGAAGTACCGCCCACCGCGGCCGGACATCTTGGCGTGCATGTCCAGCAATCCGGCGTCGGCTGTGGCACCTTGACGGTCCACCAGGTCTCGCGGAGCCAGAGTACGGACCAGGTTCGCAGGACCCGTGTGGTTGCTCCTCCGTCCCGGGCCTCCACGACGGCGCCATGGTTGCACCGCGGCGGCCTGGCACAGGTGCTGTTCCGTCGTCCAGGGTCCAACCGCCTGCGCTGTTGGACCGGGGCGGCGGCAAACCTGCACCGAGGCGCGACGGGGCAGCGGTCATCGGTGAAGGAGCCCCCATGGTGATGGCTGCGGCGAGACGGGTGGCGTTCACCGCCAGGCAGCCGGTGAACAGGAAGCGCCCCATGGAGCAAGTGAATCCCAGCCTCGCCGGTAACCAGGCAGGCGCACCAGTGGTCCGTCGGCGGGCGGGTCACCACGAAGGGCGTAGCGACAGAGCAAGGACGACGAGGCCGCTCACCGAGCCGATCTTTGTCCTGGTACCGAAGCCGCGGGGTTGGCGGTCAAGCCTGGAGCGGGTTCTACGATGGGCCGGTGACCGAGAGACTGCCCCCGTGGGCATTGACTGGACAGGGCGTACAGGCGGTCGGTGTCGGGCACGCGCAATCTCTCCCTCGTCCCGTTGGCGGTGTGCCGCCCGGGTGGCCGGTCGGTCCAGGCTGCCGGGTGCTGCGGGCCGGCGGCGGCCTGGACGGGAGGTGGTCCCGTGGTGTGGGAGCGCTGGGGCGGAAATGGTCGCGGGTGCACCGGGGGACTGACTGCGGGCACGCAGGTAGCACAGCGCCCGCTGATCTCGGCTGGACTGACTGGAACCGGTAGGCCCTTCAGGCCGCAACCAGTCGCAGCGCCGCCGTTCCGGCCTCAGAGCCGTGACACATGAGTCGCGCACCGAGGGCACCCGGCGAATCACCGCACGAATCAGCGGGTCTCGGCACGGGGGGCTCGGCGGTGTTTCAGGTGTGGGAAGGGACGGGGTCAGTGCGTATTCGGCGTCGAGCTGACCGGCCCGCCCTCTCGTGGCCTGGGGAGCTGGTCGTCTGGTGTTGCGTCCGGTGCCGTGGCCGTTCGTGGGGAGACTTGGACGCTGTGCCTCTCTCGTATCGATGCGAGCCTGGCTGCGGCGATGTCGGTCCGGCGTGTCACCCTGTAAGGGCCCGGCGACGCCCCGTCCTCGAAGCCGATGCCGCCGCCGGGCACACTGCTATGCGGTTCCGCCCCCGGAGGTCCGGCTGTCACCGGCGAGTGAGCGAGTAGCAGGACGGCGGAGCGGAAATTCCGCTTCGGGATGGCCGCCAGCGCTTCGTCCGACGATTCACTGCTGGGCCTGTTCTGGTGGTCCCTCCAGGGCAGTCATGAGATCGCCGCCTGCTTGTACGCCAAGGCCCAAACTGAGGCGGGCTGGTAGCGGCCCGGCCCGAGCGACCATCTGCACAGTCTCCCCTCGGGTGGCATGACCCCCGTCAGCGTGTGTGATGGGTCAGTGCTGCGGGCCCTGACGGCGGTGAGTGTGAAGCGGGGTCGGTTCCGTCTGCTGGCGGGTGGCATGCGATTCAGGCTGGGCCGGGGAGCGAATGAGGGCAGCTTCGGCGTAGATCCGATCGTAGGTGGAGGTCGGGGTCGATGCTGGGGCGAGCTGTTCGAGCTGACGGGCTACCTCGATAAGTGCCCGAATTTCAGCTGCCCGTTCGTGCTGTGCGGCAGAGGCGAGCCGGGCGTCGCTGCTGTCCGGGTTGCTCGCGCGTTGCAGGTTCTCCTGGGTTGCCCAGAGTTGCTCGTCCAGACTGATGATCATGCCGTGGAGGCAGAGGTGCGCGTCGTGGGTCGTGGGGAAGGCGGCCAGGACTGCCGCCCGGTCCGCCGACCGCTGCAGTTCCTCACCCCTGGTGGTCACGTGCCGGGCGGCCGGGGGGTCGGGTGGGAGGTCGGGACGGTGTGCGTGGAGGCGCCCCAGCATGACGTGCAGGGCCTGACGGCGTGCGGTGCGCAGCTGGTGAAGGGTCGCCGCGGCTTCGGCCCGGGCCGGGTGGGTGTCGGGGCGTGCCGCTTCCAGTGCGCTGGTGGTGTATGCCCGTGCGGCTCGGGGATGGGTTTGGCGCCAGGCCGCGCCGTAGGGGTCGTGGCGCAGTGCGTTCAGATCCGGCGGCGGGGCGAGGGCGATGTCGTGTGCTTCGGCGTCTGGGGAGGCGGGGTTCGATGGGTGGTACTGGGCGGCGGTGAGGGCACGGGCTTCGGCTTCTGCGGCGCGGATCATCCGCTCACGGTCCGGATCGAGTTTCACAGGCGCGGTGTGGGGATTGGCCGTCGCTTCCGCCTCGCCGAGCGCGAGGTCGTCCGTGAGAGGTGCCTTCAATGCCCACAGCCGGTTGGCATCCTGACTTCGTAGGGTCAGCTCGTTCAAAAGCGCTTCTGTGGCCTGCCGGGCCTCGTTCAGCGGGGTGGATTGTGCCAGCGGCTGCAGCAGGCGGTAAGCGTCGGCGAGTTCGGTGGTGTCCCGGGTGTCGGCGGCGGCCGCGGAGTTCAGAGCCTGACGTGTGCGCGCCGCCCAGTACTCAGTGAGCTGGAGTGCGTCCATCGGGGCGGGCCCGGCGAAAGGTCCGACGGCGGGCAGCTCGTCGGCTCGCGCCGGACGGCTCCTGGACAGGACTGGTGCGGTCATGCCTGCGCGCTGGTACTCGTCGTGCTCCACTGCCGTGTCGATGATGGTCTGGGTGAGGGGGCTGCCGAACGTCAGGTACCAGTCCGCTGCGGCCATGCTCCACCGCTGACGGGCCGGGTCGTCGTCAGCATCCGCCGTGAAGAGCCCGGGGGCGTCCTGTGTGAGGCGAGAACGCAGCCAAAGTGCCTGGTAAGCGAGCAGAAGGTCACTGGACATGGCGCTGTGGGCCTGGGCGAGCAGGTTGTGCACCGGCATCAATTGGGCCGGCCTGCCGTCCGGATAGAGGTGTAGCCGCATGCGGTGGCCAGGGCGGTCGGCGTGCAGGAAGTCCTGCATTGCCTCGGCAGCGTGGTCGTAGACGAGGTCACGTCTGCCGTTACTGCCGTCCACCCGTCCGACCGAGTAGAGGGGGCGGTCGGCCTGATGATGCGCCCAGAGGGCATTCTCTTGCTGGTACTGCTCCTCGACCGCCTGTAGCAGTCGAACAGGGTCGGGAACCGCCTGCGGGAACCGCGCGTGCAGCAAGCCCAGTGCTGGTCCCTTCAGGAGGATGTCGCCGTCTCGGGGCACGTGGTCCTGGCGGTGCCGCACGCTGGCCAGCAGGTCCAGCAGCAAGGGCAGCAGGGTCCGGTGCCGGCCTTCCCAGTCGGCGAAGCTCCGGTCCCACAGCTCTCGGGAATGGCCCCGTTCGGCGGCGTAGGCGCGGAGCACGTCGTCCAGGTGCCGCAAATCGAATCGCGGCCGCGGGTGGGGAGCGGCGTGGAGGGCCGCTCGTACGGCGAGCATTTTCTCCAGAGCTGCAGGGTGAGTCACCAGATGCTCCTGTTCTCATGTCCGAGAGGCATCTGAGGGATGCAGACGCCTGGAACCAGGGCCGATCCGCACCATGGTCGCTGCGAGCCACGACGATCTCCCAGTTGTTCGCAGGAAGCAGCAGCCGTTGCTGTCTCGTTCCAGGGCTCGGTACGTCAAGTTGCCTTGGCGGTTCAAGGGTTGGGATGATCGAGCGGCTGCCGCGCGTGGTGACGGCCACTCAGCCTGCCCACACAGCGGAGAGGCCGAAGGTCAGCGACCTGTCCGACGGCTCCGTTCCGGTCCGCAGCCGCCGTAGGCCCTGGCGACCGTCCGTCGATGGGGAGGATATGTGCATGTGTGAGCGCGGACCGCAGTGAAGGGCGGATCCGGCTTGCGTCGTCCGAGAGGTGCGGAACTCGCGCCCTCCACGCCGGGGCTGGACGGTTCCCTTCTCTCGGCACTCGCTCCACCGGCAAGGCGGTACGTCGCGCAGGTTCCCGCCGCGGCGTCCGCGACAGGCATCACTCCTCGCCGGTTCCGCATACACTCCGCAGCCGCTTCCGGCCGAACGGGAGCGGAACCGGTTCTCGGGAAGGACGGATTGACCGTGTGGCATGAAGCGCCGATGTACGACCGGCTCGTTGCGGAGCTTGGCGACATTCCGGCGCAGGTGCGCAGCGAGGCCGATCGCACCGTTCGTCAGCTGGCCCGAGTGATCCGCCCGAGCACGTCGGCGGTCGGCGGCCTGCCTCAACCGGGGAGGCCGTTCGCGACTGGACAGCAGTAGCCATCGGTCGTTGCTGTGCTGGCTCTCGTCATGGCCTGGGGCATCCGCAAGCGTGTGCGCCGATGACTGGCTCGTCGGTCACCCGGCCTTCGGGCCGGCGCAGGTTCCTCGTGCGCACGGCTCGCCTCAGCGCTCTGCTGCGGCCAAGCGGTCTGCTTGTCCTCGCAGCGTGACGGTGGGCCCGCGGTGACCGGAGGTACCCGGCTTTCCGGTTCCGCCGTGCGGGGCTCGCAGTTCAGCGGGCGCGGTGATGGTCGTGGTCCTCACCGTCAGCGGTGTCGTAGGTGGTGCTGCCGGGTCGCCGCCGTTGCGGCGCATTCCGGGTTCGAGGACACACCGGACCAGTCTCCCGTCGGAGGCGGCTACTCGAGAGCATTTCCGGTATTACGGTGGGTAGTTGCACCGTGTCATCGCTCAGGGGCGGGGGTCGTCGTGGAAGATCGTGTCCGGCTGCGGGAGGTACACCAGCTGTCGGCGGAAGAGCTGGTGCCTTTGTTCGAGCGGGACTTCCGCAATCTCGTCACTGTCGCGATTGCGGATGCCACACGCCGCCTGTCGCATCCGGTGAGGCGGCTGCTGCGCAGCCTGGAATGGCATCAGGACTGGACGGACGCTCTGCTGTGGGCTGAGGGGGAACTGCAGGTCTCTGCCGAGCGCATGGCGCTGGTCGGCGACGACCGCAGGGAGGGTGTGGAGGGGCAATTGCGGCGGGTGCGGGCGTGTCTGCATGAGTCGCGTCGTCTCGCCGCGGACTTCCGCCGCCAGCAGTACGAGCGATCGGACGATCGGCAGAAGCTGCTCAGTGCGCAGCGCACGGCGCTGACGTGGCTGTCGAAGGCCTTCCCCGAGGACTATGCGGGGCTGGTGGCCCAGGTCTGTGCCGAGCGGGGTCTTGCGGAGGATTGGGAGCGGCCCGCCGCGCGGGATGTCTTCGAATCGATCGAGCGTGCGTGCCATGAGGGCGATGTGACCGTGACGATGACGCCGCCGGTGGCAGCTCTGCTGGAGCGCGGGCCGCAGTCTTTCCGCGGTGTGGTGGCCAAAGATGCCCGGGAACAGAACGAGCGCAACGTCCTTCTGCGGCATCCTCTCGTCCTGCGCCGCTGGAGCAGTGCGCTGGAGGAGCTGGTGGAGATGACGCTCGAGCCGGCGCGTGCGTCCTCCCACACGGCGCTGGGCACACTCGCGGAGGATCTGCGCCTGCTGGGGCACGACAGGGCCATGCGGGTGATCAATAGTCGGCGGTTCTACTGCGCCGTCCAGCAGCGGCAGCACGAATGCGATCGGATCGTACGCCGCCTCATGGAAGCCATCACGGAGCGCGCGGCCGCCGCTCCCGAGAAGGTCGCGCGGCGAGAGGCCGTTGAGCACGCCGACCGGCTCCTGTCCGCCCGCCACCCGCAGGCGTATGCCCGCATCCGTGAGGCGCTGTGCCCGTACGAGGCCTCTCCCGGCGTTCTGGATCCTGTTCGGCTGACGTCGGCGGAGCGCAACAGGCTCAAGTCCCGGCTCCTCCAGGAGGTCACCGGCAAGCCCCGCCGGCTGACCGTTTGATGCCGGCGTAGCTCTTGCCGCAGGCAGGGTCTTGAAGGACGGGACGGGACGGAGAGCCGTCATGTCCGAGTCGACACGCTGTCTGATGGTTGGCGCGCGGCGTTGATTCAGCGCTCGTACCGTGGTGGGAAGGCCGCTTTCGACAGGACGGGCGGCTGGCGGCCTCCGCGTTTGTTCGCACGTTGCGCGGGGGCCGCCCTCGGCTTTGCACGTTCCGCGCGCTGGAACGACGTCGCAGACTGCGGTGTCAGGCGGTGGGACGTCGGGCCGCTGTGCCTGCTGTGGGCGTTCGCGGGCCCGCAGGTTCCTTGCACTGTTGTTGAGTGCAAGGGGGTCCTCATGCGCTTCAGGTCGCGCGTCGTAGCCGTCGTCAGTTCCGTGGTTCTCGCGATGGGGGGAGCATCTCTCGCCGTCGCGCCCGCCGCCTCCGCGGTGTCCATCCCGTCGCAGTGCCAGTTCCAGTGGAACGAGCCGCGGACGGCGACGACGATCAGCGCCGTTCACCTGCGGACCGGTCCCGGCACGTTCTACACCTCCCTCGGCATCCTGGCGAGGGGAACCGGTTTCACCCACTACTCCTGGCCTACCCCAACGGCAGCAGCCGGGCGTGGGGGAAGGTGACGTCGGGCCCCGATACGGGCCGGTGGGGCTACGTGTACTGCAGCTACCTGAATGGCTGAGTCCGCGTGCCGCCTGCGACACTGGCCCGCTGTCGCGTACGCAGGGGTGGCCTTCGCAGTCCACTCCGGCGCCTTGAGCCAGCGCCTGTTTTCCAGGGAGTAGCAGTGCCGAATCCGCAGAATCCGATGTTCACGCAGGTGCAGTTGGTCGGGCCGGCTGAGGCGGTCGACCGGCTGATGGGGGCGCTGAGCGGAGTCAGCGAGGTGATCTTCGACGCCCGGTCGGAGCCCGATGCGCGCGGCGATGTCACTGGTGTGGCGCGTGTGGTCACTCACGCCGGAGTTCAGGACCTGGCGGGAGCGGGCACGGTGGCGGTCACGGTGCAGTCCGTCCTGGAGGTCGAGGGTGGCGCCGCGGCCCGCAGGCGGCAGGTGGAGGAGAGCGTCCGCGCAGCTCTCGGGAGTCTTCCCGGGGTCCGGCAGGCGAGCAGCCGCGTGGTGGCGGCTGTGCCTCTGCCCTCGCCTCGCGAGTAGGCGGCGGTCATGGCGGGAGCGCAGGCACGGCTATCGGGCGAAGGGGTGTCGCTGTGGCTGACCGACTGGAAGACCGAGGTCGGCGGAGCGTGGTCGGCTCGGCGCCTGATGGCGCTGGTCGGCGGCGCGCCAGCGGGGCACCTGGATTTTCTGCTCCACCCTGACGGGCGCGCCCTGTCGGTTCTGATGCTGCTGGTGAATCCTCAGTTCCAGCGCCGGAACCTGGCGTCGGTCATGATGGACGCACTGTACGCGGCGCATCCCACCGCGTGGATCGACCACGGGGGCCGCACCGGGGAGGGAGCCCGGTGGTGGGACCGGTACAGCGAGCCCGCGCCGGAACGCAACATCCATAACCGGCCGCCGTCGGAGTGGGCCACGTATTTCGATGCCGTGCAAGTGGCGGCCGACAAGGCCCAGAACGTCTACACGAACCGGTTTTGCGGCCTGGACGGGCATCGCGAGGCGGAGTACCGCTACGACGAGGATCTGGAGGCGGAGGCCCAGACTTTCGCGGCCTCCTATCGTGCGGCTCGCGTGCAGGGCCCTGACCCGGCCGTGGACGACCTGTACGGCGGGCTGCAGGTGGCCCTGCCGCCCGGGCTGCACCGTCTGGTGCACGACAGCGGCCGCGACGCCGGCCAGCGGGCCCAGAAGCTGCTGGAGCACCTGGGCCACGGGAATCTACCGGCGGACGCCGCCTGGAACAGCACCGAGCGCGCGACTTTCGACGACCTCGCCCACGACGACCTGTTGGAGGGCCCCTCGGCCACGCCGGGGACCCATCTCGCCTTTCATGTGCTGCCGCTGTCCGGAGAGATGCCGGAGCACCATGTCGAAGCAACCTGGGTCAGGTTCTACAATTCGCCCGGGGTGCCGGTGCGGCTGGCAGCGATGTCGTGGCGGGAGGCGCAGCGGCCGTGGGTGACGCACCGAGCCGATTTCACCATCCCGTGGGAGGCGGCGATCGCGCCCACGCGCTGGCAGGAGGCCTGCGCCGAGTACCGGGCCCGGTACAACGAGCTCGGCAAGCTGCGCCCGGACGCAGCAGCTGAGGAGCCGCATCCGTACGCAGGGCGGGAGGCCGAGATCCGCGCCGCTGCCGACAAACTCATGCGGGGGCGCGAGGATCAGGCTGCGCCCCCGCCTGCAAGAAGCGCGCCCGCTGCCTCGCAGGAGCAAACGACGGTGCACCAGTCCCCCGCGCCGCTCTCGCCGCGCCTGCGGTAGCCGGCCATGCAGGGCTGAGCGAGCTCCAGGCAGGCATCGGATGAGCGGTACGGGGGCTTCGTCCGGCCGCGTGGCCGGGAGTTCGGGTCCTCCGGGCGGTCAGTTCGGAGCTGATATCGCTGTGCCGGCCGTGCCGCGCGGGGACCGGTGGCTCCTCTCGCCGACCTTCTTGGGTTCCACGGTTCTCGGGTCGACCACTTCGCCGGGGGCGCCGTGGCGGTGGATGCCGGTGGGGTCGCTGGCGCGATCGTGGGGGTAGAGGAAGAACGCTGGCTCACGGCGGCAGGCCGACGGTACGGCACCACGTCGCCGCCCCTACCACTGCACGCCGCCGCGCGAGGGTCGGACACCGGCGAGCGGCGCTGAGGAGCAGGGCTCGCAGGCAGCCTCGCCGCCCGGAAGTCCCCCCGCCTGGCAGTTCCACATCGGGCACCGGCGCCAAGACGAGGTGCCTAGCGTGCCGGTGGGGTGGAGAGGTGCCACTGCCGGTGAAGTAGCGTCATGGTCATGTCGACACCGCAGAACCCGTACGGGCAGCAGCCGAATCCGTACAGCCAGCCGCAGTACCAGCAGTATCCGCAGTACCCGCAGCCGGGGCATCCGCAGCCCGGCTACGGGCAGCCGCCTCACCCGGCGGCGGGCGGCTGGGGCGGCCCCCCGCCCTACGGCCCGCCACCGGCGCCGCCGAGGAAGAACCGGACCGGCCTGACGCTCACCCTGGCGCTCGGTGCGATCCCGCTGATCCTCCTCCTCGTCTGGTTCGGCAACAGCGGCAACGAGCGCTCGGACGATGCGGGCGGCGGCAGCGAATTCCCGGCGACAGAGTACGAACTGACGGCACCGAAGACGCTCCTCGACGGGAAGTACGAGCTCGCCGACGACCAGTCCGCCCAGCGGCAGCAGCAGCTCGAGTCGTCCGCCGTCGACGAGTCCAACATCCGTGACCCGCAGGCCACCGTGGCCCAGTACACCTCGAAGTCCGAGGGCGGTGTACTGGTGCTCTCCGGCATGCACGGCAGCATCAAGGACCCGGACGCAGCCCGCAGGCAGATCCTCGACGGCGCCGCTACGGCGGACGGCGCCACGCTCTCCGTACCGGCGAAGGACTTCACCCCGGCCGGCTCGGAGGTCACCATCACCTGCCAGGTCGTCACCATGGCACAGACCGGCGGCGGCAGCAGTCCGCTTCCCATTTGCGCGTGGGCCGACGAGAACACCAACGCGTCGGTGTCGGTGATCACGGCCGCCGGGGCGACGCAGTCCCCGGAGGAGGTCGACCTCGCCGCTGCGGCGGAGGCGACGGCTCAGGTCCGCGAGGAGATCCGCCGGCCGATCGGCTGAGACCACCGGCCGGCCTGGCGCCGCCGCTGTCTTCGACCACATGGTGCGGCTTGGGTGGATCAAGCCCGCGCAGTCGGTAGAGGTCCGCTTCGGCACGAGCCAGGCCGGTGCGGTCGACGTCCCGCTCTACACCACGGACTCGGTCGACGCGCTGCCTGTCACACGGACCAAGGTCGACTGGGAGCGGCTGCGTTAGGACAAGGATCTCTGACTGTCTCATGTGCCATCTGAGGCGACACCGGGAGAGCGGGGAGACCGTTAGGTTCCCTGACCTCTTGTTGTCTCAGAGGGAGTTGGGGTGGATCACTTCTTTGTGTCTCACGGCAAGGTGCGTCGGTTCTACGAGGCACCGCCGGGAGTCGATTTCGATGCGGTGGCGTACGTACAGCGGCCCGGGGCGGTGAAGGAGGGCACGCCCTTCTTCCTTGATCTCGGCATGCGTCCGGCTGAGCCGTTGTGCTCGTTCTTCCTGGAGCTGTCGAAGTCGCTCAAGGCGAAGTCGCTGGAGGACTACACGTACGACGCTTTGGACCTGGTCGACTTCCTGGGCCAGCTCCCCGTGCCGACCGACCTGGTGTCGGCCACGGAAGACGATCTGGTGGCTTACCGGGAGGACTGCACCGAGCATCGTGAGGCGCCGGACAAGCCGGCCACATGGCGAAAGCGCCGGTCGCTGATCAACAACTTCTACGACTGGGCCGTCGATGCGAGGCTGCTCGCCCGCCGATCAGCGCGGCACGGCCCCGCTGATCGGCGCCTGCCAACCCGACCGCTGCCGCAACTCCGTGATCACCCGACGACATGCACCGATCTGGATCGCCGAGGAAGACGACCTCACAGCCAGAGCCCAGGACCCCACCCTGGCACCACCCGGCCGCGAGGCCGTCCTGATCCGTCTCGCCGACGTCCAGCGCATCACCCGAACACTTCGACAAGAAGGAGTCACCTCCTGATGCCGGTGTCCGCCAAGACCGCCACCAAGCTCCGCGAGGCCATGGCCCGGCTGCTGGCCGGCGAGCCCCTGCACACCGACGGCGCCCTCACCAAGGAGAACCTCGCCCGAGAAGCCCAGGTCAGCCACGCGACCGTCCACCGCGCCGACGACATCCTCGCTGAGTGGAACGCCAAGGTCGCCCGACCCGTCCTCCGCACCCCCGGCGAGGTCGCCCGGGACGAGACGATCGCCGAGCTCCGCAGGCAGCTTCGTAAGGCGAGAGCCGAGATCACGCAGCTCAACGGCGAACTCGACGCCCTCGCGACGGTGACCGCGAACCTCTACCACGAAAACCTCGCTCTGAAGAAGAAACTCGGCAGCAGCCGACGACTGACCTCCCTCCATCCCCAGGAGTAAACGGGCATCCAGCGTGAGACCGCAGGCTGTACCGATCCCTCCTCGACAGGTCCGACCGCGCCGCG
Source organism: Streptomyces sp. NPDC049597 (assembly GCF_040675505.1). Classification (NCBI taxonomy): domain Bacteria; kingdom Bacillati; phylum Actinomycetota; class Actinomycetes; order Kitasatosporales; family Streptomycetaceae; genus Streptomyces; species Streptomyces sp. NPDC049597. Next base: position 16,302 of record NZ_JBFAOY010000022.1, read on the forward strand.
CGCCACGGGCGGGCGTTGGCGCCGGAGACAGTGAGACCGTTGGTGCTTGACGTCTCCGTCCGCCGGGTACGGCCGCGTCAGCGCCGTGCTGTCCTCTACCGCGTCTGCAGAAACCGCGCGAGTCGAGAGGTTTTGAAAGGGGGATATTCCCGGAACTCCCGCCGTCTACCTTTTACTGGTAAAAGAAGCGGCTTGGTGTGGACTGGTGGATGCGGCCCGGGCGGGGGAGGCTGGGGAAATGGGACGCAGGCATCTGGTTTACGTGCTGCCCGGGATCGGTGGCAGCGTGCTGGAGCGGCGGCCTGAGGACGGCCTCAAACAGCCGGAGACTGTGTGGGACGCAGGCTTCTGCGACATCGCCGACCTGCTGTCGCGGCCGTGCCGACTGTCGATGGATGAGCCGCTGCGGGCGGTGGGTCTGATTGGCTCCAAGCGGCTGCTGCCGGGCTGGACTGTTGTCCCTGGCTACGAACGGCTGGTGGCGAACCTCCAGGCCCTGCCCGGTACGGTCATCGACGTTGGGCACCCAGACCGGCGGAACCCAGACGCGAACGTGGTGCTGTTCCCGTACGACTTCCGCCTCAGCGTCAGGCACGCCGCGAAGCTGCTCGCCGCCGACGTCCACAACCGGCTGCAGGATGTCGCCCCGTCCGAGCGGGCGGGGCGGGTCGTGGTGGTCGCTCATTCGATGGGCGGTCTGATCGCACGGTACTGGCTGGGCCCGCTGGAAGGCTGGTCGCTGTGCCGGGCCCTGATCACACTGGGCACGCCTCACCGCGGCGCCCCGAAGGCATTGCAACTGCTGGCCAACGGTGTACGGGTGGCGGGGATCCGGCTGGACGGGGTGAGCGACCTGCTGGGCCAGTGGCCGTCGGTGGCCGAGTTGCTGCCCCGCTACCCGATGGTCTGGGACACCGCCGCCGCGGCTCCCCTCTACCCCCATGATGTTCCCCTGGACAGCCTGCGCTTGCTGGCGAAGCAGGGCTTCGCGCTGCATGAGGAGATCGAACAGGCGTGGCAGGCCATGCCGCGCAGCGGCGCCGAGCCGCAGGTGGTGCCCCGGCTGGGCTGGAGCCACCGCACTGCGGGCTCGGCGGTCTGGGATGGCCACGCGCTGAAGGTCAGCAAGATGCTGCCGGACTGGCTGGAGCTGGCGGGCTGGGAGGAAGATCATGGCGACGGCACCGTACCGGCAATCTCGGCTGTGCCGGTGGAGATGGACGGCCACGACACCTCCGGCTGGCGGGCCCGCGACCGCCACGGTCCCATCGTCTCCGCCGACTGGATTGCCGGCCTGGTCCAGGTCTACGAGGAACGGCAGAGGCTGACCGCGGCCCGCGGCGAGGAACGCGAGGCCGCCCTCGGCCTGGATATGGACGAACTCCACGCTCAGGGCGCCACGATCCCGCTTCGGGTGCGGTTGCGCGGGGGCAGCCTGCCGCAGGAGGCCACCACCGGCGAGGCCGGGCTCGCGGTCTGGGCCACCCTGCGCCCGGTGCGCGGCCCGCGGTCTGCGGTCGCGGAAGTTCGGCTCGAGTGGGACTGTGACGGAGGTAGCTACGTCACGGAACTGCCCGGCCAGGAGCCCGGTCTCTATGACGTGCGGGTGAGTGTTCGGGCCGTGCCCGGCGTCGGTGACCTGTCCGCGTCCGACACCCTCGCGGTGGTGGTTCCATGAGTTCTGCCGGTTCGTGGCCCCGCTGGTCCCTCGACGGGGAACCGGCCGCGCTGGCCAAGTACGTGCTGCCCGACGAGGTGGCAGCCCTGCTCCACCTGCCCGGACCCCCGGCCGACAGCCGGCTTGGGCAGGCCCAGGCGGTGTACGAGGCACTGAGCGGTGCCGGGATCACCTACTCCCACGAGGAGCCCTCCGACGATCCCGACCGCCAGGTCATCCGTCAGCCCGGCGAGGTGCTGTGGTGCCCCAAGCACGCCACCTGTCTGGACCTCGCCCTGATCCTGGCTGGCGCCTGCCTCCACTCCGGCCTGCATCCCCTCGTCCTTATCCTCGACCCGCCCGAGCCTGGAGGCGCCGCCCACGCCCTGCTCGGCGTGTGGATCGACGACCTCGGCTCCGACGACTCCTACGGCATCCAGATCCCGGACGTGGACGTATGGGCCAACCGCCCCGGAGGCTTCGACGAGCTGGTCCAGACCGACCCTACGGGGCCATCGAGGCCGCTGCTGCTACTGGACCCGATCGGCGTCGCGCAGGCCCTGCCCTCCTCACCCATCCTCGGCGCAAGCGCCGCCTTCACCGATGCTGCGCGTGCTGGGGCCCGCTACGCCCGCGAGTGGACCTGGCGTCTGGCTGTCGACATCGGCCGTGCCTGGCGTGCCCGCGACACCCATGCTCCGGCTGACCGCCCTGACGACCAGCCGCTGCGCCCGCCGTATGTGGCGCTGGACCCGCTTGTGCACCGGCCCCTGCAGGTGCTGCAAGCCGAGCACGCGGTGGTGCCCTTCCAGGCCCGGGACGAGCTGACCATCCTCACCGACTGGTGCCGCACCGCCGCCGCCGGACCCTACACCGGCATCGCCGTTATCCATGGCGTCGGTGGCGCGGGCAAGACCCGACTCGCTCTGGAGCTCGCCCACCAACTAGCCACTCGCGACGGCTGGTACACCGGATACTTACGCGAAGGCGCCACCGGGCGGGACTGGTTGGGCACTGTCGTCTCCCCCACCCTCATCGTCCTCGACTACGCCGACGCCCGCACCGCCGACGCCGAACACCTACTGACCATCCTCAAACGCCGCGTCGACCGCGGCGCCGCGCCCGCTATCGTCATCATGACCGCCCGCGCCATCAACGGCCAATGGCTCACCACTCTACGCAGGACATGGAACCGCGACGGCCACCTCGTCCGCGAAGGCGACCCCCTGCACCTCCCGCCCGAGCACCCCGCCGGCGCCGCCATCTTCCGTCGCGCCGCCCGTACCTTCCACCAGGGGCCCGACACCGACCTCGACCTTGAGGCCGCCGACCAGGCTGCACCGGCCGATTGGACCACCCTGGACTTCATCCTGCTGGCCCTCCTCGCCGCCCGCAGCCCCGACCAGCTCCCCACTACACGCGAGGAGCTTTACGAAGAAGTCCTCGCCCACGAACGCACCTACTGGACCCAGACCCACAACCGAATCGCCGGCCTACCCAAAGACGCCGACGCTCCCCTCGACGTCCTCAACCGATCCGTCGCAAGCCTCACCTTGCGCGCGCCCACCACCCGCAGAGAAGTCCATGCCGCGCTACGCGCCGTGGAAGAGCTCCGCGACGACACACAATGGCGCGAGACAGTCCGCACCACACTGACCACCTGCCTGCAACCCGGGCCTGGCGAGCCCCTCGTCCTGCGCCCGGACCCCATCGCTGACCACCTCACTCTCCACGAACTCCACGACGACGGAGCTCTGCTCACCAGCATCCTGGACGGCCTTGAGGGCGACCATCTTCTGTCCGCCCTGCGCCAGCTCAACCGTGCCGCCGCAGCTGCACCCGACAGCACCACAGACATGGTGACGGCGTGGGGCAGCGCCAGAACAGACCGCTGGGAGTCCCTCCTCCTTATCGCTATGGAGCAAGGCGGCACCGCGCTATCCGCGCTCCACCAACTCATCGACAAAGACCCGGCGGTGCCCTGGCTCGGTGCGCTCTCCAGCGCCATCCCGGTCACTTCGATCGGCCTCCCCGAACTCGGCCTGCATGCCGATCTCCGACGGCTCTCGATCCTGCGGGCCGATGACACCTCTCAACCCGCCAACATTGCTGCCCAGCTTCAGCGCGTCGGCCTCCGCCAATACAACGTCGGCGATCGGCGGGCGGCTGTGGCCTCGATCACCGAGGCCATCGGCTACTACCGCACCCTGGCGAAGACAGACCCAGACACCCACCTCCCCAACCTCGCGATATTCCTGAACAACCTCGCCGTTCAGCAGGGGGAGGTCGGCGATCGGCGGGCGGCTGTGGCCTCGATCACCGAGGCCATCGGCTACTACCGCACCCTGGCGAAGACAGACCCAGACACCCACCTCCCCATCCTCGCCTCGTCCCTGTACAACCTCGCTATCCAGCAGCGTGCGGATGAGGATCGGGAAGGGGCTCTTTCCTCGAACGCTGAGGCCGTCGGCTACTACCGCACCCTGGCGAAGACAGACCCCACCCACCTCCCCAACCTCGCCGACAGCCTGTACAACCTCGCCAACCGGCAGGGTGATAACGGAGATCGAGAAGGGGCTGTGGCCTCGATCACCGAGGCCGCCGGCTACTACCGTGCTTTGGCGAAGGCAAACCAGGCCGTCCATCTCCCCAACTTCGCGATGTCCCTGAATAACCTCGCCGCTCGGCAGAGCGAGGTCGGTGATCAGCGGGCTGCTGTCGCCTCGAACGCTGAGGCCGTCGACTACTACCGCACCCTGACGAAGACGGACCCCGCCTACCTCCCCAACCTCGCCGACAGCCTGTACAACCTCGCCGCTCGGCAGAGCAAGGTCGGTGATCGGCGGGCGGCTGTGGCCTCGATCACCGAGGCCGTCGACTTCTACCGCACCCTGGCGAAGACAGACCCGGACACCCACCTCCCCAACCTCGCGATGTACCTGAACAAGCTCGCGATCCTGCAGAGCAACGTCGGTGATCAGCGGGCTGCTGTGGCCTCGATCACCGAGGCCGTCGACCACAACCGCACCCTGACGAAGACAGACCCAGACACCCACCTCCCCAACCTCGCCAACAGCCTCACCAACCTCGCCAGGCAGCAGAGCAAGGTCGGCGACTACGAAGCGGCACTGGCCTCGCAAACCAAGGCCGTCGACTACTACCACGCCCTCGCTCAAGGAGACCGGGCCACCTATCTCCCCAAACTCGCCGACAGCCTGAACATACTCGCCGCTCGGCAGAGCGAGGCTGGCGATCGGCGGGCGGCTGTGGCCTCGATCACCGAGGCCGTCAACTACTACCGCACCCTGGCGAAGACAGACCCAGACACCCACCTCCCCAACCTCGCCGACGGTCTGAACGACCTCGCCATCCAGCAGAGCGAGGTCGGCGATCAGCGGGCGGCTCGGGCCTCGATCACCGAGGCCGTCAACTACTACCGCACCCTGGCGAAGACAGACCCCACCACCCACCTCGCCGACGGTCTGAACAACCTCGCCGCTCGGCAGAGCGAGGCCGGTGATCAGCGGGCGGCTCTGGCCTCGATCACCGAGGCCGTCGAGCACAACCGCACCCTGGCGAAGACAGCCCCAGACACCCACCTTCCCAACCTCGCGATGTCCCTGAAGAACCTCGCTAGGCGGCAGAACGAGGCTGGCGATCAGCGGGCGGCTCTGGCCTCGATCACCGAGGCCGTCAACTACTACCGCACCCTGGCGAAGACAGACCCAGACACCCACCTTCCCGACCTGGCCGACAGCCTGAACGACCTCGCCGCTCGGCAGAGCGAGGTCGGCGATCAGCGGGCGTCACTGGTCTCGCACACCGAGGCCGTCGACTACTGCCGCACCCTGGCGGAAGCGGACCAGGCCACCCATCTCCCCAACCTCGCGATGTACCTCAAAAACTTCGCCATCCAGCAAAGCGAGGTCGGCGATCAGCGGGCGGCTCTGGCCTCGATCACCGAGGCCGTCAACTACTACTTCGCCCTCGCCCAGGCGGACCTGGCCACCTACCTCCCCAAACTCGCCGACAGCCTCAACGACCTCGCCGTCCAGCAGCGCGAGGTCGGCGACCATGAAGCGGCTCTGGCCTCGCAAACCAAGGCCGTCGACTACTGCCGCACCCTGGCGGAAACGGACCGGGCAACCCATCTCCCCAACCTCGCGATGTACCTAAACAACCTCGCCCTCTGGCAGAGCGAGGTCGGCGATCAGCGGGCGGCTCTGGCCTCGATCACCGAGGCCGTCAACTACTACCGCACCCTGGCGAAGGCAAACCCGGCCGTCTATCTTCCCAACCTCGCTGGCAGCCTGTACAACCTCGCCATCCGGCAGAGCGAGGTCGGCGATCAGCGGGCGGCTCTGGCCTCGATCACCGAGGCCGTCGACTACTACCGCACCCTGGCGAAGACAGACCCAGACACCCACCTCCCCAACCTGGCGATATACCTGAACAAGCTCACCGACCTGCAGAACGGCGCCAAAGTCCCCTCTGCCGCCTGGGAGGAGGCCATCATTGACCTGGAACTCAGCCCGCTCGCCCAAGCGGAACTTCGTGCCCACTACGCCGACTATCTTGTTGCACATGCTGACGTCGCTCTTGCCGTAGAACAGCTCGTCTGGGCGGCGCTGGCCTGCGCTGTCGGCGATCCACCATCCCTGAGCCGGGCCCGGCAACAGGTACGGAGTACCGTAACGAGCCTCGGCATCCAAGATCCGCGGCTGCCCAACTGGGCCCGTGACCCCCTGCCCGACGACGTTGTCGAACTTCTCAACCAATGGGCCAAGGTGGCCGGCTGGCCCGCCACCGAAGCATTCCTACGCGCGCACGCCGAGCGGCTCCTGCAACCGGACTTCCGCCATCACCTGGAACTGGCTGCGGCTCTCTTCCCCCAAAACCCGGCCATCGACAACCTCACTGTCTTCCTCGGTCAGGTCGATACCGAAGGCTTTGACACCGTCCTGGACCGTGGAAGGCACTATTACGAAGTATCCCAGCTACTCCGCGAGTGGATCGCAACTCCCAGTTGGGCGGAGTCCAGAGACTTCCTCGAGGAACACGGCAGCAAACTACGCACGCGAGAAGTCCAGGCATTGCTCGCCGGGACAAACGCACCCAGCGCGCGCCTGCACCTCGCCGTTCTCCAACTCACCGAAACTCTCACCTACGACGAGATCTACGAGATCGTCACCGACCGGGACGTCGCAATCGAGCAGGCATTCACCGCCGTCGACCAGGCAGATGTCCCATTCATGCATCGCGTTCTGGACGCCCGCCCGGACGTACTTACCGGCATCACCGGGGCATTCTTCGCCACAGTATCCGCTGCGGCCCACAGCGATTCCGACCAGGCCCGCCAGCACGCCGAGGCCATCGCCGAGCACGGCACGGACATCCAACGCCGCGCCTACGCGATCCGGCTCCGTACCCTTGCCCGCCTCGCCCCCGCACTCAGCAACCTAGGAGAACTTGCCGAGCTAATCCAGCCTGACGAGCACTCTTGATCAACTGCACGACAGGAGCTGGCAAGCAACGCCAACGATTGAGAGCCAACGGAAGACAGGCCGCTGGCAACCACAGAACCCCTTCATGGAACAGTAAAATCTTTGAGACACCTGATCTTGAGTCACGAACAGCTTCCTTTGACGTATCGCAGCGGAGCTGATGAGACAGGCAGCCACTGAGACAGCTGAACTGTTCCTAAGGTCCGCGCGGTCGGCAAAGGCCGCCGGTCTCCGCTCGCCGCGCTGCAGCCCTTTCCCGCCTGCTGACCAGCAGCCCGGGCGCGGGCAGCCGGACTCCCGGCGCATGAGAGCGCCTCTGCCCGGGGCCTGCTTGCCGAGTCCATCGTGCTGAACACCTCCGGCGCAGCACGGCCGACCTGCGACGCGGCGCTGACTTCGACGGGCCGCAGCCCGTATGGCGGCTGGCGGGCTACGCTCGGTGTCAGATTCGTATATCCGCTCACCGGTGCTCGGGAAGGGATGTCGTGAGGTTGACGATGAGGCGGGGGCGTCGGCGTCCGGCTGAACTGATCGGGGCGCATCGCCAGGGCGATGCAGGAGTGAGGGTCGATGCGCGTGCGGCACGTCTGTCCGTGCTCCTCACGGAAGGCCTGCAGACGCAGGTGCTGCTGACTCAGCCTCAGCACCTCAAGATGACGAGGTTGTTCCTGCTCGACGGGAACGGTGAACCGCTGGCCAACCACGGGGGTGCCCCGGACTGTGGCGGCCCTCTGCTGCCGATCCCGGTCGCGGGGGTACCCGACGACCCTGCCGGTCTGATCTCGATCGCTTTGGAGCCCGTACCGGGGACCAGCGTGGGTATGGCAGGGTCTGCTGCCGTGCCCCTCGAGGCTGCGGCCGAGTACCTCGTGCGTCATTATCGGCCTGCGCTCGATCCCTCCGCGGAACCGTGGCAGTGGGATACCCCCTGGCACGAGGCTGCGGCCTTCGAGTGAGAGGACAACGGACCTCGACGGTCCTGGCCAAACTGCCCGAGTTCGAGGCCCTCACCGGACACGTCCGGTCCGTCGGCCAGATGCTCACCGAGCGCCAGGGCGAACGGCTACCTGATGGCTCGACGCCGCCACCGGTGCATGAAGGATGAAGCGGTGCAGTGCCTGTCCGTCCCCGCTCGCGAGGGGACGGACAGGCGCCTTGGCTTACGCCGGGGTGATGTTCTCCGCCTGCGGGCCCTTCTGCCCCTGGGTGACGTCGAAGGTCACCTTCTGGCCCTCCTGCAACTCACGGAAGCCGCTGGAGTTGATATTTGAGTAGTGGGCGAAGACGTCGGGGCCGCCGCCGTCCTGCGCGATGAAGCCGAAGCCCTTTTCGGAGTTGAACCACTTCACGGTTCCGCTGGCCATGCTCAAGCCTCCCGGTCGGGAAAGGAAGCCGCACCGTGCGGCTCCCGGGGTGATCGTCCTGGCCCAACGGCAGTGCACAGCAAAGCGCCCGCGCCGGAGCGCGGGCAGGTACTGCGGAACCACGACATCTGATGAGGACGCTACACGGGGATACCGCCGCTCACCAGAGAGCAACGAGCACTGTTGCCGTCCTCTCTGCCCCTCACGTCCGCGATCACCATGTGATGCTCTGTCCTTCGGGCGTGATGGTGATGGTGAAGCGCTCCAGGTCCGGTTGCCCGTCGCGCTGCCACCTGGTGACGTGATCCTCGATCCGGTGCCACAGGCCGGCCGTGCCGCCTTGGCGGACCAGCCACCGATTGCCCTCGCGGTGCAGCGCCGCCCACGCGCCACTGTCGACGTCCAGGAAGACGTGCTGTGTGCCGCCCTCTGCCCGCTCCATCTGGAAGCGCTGGGTGCGCGGCGCTGCGGTCTGGGCGACGAACCGGGCGGTCCAGTCGTCGAGCGCATCGGGACCGACGGTCGCTTCGCATTCCTCGCCGTCGTCCAGGTCGGGCAGCATCCCGAGCGGCGGCGGCAAGTGCGGCCGGGCGAGCATGAAGGACACCTGCCCGCCGAGGAACTGGCCGGTCGCGGTTCCGTCGTCGTGCACGGTGAGGCGGACCAGTTCCGAGGAGTACATCCAGCCGCAGACGGTCGCGACGATCAGGCCGCCCGGCCGGACCTGTTCGATCCATGCACGCGGAATGTTGAGGACGCCGACCGTCGCCACGAGCCGGTCGTACGGCGCGTTCGGCTCGTAGCCCAGCAGGCCGTCGGCCGTGACGAGGTCAGGGCTCATACCGCACGCGGCGAGTGAGGTGCGCGCACGCTGGGCGACGTCCTGGTCGTACTCAACCGCGGTGACCAGGTCGTCGCCGAGCCGGTGGCACGCCAGCGCGGTCGATGCTCCGGTGCCGGCGCCGATCAGCGCGAGCTTGTTGCCGTCCTCGATGTGCGCCTCCTCCAGGATGCGCACGACGAGGCCGGGAAGGGTGCTGGAGCTGGTGGGCTGCCGGAAGATCCGGCCCTGGATGTCTCCCGGCACGATGGTGCCGGCGATCTGCGTCACCAGCGACTCGTTGGAGTAGCAGGCGGGCAGCCATGCGGGGGCGTCGGGCATGACCGGTTCCCACCCGGTGGGCCCGGGCCCGTCGACTTGGCGGAAGTACCCACCGCGGAGGAACTCGTGCCGGGGCACGTCGAGCACCGCCTGACGCCACTGCGGTGATCGAAGGCTGCCGTTGCCGGTCAGTTCGTCGGCGAGTCGTTCACGGAGAATCTTGTCGTCGCTCATCTGCTGCGCTCCAGGAGATCGGCCATGGCCGCGACCATGGGCAGGCCAGTCGGGGGTTCCAGCCATGCCCATTGGCCAGAGGGGTTGCATTCGAGGAACCACCATGTCCCGGTGCGGTCGATGGCGAAGTCGAAAGCGCCGAAGACCAGCCCGAAGAAGTCCATGTAGCGCCACAGAGCGTCCTCGATGCCGGGGGGCGGTTCGACGACGGAGTAGGACAGCCGCTCGTAGTCGGTGCGCCAGTCGAGGAGATCCGAGTCGATTCGCACGTAGAACACGCGGTGGCCGATGACCGTCACGCGGACGTCCGCGACTTTGTCGATGCGGTGCTGGAACAGGTGGGCGGTGCCCGAGACGCGGTCGTCGATCTGGTCGGCCGTGACCTCGTCGACGGTCACGGTGCAGGACACTCCGTCGATACGGTACAGCGGGGTGGACAGGGGCTTGTAGATCGCCGGGCCGTGCTTCTTGACGAAGGCGCGCGCGGCGTCCGGCTCGGACGTGATGAGTGTTGCCGGGACCTGTAATCCGGACTGGGCGGCGGCTGCTAGACCGGAGGGCTTGAACTCGGCGTCGCCGATGCGGTGCGGGTGGTTGACGTACAGGCAGCCGGGCAGGGAGGCCAGGACGCCGCCGAGCCCGTACCGGGCTTGGGTGAGCGCGAATCTGGCGTCCTGCTCGTCGAGGTGGGGGAAGGAGAATCCGGACGGTCTCCGGTAGTAGAGCGACCGCACGCGGGAGAGGTCGGCGGTGCGCGTCGGGGTGGAGAGCGTTCCGGTGATGCCTTGCGGCGTGAGGGTGGCCGCGACCGACAAGGTGGCGGGGAAGTCCCCGGAGTCGAGCCGCACGACCGGGGTGTTCCGGTCGTGGAGCTCGCGGATCACCAGGTCGGCCGTGGGGTCGTCGATCATGGTGACGACCAGCACCGGGCCGACCTGGCTCACTGGTCGGAGTCGTTCCCGGAGTCCTGGTCTCCGCCACCGCCGCCGCCGGGTCCCGAACCATCGGACGGGTTGCCGGTGTTGGTGGCCGGGTTGGTGCCCGTGCTGGTGCCGTGGCCCGGCATCTCCATCACGCCGCCGGCCGCGTCGCGGTAGACGGCCGTCTGGGTGACCGTGTCGATCTCGGCACTCGCATAGGCGGGGGCCATGGCCGGATACGGCGCCATGCGCTGGGTCCCCCACGGGATGGGCGTTGCGTGCCCCATGGGGATCGCGTCGTTGGTCGGGAGCCTGTCAGCGTGGTTGAACACTGTGCCTCCAGTCATCGAACTCTGATCGGCTCCCGGCACGGCACGGTTGCCATTCCACGCGGCGAGGAGGTTGGGCGCGGTCGCACTGACCGTGCCGTGCCGGGAGGTTGAACCCGCCCCCGAGCCCGAGCCTCCGTCACGGCGGCGGGGTCTGGCGTCGGACAAGGGGGCGGCGGTCTGGTTCAGCCGCCGGGACCGCGCAGCACCAGGGCGGTGCGGGGCCCGATGCTGTACCGCTCGCAGGACGCCCAGCCGTGGCCGAGTGAGGCGAGCTGCTCCTCGGTCAGGGCGCGCCGGAACGGATCCTGCTGGACGTCGTCGCCGTATCGGGTGACGTCGCTGAGGGCGTACAAGACGCCGGTTTCCGGGCTCAGCCAGCGGGCGGCGTCGGTGAGGAAGCGAGCCCAGTCGATGTACGCCAGCGACAGGCGCAGCGTCACCACGTCGACGCTGCCCGGGACGAGGGAGGGCGGGATCGTGTCGGCGTCGACGTCCCAGCGGTGGTATTCAAGGCCCGGGGACATGCCGCCTGCGCAGGCGAGTCTGATGGCCGCCCGGGAGTGGTCGTAGCCGGTGACGTTCATGCCCCAGCGGGCGAGCTGCCGTGTCCATCGGCCGTCCCCGCATCCGATGCCCACAGCTGTCATGCCCGGCTTCGGCCTCACCCGTGTGAGGAACTTCTGAAGCTCGACGTCGCTGATGAGCCGCGGGATACGGTCCCTGTTCCACCACTGGTCCCAGTCCGCCGCCGACAGCTCCCGCACCGTGTTCATGCGGCAGGCTCCGGGCCTTGGCTGATGCTTGAGATACGGCGCAACTTCGCGGGGTCGCAGCGGCGTTCCGCCGTCTCACCGGTGGGCATGTCGAACGGGTTCACCTCGGCGGGGCCGGTGTCGGCCGGCCCGATCGCGGCGATGGCCGGTCCCGGTGAACGTCTGGCCGGCGTGTAGGCGACCACGCGCCGCACCCGGGTGGGGCGGGTGGTGAACAGTGGCTCGCTGAGCCGGTCCGGTAACCGCTTCAGCCGCAGGTCTGGGGTCACGGATACGCGGGGTGTGCCAGAGCTGCTGAACATGCAGGGGATCTCGTTGTCACGGTCCATCCATGAGGTGTCCCGTGTCCTTGTTCTGGCCGTGCCGGGCATCCTGGCTCCTCCGGTTGGCGCAAGCGCGGGGCCGCCACCGGCCACCCTGTTGCATCGGTGGCGGCCCCGTGCTCTCGGGGGTAGGCCGCTCGGGGTCAGGAACCGAACGGCCAGTAACCAGGTAACTACATAGAAAGCCCAGTGACTTTCACAGTTGGTGAAAGTTTCGGCACACGGGCGGAGTTACGGCTGCACGCCCACCCAGTGGGCGTACCCGATCAGCGTGTCCGGCGTCGACCTGGCGGCCCTGACCAGGCCTGCGACCGTCTCCCGGACGCTGGGGTGATACTTCGCCTGCTGCGGCGCCGCCTTCTTCGCCCTCATCAGCGATGCCAGCGCGTCGTCCGTCTTGCCCGTCCAGAGCTGCGCACGGGCGGTGTCAATCCAATGGTGCCCCACCCGGTCCGGCGGAAAGCCCTCGGGGAAGGTGACCTTCTTCGCGAGGGCCAGGGCCTTGCCGTGCTGCCCCAGTTCCAGCTCGACGGCCGATGCGTGGATGGCCACGTTCGTCGGCCCGAACGACATCAGATGATGCCCGTCGGCAAGGCCACCCTCGACCTCGACGTCACCCAGCATCTCCGCGAGCTTCCTCGCCTCCTTCAGCGCCTCGCGTGCCGCCGGTCCGTCACCCTGTCGCGTCGAAAGGATCGCGGCTCGCAGGTTCAAGTTCCCCGCCGCGCACAGAGCGGCGGGGTGGCCGGCTGCGACCTCGGCGGCAATCTCGTCCCGCGCGATGTCGATGATCTTGCGTCCGACCTCGTGGCGACCCGTTGAGAACGTGGACTGCGCTCGCATGTACCGGTACAGCGACATCAGGAACAGGTCTCCCGACCGGCTCGCCGAGTAGTCCATCCTCGTCATCAGCAGCGACGCAAGATCGGTCAAACCGAGCCCGTACGCGACGTCATGGGCCGAGCGGTAGACCTGCACGAGCATGTGGTGCGCCCGGCGAGCATGCTCGCCCGTCAGGGTCTGCGAGAACTGCACGAGCTCGTTGATCAGTGCCGGTGCCCACTGTGCGATCTGACCGAAGGAAGCGCCGCGACGGACCTTCACCAGGCGGTCGATGTCCGCGCGGATCTCGCTCATCGTGCGAACCGGGACCTCTTCCAGCGGCATGTCCCAGTTGTCGAGCGCCGCCCGCAGCTCCGCGAGCGGCCCGTCCAGGTTGTCGTGGAAGTGTTCGACGCTGAACGGCTGACCGTTCAGTGCCGTAACCGGCATGTCCATCGCTCTAGCGCACGCCGCGGTGAGCGCAGCCGAAGCGGGTTTGATCCCGGCCTCCACCTTCGTCAGCAGGCTGTAGGAGACGTTCGCCTTATTCGCGAGCTGCACTTGGGTCATGCCCCGGAGACGCCGGTTCGTCGCAATGCGCGCCCCAGTGCCAGTGTCCGTCGTGCCAGGCATACTTGGCTCCGTCCCTCGTAGTGGCCTACCGGGACGGTACCCCCGCGCAGGGTGCGGGGGGATAGCGATGCACGATGGCCCGGCCCGGCTCATGACGGACCGGGCCATCCGCCTCCCGGAATCCCTTTCCGAGCACGACGGCTCTGTTCAGCGCCGCCGGCAGGATCCGCTCCTGGCCCTCTGAGGAGCCCGCCAAAGGCGCCGCACGCCGGCCGGGCGTGGCAGCGTCTCGGTGGGTTCGCATGAGCTGTCATCGCAGGAGAACCTGCGCCGGCCACGCAGCTGACGGCCTCTGCCTTCGGGGTCGTAGTGGGGGGAGCGCGGCCAGGTCCGGGGCGGCCCGACCAACTACCCTGACCTCCTGGTCATCGAGGGGGCACATGAACATCGACGAACAGACAGAGGCCGCTCGCACCTGGGAGCCGGGAGATCCCGGGCCGCGGCCCTACGACCCGAGCGCCGCCACCGACATGCGTACCGCCGCCCTGCTCGAGCGCACAGCCACCTGGTGCGCCAGAGCCCCGAAGCCTCAGCCGAACTACACGCCGCCTTGGGCGATGACGCCGCCCTGTACAAACCGATGACCCGCACGCTGCTCGGCCGTGAGCGCCTGCGGCTGCAGATCACCGAAGACCCGGGCTTCGCCCTGTGGTTGGAGACCACCGTGGAAGGCCAAGGCATTCTGGCTTGATCGAGCTGGAGTACGGTCACGACCGGCATTCCTCATCTGGGCCCGCAGATGAAAGACGTACTACCGCAGGTCCGTGCTTGGTTGGCGACGCCAGTCCCATCCCGGGTGTTGATCCAGTACGTCGTCTGACTTCTCGACCGCCAGTTCAGCTGGCACTGGTTCCCGAACAAGGAGACACGCTCTAGCCCGGAGTGCTCGATCAACTGCGCGCGCATGAGATGCAGACCGCTGCTGCCCACGGCTTGGGGGAAGAGGCGGTGCAGCGCGTCGCGGGGCAACTGCCGCTACTCACCCACGGTGCCGGCGATGCGATCTTCCCCCGCACCCGACTGGGCCATGAACGCGGCGTGGTTCGCCATGGCCTCGTCCGCCGTGCCGTATCCGTTGTGGGGGCCTGCTGCGCGGCGGCGACGTCCTCTCGAGGAGTGGCTGACAAGGAATGGGAGCCGCGGGTGACGGCGAAGCTGGGGCCAGCCCAGGGGCTGCTGGAGCATGCGGGACTCGCGCAGTGGCCTCGCGGTAGAGGCGGGTTTCGGTGACGGTCACGGCCTGCTCGTCGCCCCCAGGTGTCGGCACGGCCGGTCATTGGTCCGCCTCCGCCACCTCGTACAGGGCCGAGCCCGGCAGGCAGGGGTGCTCGTGATGTGCAAGGCCATTGGTGCCGCGGCGGCAGGGGCGTAGTGCCCCATCGCCATAAACCCCCCAGGCAGCCCGGCCACCGGTCGAGCAGCTGCTTCGAGTACGCATCTGGCGGCAGGCCGATCAGTCCACCAGCGGAACGAGGTCTCCGGGCCCGGCAGGATGTACTTCAAGCCCGCCATCGACGTTCAGCACACAACGACGCCCTGGATACGCGCGCTGGGCCGTGATGAGGTCACGTTCGTCGAAGCGGCCCGTGAAGATGATGACGCCTTGGACGAGCTCCACTCTCTCGGTCGCTGTCGGCCACCGGCTTACCAGAGCTTCTGTAGTCATTGGCGCGGGTGCCGGCGGCAGATCGGGACCGGGCATGCACGCTCACCTCGGACGGTTCAGGGCTGCAGTCAGCCGGAGAAATCGGTGCGATTCATCTCAGCAGCACCCTAGTCGGCGTTTCGGGGCGGCAGAGGCAGGTCCCCCGCTCTCCCGGCAGTACCGCAAGTCTGCCGCCGAAGGTCCTTCGGAGCCGGGCGGGCTGAGCGCGGGGAGCAGGCGCTTCTGACAGCCATAGGCTGCCAGCGCCGGTCCTTTCGGATTAATCGCCCCTCTCGCGCCGCCGGTCTAGGGCATCCTCATGGACGGAAGAAGCTTTGGCGCGCCGCCGGCCAGTCTGCCCGCGAGCTGCCGGGCGTCAGGACGGGAGAGTGGTCGGGCAGCGTGCCGGGAGTGGGAGGCTGGAGATGGTGTCATGGGTTGGATGACGGAAGCGTTCGGCGAGTCACATGAAGGCATCGTGGGAGCGGTCCTCTCCGACGGCAGCGAGCCGCAGCCTGTGTATCTGGACGTCGGCAGCGGATCGGGTTCCGGTTGCCGGACGGGCGAGTGGTGGGCATACGACGGGCAAATGGGCAGGCCGAAGGGGGCTTCCTACCGAGCGGCGTGTGCGTGCGGCTGGCGCGGTGAGAGTTACCCGATCGACTGGAAGCAGGCGGACGACAGCGGTCTTCAAGACATCGACACCTCCCGCCCCCACATTGACTGGGTCGACCACATCCACTGCGTCGAACGTCGGACGGTGCCGCTGCCCGACGAAATCTCCGAGACCCTCGGCCGACTGGAGGAGCAGCTGACCCGGCTTGCCGAGCAGGCACCCGCGACGGCACTGAAGGCCGTGGCCACGCTAGAACGCCTCACCCGAGACGTCGGACGCGAAGCCGCCTCTGCCGCAGAGGCAGACGAGCTGTCACCGAAGACGATCGGGCAGGCGCTCGGAATCAGCCCTGGCCGAGCCCGCTCCCGCCTCGCCGGCTATCTCCTGGCTCGGTGACGTTTCGCTCAGTGCCACTCGCAGGCGATCAAAAACACGCGGCCGTGGCCGGTGTCCCCGTCCAGCGCTGCCACCTCGCCCAATAGCACCTGCGAACCCGGGCGGGGCCTGGACCCCCGTCACGCACGTGCCGCTGACCCCGCGGCTCGTTCCGAGGCCAGCAGATCGGACGTGACACACCCGACCCTTTAGGAAAGGGAACACCGTGAGCTACGACTGCCCAGTGTGCCTGGAGCCACTCGCCCCCGACTCGGAGGGGACGATCGCCGTGGTCGGCGTGACCAAGGACCAGCCCGACAACTGGGTGTGGGGTCCCTATCCCGTCCACGACGCACCCTGCAGCAAACGCCTAGCCCACCCTGAGCTCCTGCACCTGCTCGACCTCGACGGACACGTCAGGACTCAAATCCGCTTGCCCGCCCACGCGCCGACGACGCGCGACTTCCTGGCCCACTCGGACGAGCTCACGAGGTCGCCCTTCGTACGCCGCTACTCCCTGCAGTAGCTGGTCCGACAAAATCTCCGGCTCCGACCGCCTGGACGGAACGGGCATGACGCCATGGCCGGAGATGGATGACGTCATCAACCTGAATGTCGGTCACCTCAGCTGCCTCGGAGCCCGCTCCCGCAGCCGCGAGGCGCAGGCCGGCTACGACATCGCCGTCCACAACGCAGCGCGGGGATTGCGGGTGGCGATGTTCGCCCCCGACCTCACTGCCCGCAATCCCGTGCCGGGGCTGACCATCCACCGCAGCCAACCTCTGACCGCCGCAGGCATCGAGACGAAGCTGACGGACATGGTCGACAGCAGAGTCCGGGCGGACCTGGTTGTCATCGACCGGCTGCAGCTCATGCACACCGACGACGGATCCCGGCGCGTCACCCGCCCCGAACAGGTGGAGCCCGTGTCCTTCGAACTGAAGCACATCGCCATGAGCGAGTACCTCGGCCAGCCGCCCGTTCTACTCATCGCCCGACTTGAACGCCCCCGCCGACAAGGGCACGAACTGCACCTGGACGACCTAGGCATCGCCGCAGAGATGGAGTACCACGCGGACACCGTGGCCCTCCTCGACCGCACCGAGCCGGCCGAAGTCAACGTCCTCGTCGCCAAAGACCGATCCGGCCCAACGCCCCGCCGCCTCAGCGTCAGCTGGTAGCCCTGGACGACACATTCAACCTGGCGCCCGCGCGGACTTGGGGCCCGGTTGGTCCCGGGAGCGCGAGCCAGCGGGCCTGGACAGAATCGACAAGAACACCGGCGCCGAGTCGGAAAGACAGCGGCTTCTAGCTGGCCCGGACGGGAATCGTGTCAGAAGTCTGGTTTAGGTTTGGCCTGTGAACCACAGCAGCTCCACGGCCGGGGCGCCCCGCGAGCCTGACTTGCCGCCCTATCAGGTAGTCCTGGCGGAGACTGACTGGGGTTCGCTCCAGACGGCTTTCGGGAACGGTGAGTGCCTTCCCAAGGTCTTGGCACGGTTGCTGGAGCCTGATCCCAAGGTGCAGGTCACCGCTTTGTCGGAACTGAGTGAGCTGGTCGGCCACCAGAACAGCATCTACGAGGCCACCGCCCCCGTCGCCATGTATATCGCCGGCATCCTCGCCCACCCGGCGGCCATGACCCTCCGGCCGTATCGCAACGTCCCCATCCGCGCGACATTGTTGAACTGGTTGGTGTCCACGGCCTACGACGCCTCCGACGAGATTGTCGACCGCACCGAGCGATACTTCCCTGGCTTCCTCACCCACGACACCACGCTGGCGGCCTTTCGGGACCTGCGCCCGATGCTTTATCGAGCCGTCGCGCCCTTCCTGCAGGACAGTCACGAGGAGGTGCGCGAAGCCGCCGGCCTCGCAGCGCTCATCCTCGCAGAACACCCCGCGCTTGCCCAGCGCCGCGATCACCTCGCCGTGCACGCGCGCCGCATCCTAGACACCAGCAGCAACGACCCTAACCGGCGCGTTGCCTGGAAGGCCCTCGAAGCATGGGGCCACGACGTCACCGACATTGAACCTTTTCAGGAAGAGCCCTGGGACTGCGGCCCACATAGCGATGGCCGCGGCGATCTCGAACCTCCCTTCTGACTGATAGGCGCACGGCCCACCGGCCCAAGGATGTGCGGCCAGCCGAGTATTTCGGAATGAAGAGTGGTCGTGCCACATCCGTTCCAGATCGAGCGGGGAGTCACGGGGAACGAGGGGCCAGGGCCTTGAGGGACCGCTTCGCCCGGGATGGGTGAGTGTTCCTGGGAAGTGGATCAGTCCCACCAGAAGTCCCAGTGATGGCCACCGGTGATCTGTTCGGCGTACGCGCAGGATGCGGATTGCCTGGACGGCCACCCGGTCGGCGGCCGCGCTCGCGGCGGCGAGCAGCCGGGGCGTCACGAGATGGGTCTTTGGCGCCCAGGCCAGCGGCTTCGGGCGCACGCCTGCATCGACGCCGGAGAGTTCGCTGTTCACGGGTGTCCCCACGTGGTGTGTGCCAGTACGAGGTGGCGGGCCTTTTGAAGGCGTTGGACTTGGTCGACGAAAGAGTTCGTGAACAGTCGCCGGGCGGAGGGTTCGCCGTACTGGGTGATGTGGTCGAGGACGAGCTGGTGGTCCTTCGCTGCGCGAGTGCGCCAGTCGAGGACCTGGTCGCGGGACAGGGCTTCCAGGATGAGCGGCGTCTGTTCGTCGTACTGGGTGGCGGCACCGAGGGTGCCCGGAAGGGCGGGCGCGGGCAGGAACGTCTGTGCTCGTTCGGTCAACGGCTCGTCGAGCGCGTTGACCGAGGCTGCGGTCCCTGTCCCTGCGGCGGCCGGTCGAAGCTTGGCACGCTCGGCCTCGAGCTGCTCTCGGCGCTGCCGCTTCGCCCAGGCCTCGGCTGTAGTCGCCTGGTGCAGGCGCCGCTCGGTTTCCGCCCGTCGGTCGGACTCGTCGACGTCAGGGAGCTCCGCATCGACCGCGGCCGCGATCCGGCGGCGTTGCGCGCGCCGGTCGTCGATCAGGTAGTTGCAGGTGGCGCACTCGTCACCGGTGTCCAGCCGCACGTGTTCGTCGCATCGGACGTCGGAGCAGCCCGGGCGCTGTGGCAGCCCGCGGCTGATCAGCCAGCCGACCGGATCGGTGACGGCCATGGGGCCTCCCTGGGCAAGGAGGCGGCGGGACAGGCGGTCGGCGAGCACGTCGTCGGCTGCTGCGCGGCCCGCGTAGCCCGCTACCTTCGCGAGCTCGCCGCGCACCGCGCCGGTGATCAAGTGCCGGACGTAGGGGCGGTCCAGGCGCGCCCACAGCTGCCGCACCGGTGCGAGGGCGATCCTCAGGTCTTCGGGCGGCGGCACTGCTGTGGCTCGCTGCCGGGTACCTGGAGTCGCCCGCCTGGCTGCGGCCGGCGATGCCTTGAGCTCCTCCGGAAGCTTCCCGAGGGGGACGGACTTTTTCGGCTTGTCCCCGCGCAGCGGGCCAGCCTCACCAGTGACCAACGTCAGAGGGCCACGATCAGGAGCATCCCGGGCCTGATCCTCGCGCGGGCCCGCGCGGTCCGGCAGACCACGGAACCCCCCACGGCCTTCGCCGGAAAACCCAGGAGAGAGCGCCACTGGATCCACCCCAGAAGCCACAGAAGCGTGGAGAGCGTGGTGGTGTGCAGCAGCGGCGAGGTCTGCGCCCTTACCGCTCACCCCTGAAGGCCCAGTGGCTGCAAGGGGGTGGCGTGCGGCGGGCCCTTCGAGATCTCCGGATGCAGTAGCAGGGAGGTCTGACGCCACGGCATCGGCAGCCTGGCGTACCCCATGAGCCGAGCGGGCGCAGGCCTCGGCCACCGGCACCACCCTCAGCCGAGCCTTCCCCTGCAGACCAGACGCTGTCTGCTGCCGTACGGATTCCGTGACGCCGTGCCGCTGCAGACGCGACAGAACGTTCGCTGCGGTCGCCGGCGAGCAGCCCAACAGCCGCGCGACCGTCGCCGCGGGACGGCCCCGCCTCGTGTCGACGGCTCCGGGGCAAAGACGAAGCCAGCCCTTCGAGTTCGACGACAGGACCATCAGCAGCAGTCCGAGCCGGTCCGTCGCCGCTCCCCGGCCCCTGCGCCCGGCGAGCAGCCCAGGCGGGGTCGGCGCCCGGTCCTTCGGGGACCAGCCGGGACCGAAGAGGGACTCACACAGGCGTAACAGCACGGCGAGTTCCGTGCGCGACAGGGCGAGGGGGTTTTGTCGGTGGCGGGCCTGCTGTGCCCGGTACATGGGCATGATCCAGCACTCCAGGCCGGTCGTGTGGCCGGCCGAGTTGGTCGTGACCCGTGATCCGAGGACGCCAGCTCGGCGTAGCTCGGGCAGCACGGAGTGCGCGACCGTCGACTGGGACACTCCCAGCCAGCGGCCGAGCTCGGCTGCCCAGATCGATGTCGAATAGCCCGCGGAGGCCCTGGCCTTGGCCGTGAGTACGACGGTTGCAAGCCGGGCGGCGTCCGACACCTGAGGAGCACTGACGAGGGCCTGGAGAGCTGCGAGCAACCGTCCGCGCATCGTCTGTGTCAGCCGCAGCGGATTGTCGATCGGCAGCGGTATCACCGGACCGGCCTCGCTCGAGGCATGACGCCTCGCCCGGCGGGGTGATGGCGCGCAGGCCTGCACCGAGGACGCGGCCGCAGCGGTGCTCACCCGAGCTCCTGCTGAAGGTCGGTAGGGAGCCGATTTGTGAGGCCGGTCGGCACCTTGCGTCCGGCGCGAGAAGGGACCAGCCTGGGCCGCGTTTCCGGCCGGCCACAAGCGGCGGTGAAAGCGTCCTGCGATCGGTATCGGCGCCGCTGGGGCGGCTGGATCTGAGGTATGCGGGCAGGCCAACGCTGGCGACCCGGGGCCGCGTCATGCATGATGGGGCCGTCTTCCTCGCTTGGGTGAAGGCACAACGAGGCGCCAACACGGTGCTTCGTGGTTCTGGGCGAACCAGATGTGAACCGTTCGATCGGCGGCGAACCGGTCGGACGATCCCTTCGGAGGGCTGGCGAAGTTCTCCGGTGTCAGAGGGGCGGCGGCCCGGGTGACGGCGAATCACCTGGGCCGGACAGCCCGAGCGGCACTCTCGATCTAGTGCCGTCTCCTGTGGCTAGGTCATAGGTCTCCCTCTCCCCTTTCAGGTTTGCAGCGCGGTGGCGTAGTAGTGGGCGAGCACGGCTTCGGCACCCGACCCCTGGCTGGTGGAGATGCGCTGGTATCGGGCGGATCTCAGGTCGCCGGCAATCTGGATACGGGGGTGCTGCTGTTCGGGCGGGCAGTAGCCGTCTTCTCCGCGTGCAAGGCCTTCGAGGGCCGCTGGTTTGTTGCCCAGGTTGCTGAGCACGGTGGTGGCCACGTAGGACGTTCGGTCTCCTGCGCGTTGCTCGACTTCGACCAGCCAGCCGTCTCCGTACGTCGGGCGGGCGATCGCCACGTGGGCGACGGGCACGATGCGAACGCGCTCGTCCCGCTTGACCTCCTCGACCTTGTAGTCATCGGCGGGAGGGCACAGGACATGGAGTGTCGTCGACGCCTCTGGATGGGCGCGGAGCCAGGTTCCCAAGGGCCGATCGCCGCCGAGGACGTACGTCCTTCCTGCGAGATCCTGTGGGACGGCCCGCCACAGCGGTGGCGCGATGAACGCGCTGCGGGTGGTGACCCAGTCGACGTCGGATGGCGTGAGTGCGGCGACGCCTGTCGCCACCACGACCGCCTGCGCGGTCATCAGGTCGCCCTTTTCAAGAGTGAGCTCGGCACGGTCGTCGAGGCCACGCACGCTCACGGCGGTTGCGTGTACGAGGGTGCACCGCCCCGCTTTGGTGAGGCGTTCGAGGTCGGCTGTCAGCGCTGCGGCCAGTTGCGGTCCGTTCGACCAGTTGCCGGCGACGTTGTCCAGGGCGCCGATGGTGTGGAGTTTGCCGCCGACGCGGCCGGCCTCCACGACGATGGTGCGCAGGTTGAGGCTGGCGGCCATGACCGCGGCGGCGACTCCGCTGGGTCCGGCCCCGACCACCACCACGTCCGCGTCGTACCGGGGCTCACCCATGCGCGGCCTCCTGGTTCCCGCTGAGTCGGGACAGGACCGCGTCGCTGGTGACGACATGATCAGGACCGATGTTCCGTGCCGCGAGCAGCAGTGCGGCATCGTGGTACTCGGGTCCCCCGGTGGAGGCGCAGGCGTCGGTGACGATCCAGGGGCGGTAGCCGCGCTGGTAGGCATCCACGGCGGAGTCGTAGACGCACGCGTCGGTGTCGATGCCACACAGCACCAGGTCGCTCCAGCCCGCGTCGCGGATCAGGTCAATGCCCTCGGCGGTGAAGAGCGACGACTGGCCTTTGTCGATGACGGCGGCTGCGCGGCCGATGTACGGGACGAGCTCAGGCACGAGTGCCTGCTCCTCGGGCGTGCGGAGCCTGGTCCAGCCGGTGATCGTCTCATAGGGCGAGCCTGGCTCATTGTGGAACCGGGTCAACACCACGGGAGCTCCAAGCGCATGCCAGCCCTTCACGAGCCGCACGACTGCAGGCAGGACGCTTCGGCTGTGCTGGTTGACAAAGCCCTGCTGCACGTCGATGACCAGCAGCGCTGTTGAACGAGGGTCCACGCGGTTCGCCTTCCTCTAGGGGTTGGTGTCTCGAAGGGCATCCTGGGCAGCGCGCAACCGGTCAGGAAGTTCGCTGGTTGCGAGGATCGCCTCGCGCATCATGCGGTGCTGTACCGATTCGGTCGGGCGAGCCGTGGTGAGCCGGAAGAAGGCGCTGCGCAGGTATCGCCAGCTGTATTCGCTCGGCAGTACCGGATCGAGCCCGTCCTCGACCATGTGCAGGACGTAGGCCGAGAGCGCCCACAGTGCCTGGACGTCCAACTCGAGGGCGATGATCTGCTGCATGGTCAGCGCCCGCTCGTCCGCCTGCGGGTGATAGGCGACGCCCGACCAGCCCGCCACGCCTCGGGACACCCCTCCGCCGAACAGCACGGCTTCGGGATGGGCCCATCCGTCTCGGAACTTCGCATCCTCCACGCCGAGGCCGAGCGGCACGACGTTCGCGGGGTCCTGCCGGTCGACGAGCACCGACGGAGTGGTGAGCAGCTGGAGAGCCGTGTCGAGCCCCGCGTCCGTCCAGGAGTTCTCCCGGAGCTCGTAGGCAGACAGCATGTACTGCGGCACCGGGGACGGCCCTGTGGCTGGTCCCTGACTGTGCTGAGCCAGGAGCAGAGAGAGCCGATCACCGACCCAGGCCGGCTCGCGCTGGTACGTCCGGTAGCGCCATACAGCAAGCTCAGTGAGCGAGTTGACGTGCCTGTGCTCCTCGAGGTGGGCAACGGCGACGCCGCATGCGTAGACGTGCAGGGTCGATGCGTGAGCTGAGCGGTGACCCGCGGGGAGCACGCGGCGATCGAGGCCGCCTGGGCCGGTTGCCCGGGGGGCACCAACTGCGAACAAGGGGGCAATCCGCTCGCCGAGGTACACGGGCAGGAACTTGTGCGAGACGACCGTGCACGAGGCAGGTACCGCAGGGATGTCCCCCGCAGCGGGAGCTGGTTCGCCGCGCAGGGCCGCCAGGCGCACGCGGAAGGCCTCCTGCTCCTCCGGAGAGCACTGACTTAACGTCAGGTCCAGGACCTGAGCCATCGCTGGACGGCACACCCTGTTGGGGTACTGCTTCCACTTCGACACCGTTCGGGGATCGATGCCCAAACGACCGGCGAAATCCCGCACGGATTCACGCATCACCGAGCGCAGGAGCGTCGCTTCCTCGCCTGTCCAGTTCTCCACGGCGATCACTACACACCCCCTAGGTAGTCATTCGACAGGCCGAAGTCGCGCAAGTACCACGCTGGTTCCACACCAGTTCCACGGTCGGGCCTCTCACGAAAGGCTCGTGCCCAGGAAGCTGTTCATGTTGATCGAAATCCGAGCGAGCTGCCCACGGGAGTAGGCCCATGCGACTGTACGAGCGCCGGGTTCGGAGTGCGGCGAGGTCGTCTCGCGAGGGAGGCGCGTCAGCTGTCGGAGCTGGCGCTGTTCCGATCGCGCTCAAGACGCTCCAGGCGAGCAGTCAGGTCGGCGACCTGGTCCTCGAGTCGCTTGATGGCCTGGCTCGTGGGGTCGGCGACGGCGTCGAGAGCCGACTCGCGGATGTAGCTGCCGCGGCCTTGGTGGGAGTAGATGATCCCGTCGGCCCGAAGTTCCGCGAGGGCTCTCTGCACCGTGCCGGGTGCGACGTCGTATGTCTCGGCCAGCACTCGGGTACTGGGCAGCTTCTCGCCCACCTGCAGCCGGCCGAGCCGGATCCGGTCTCGGACCTCTTGCACAATGCGCTGGTAGGGCTGCAGGGACTCGTCCGTCATGGGCCACATCGTAGAGCCACCTCATCCGGATAGATACGTTGCTCAACTCGGTTGACACAGCTCCAACTGTATCAGCTAACCTATGAATGTCGATGAGGTTCTCGTCGGCAGGCGCCTCCGAGGTCCCTTGCGGGACTGCGAGGCCTGACCAAGAAAAACAGCGGTTGCCACCGTCTCGACGGCGGCCTGGGGTTGAGCTTTGGCTCCTCCGGTCGAGGCAGCTGTACCGAATATCGCGCACCACCCGAACGACCTCTGCACAGCGCTGCTGCGCTGTCTGTCTGCCGGGCCGGCACCAGCGGTCACCCGGCAGGCAGAGAAGGCAGCACCGCACCTCAACCATGGGAGGCGACATGTCCAGGAACGGAACCCGCACCAAATGCACGAACGGCCGGCCAGCGCTACTGCTCAGCACGGTGGCCGCGGAAGACTTCAACGTCCGTCCAACCGAGATCAAGTCGATCGTCTGCCCCGACTGTGGCACTTGGAGACGCATCCTCGGCGACACGAGGCTCAAGATCCGTGAGCACCCCGGCCTCGGCAAGGTCGCTGGCGGGGAGAAGCCCGCGAGCTGCCCTGGTAGCTATCAGCTCGTCATCCTCGACATCGACGTGCGGGCGTGGCAGGCACGGCAGGATCGGCTGCTGCGGGACGCGATGCCCGCGGAGAACCGGCGAGCGGGCCGGCAGTTCTACAAGCCGATGCCGGACCCGGCTGCCCCGGTCCATCGCATCAAGGGCCGGGTCACGCTCGACAAGGCGCGGCAGATCTACCTCGCTCACCGCGCGGCCTGTGCGGCCTGTACCGGTCGGTCGCACTGCGACAGCGGAATGCAGCTCGCAGACCTCTACGTCCAGCGCCTCCAGGAGGAGCCGCAGCGCAAGGAGCACCGCAAGGGTGCGGCGCGGTACGAGCGGAAGGTGGAGCGCGCCAGGGCCCGGTCCTTCCCGCGGCGGCGAGCGGCCGAGTGGAACAGCGTCCAGGCGTCGGTCGCGGCGGCAGACATGCAGCGCGGCGTGATTCCCGACGGCTCTGTCCCGGCGGATGGCCCTGACGTGCCGCTTGAGCCCCTGCGCGTCCGGCGCTGAGGAAGAGCTGAACGAACACCCACGGCCGCGGCCCTGCTCCCCGCATCGGGGAAGGGCCGCGGCCGTGGCTGCTCGTACGGCGGCCGGCTCCTTTCTGGGAGCCGCACACAAGGCGACAGCCCCGGGGTCTGCATCCCCGGGGCTGTTCTGCAGGACCTTCTGGGAGGCCCGATGAGCATCGTACGCACCCCAACTGCCTTACCCATCAACGCAGGTGTCATCGACGACATCGAATCCGGGGACGACGCCCGCGGTCCCGAACCCGAGGAACACCACGGCGCCGCCGCTGACCTGATGCTGCGGATGTCGCGGCAAGCGGACAACCGCATCCCGCCCGAGCGCCGGGCCCGTCGAACCCTCGGGCAGATGGTGCCCGGCGGCGCCATGCCCGCGCTGCTGTCCTTCGCCGCACGCTCCGAGGCGCCGAACATGGACAAGACGCGCGCCCGTCCGACGGGGACCGACGCTCAGCTGCCCTGCACGGTGTGCAGGGGGAAGGGCGGCAGGGTGGTCGACACGAGCAGCGGCGGGGTCACCCGACAGTCCTGGCACCAGTGCACGTCCTGCCGTGGATCGGGGGTCGCGCGATGAGCTCCATCGCCACCGGCACGGCGACGAAGTGCCCTCTGGGCGAGCCGCTGCCTGAACTACCCGCCTCGAAGCCCGGGTTCTTCGTGCGCCCCCGCGCCGAGGGATTCGTCGCCCACATCGCGGCGTCGCCCGAGGCCCTGCGGGCCGTGCGCAGCCTGACGGGAACGGTCCTGGAAGCGGTGGGCGTTGGCTCTGATGCCGCGTACACCGCGCAGCAGGTCCTCTCCGAGCTGGTCGGGAACGCCGTCGCAGCCGTCGGCCCTCACGCGCCCCTGGTGGTCGAGGTGTTCGGCACGATGAGCGGTGTCGCGGTGCGGGTCCACGACCCGCTGCCCGGTATCCCGACGCGCCGGGGCGTACCGCTGGACAGCGATGAGGCGGAGTCCGGCAGGGGGCTCGGCTTGCTGGACCTGTACGCGCCGGGCTGGTCGATCCGCAAGTCACCGATCGGCAAGCAGATCGCGTGCCATATCCCCACTCGCTGACGGGCAACGGGGGCGGAAGGTCAACACGCAGGACGTACGACGGACCCTGCACTGCCGCAGCCGGAGATCACCGCCCCCCGCTCCCGCGACTCGTACACCACAGGCGAGGAGCGAACGCCGTGCCCGATGACCTCTACCAGCGCTACATGCGCGCCTACCAGGACGCAGACAAGCACACCCGCGGGTGCGCAGCCTGCCAGTCCGCAAAGCCCTGTCCCACCGGCAAGCCGCTGCACCGCCGATTCGCCAGCCTCCAGGACGCCTGGAACGAGCGACTTCGGCAGCAGCGCCGTTGAACCCTTCCCGCCAAAGACCTTGGAGACAACACGATGAAGAGCGTCACCTTCGGCCGCAGGGCCGACGTACCAGCCCCAGCCACCTACAACTGGCGCGACCTCTCGGCCTGTACGGAAGAGGAACCGGACCTGTTCTTCCCGATCGGCACCACCGGCCCGGCCGTGTTCCAGGTTGAGCAGGCCAAGGCGGTGTGCCGTCGGTGCCCCGTCACGGCGATCTGCCTCGACTGGGCGCTGCAGCACGGTGAGGACGAGGGCGTGTGGGGCGGCACCAGCGAGGACGAGCGCCGAGCAATGAAGCGTCGCGCCGCCCGCAAGCGACCCCGACGCAGCTCCTGACCAGCCCTGGCGCAACGCCCGGCACGGTCCGTCACCGTCGCCCGAGGGCGGAGGTGGCGGAGAGCGTCGGGATACGGCCCCGCTCTGCACCGAAGGAGCCGCCCGCCGGCCTGCCGTGGGCGGCACGGAGGCGAGCTTGGCCCTCCCCTTGCCCAGCCGCTCGCACGACAGGCAGTGGGCAGGTCCGGGCAACGGTCCGGCCGCTCCCCGTCCCCCGTCCAGGAGAACCACTTCACCGGCCACAGGAGGCGCCGGCGCGCGCCCGGGCCTCATCAGGAGCGCCCTGCCGGGTGACGCCCCACCCCCGACAGCGAGCGCAACCACAGCCCACCCCCGCCAGAGCGGTCCCGGCCGGACCTCCTCTCTCAACTCGCTCGCGAGGCAGGTCGGCCCTGTGCAGCCACGGTTCCCGAGGTCAGGGGGCCCTACCAGTCTGCCCCCCGGCAAAGTGCTGCGGCTTCGTCCGCACCACCTGTTCATCCATCCGCTTCCAGTAACCCATCTAGGGAGACCAACTCATGACTGTGCTCGCCTACTTCGGCTTCGCCGAGCCTGCCAAGGACACCATCGCCGCGCAGCGGCGGACCCGCCGCCGAGTGACGGTCGCCACCGGCACCGTCACCGCCCTCAGCCTGATGGGGCTCACACTCGCCGCGCCGGCCTCCGCCGACCCGACGTACATCGCCTACGAGGGACCCCTCGTCGACATCCACCCGAACCCGGGTACCGGCGGCCTCTACTTCCGCGACGCCGGAGGACACATCAAGGGCCTCATGGGCGAGAAGGACGAGGGGTCCGTGTTCGGCTGCCACCCCAACGACCCCACGCTGGCGTGGGTGGTCCAGACCTCGCGCGGCGATGGCCACGGCGGGTGGGGCACGTACGAGGGCTTCGTCCGCTTTGCCTACGCCTCGACGGAGGGCAACGTTCCGATCCCATGCGGCGGATGACCCATTGACCCGAACCGCCAGGTGCCGTGCCCGACCCTGAGGGAAGCGGGGTCGGGCACGGCCTCGCCGCCCGGACCGGCAGGCCACCGGCAGGGAAGCGCACCGCCCGGATGACCGGCGGGGCCGGTGAGGACACACCGGCCCGCATGCCACACAACTATTTTCCCGACGGGTCGACCGCATCCGCACAGCCAGCACGGGCGCCCAGGTCGCCCGGCGCCGCCGCGAGCAGCTCGAGCGCGCCGGCGGTGGCCGCTGATGGCGTGGGACTGGGATGCCTCCCTCGGCTCGGGCATCACCTCGAACCAAGAGCCCCAAGGAGGAAGCGGCCCGGCAACCACCCGCCCGGCGCCTACTGCGCCCGGAAGGAAGTTCGCCACGTAGGCCGCACTCGCGCCTGCCGGGGAGCCGTCCACCTTCGTTGCGGACGGCGCCCGGCCTCACTCACCCCAGGTGCCCGGTCCCGCGCCCGAGGCGACTGTCAGGGGGCCTCCAGCGGCACCACGCATCACCGCCATTGGGAGCCCTGCCCCAACCGCGCCACCCACCCCGGTCCCGTCATCGCCGCCCCTGTCGACGGCGTCGAGGAACACACCAGCTGACCGGCCGCTCGACGTCGCCCAGGACCTCGGCCTCCCTGGACGGCGTCGCCCGACCGGCAAGAAGAGCCAAAGCCCAGGGAGAAAGAGAAGTGACCACCGCGAATTCCATGAAGGCCCCCAGTCGAGGCAGCGTCATCGCCTTCCGCTTTCTCACGGCCGCCATTATCATCGGCGCAGCTATCGTAGGAGCCATCGGATTCGCCGGTTCGTACGACTCCCTCAAAGAGCTCGCGGAAGACAAGGGGTTCGGCGGCTTTTCCTACTTCCTGCCGGTGGGCGTAGATGCCGGAATTGTGGTTCTTCTCGGCCTGGATCTCTGGCTCACGAGAATGCGTATTCCTATGCCGCTGATGCGGCAGGCGGCTTGGGTTCTCACCGTGGCGACAATCTACTTCAACGCGAACGCTGGAATCCCGGAGCCAACCGTAACAAATCCGTACCCGTCACTTTGGGACGATCCGGTCGCTGTCGGAATGCACTCGGTGCTTCCCCTTTTGTTTGTGGCGACCGTGGAAGCTGCCCGCCACGCTGTGCGCCGCCTGGCGCATCTGGCGGAGGACAATTCCATGGACAAGGTACGTACATCGCGGTGGTTTCTCGATCCGCTGCGGACGTTCGGTCTTTGGCGACGCATGCGTCTGTGGGAGATCACCTCCTATGCGAAGGCTCTTCTGCGAGAGCGGGAGCGCCTGGTGTACCTCTACCGCCTGCGGGCCCGGTATGGGTCCAAGCGCAAGGCCCCCGTCGAGGTGGCTCTGCCCCTGAGGCTCGCCGACTACGGTGAGCCACTTCCGGCGCCCCCGCTGACCAAGCGGGAGGAGGCCGAGCAGGCCGAGGCCGAGGCTCGCGAAAGGGCTCGCGAGGCCGAGCGCGAGGCTCGCGCGAGGCAGGACCGAGCGGCCCGGCAGGCGGAGGAGCAGAAGCGTCGCGAGGCGGAGCGCGAGGACCGCGAGGCTCGAGAGAAGGCCGAGCGCGAGGCTCGCGAGGCGGAGCGCGAGGCGGCTCGCGACGAGCACGAGCGGGAAATGGCGAGGCTCGCGGCGGAGTCCGAGGCCCGGCTTCGCGAGGCTCGCGAAGCCGCCCGGATCAAGGCCGAGGAACGCGAACGCGAGGCTCGTATCGAGGCTGAGCGCCACGCGCGTGAAGAGGCTCGCAGGAAGGAAGAAGAGCAGGTCAAGGCAGATGAGGTTCAACGTCGCGAGGCTGCGCGGGCTGCCTCGCGAAGCTGGCATGAGCAGCCTCGCGAAACTCGCGAGGGCCTCGTCGATCCGAGTCCTGCGCCGTCCTCGCGAGCCTCGCAAGCGGCGCCCTCGCAGAGCGGGGGCTCGCTGAGCCGCGAGGAGCAGAAGGCTCAGCGCGAGGATGCCGAGCTGCACGCCGCGAGCCTCATCCTCGCGGACAGCCGACCGACCGCGAAGGATTTCGGAAGCCTCTACGGCCAGGGCGAGACCTGGGGCGGCGACCGCCTCCGCAAGGCCTCGAAACGACTTGGAAGCGATGCGGAGTTCCGGGACCGAGCCGAGAAATTGAGGCTCGAGCGCATGCTCACCAGCACCTAGTCGTCACACCACGTAGTCATCGGGCGAGTCCCGCGAGCCTTGCGTGATCCCGGATCCCCCGGGCGTGCCGGACCCCTCGTGCCGTTCCTGCCGCACGGCCGCCCGTGGCTCCTCCCGGCCCGCCTCGCCGAAGCCGCACGTGCCCGGCCACGACGGCCGGGCACGTGCGCGAACCATGCCGCCCCATCCAGGAAGAGAAGAAGGGAGCACCACCATGCCTGCGCACGCCTCCCGGCCCGGCGTTGCTGCGCATCCCGGCACGCCGTGCCGGAGCGTCTTCGAGGGGGCCTCGCCCCGTTGCTTCATCCGCGCTCGCCGGCATCTGCGTCTTGTCCCGGATCTGAGCGCGTACGACCCGGCCGAGGACCGCATCCGCGAGCAGCTGCTCGCTATGGGGGTCGCGATGGGAGGCCGCTCGTGACCGCCACAGACGACACCGGAACCGCGGCCGAGCCGAAGGTAGATGGCGAGGGAGATGCGGTAGACACGCAGGTCAGCGGTAAGAAAGGGGCAGCACCCGCCCCCCAGGGGAGGAGCGGCGAGGCCGTGGCAGTTCCCCGGGAGGGGAGGGTGATCACCCCCACCAGGGTCATCCCTGCGGACTCTCCGCTCTCGGTCATCCCGGATCAGACGGCACCCCCGCCCACCCCGATGGAGACAAGGGCCCCCGCTGGTCCACGTCCGCAAAAGGCTCGGCTCCTGAGCAACACCCGCCTGGTGGATCTCGTGGGCCACCAACCCCCGACCACCTCGACAACAGGGGGCTCCCACAGGCCGGTCAAGTCCAACTCCGCTCCCGAGGAGGACGCCGCGGCACCCCCGCAGTCCGCGCGGGTCGGCGATGCACCGGCCGGCCCCCGGGAGGACCGCCGAGATGGGCGGAGCAAGACGCGGGTGAAGGCCCTCGTTCCTGAGGCCGTAGAGGAAGTGGAGGTGGAAATTGCGGAGCCTCATGAGCCGAAGGAGAAGAAGGGACGGCCGAGGCGGCAGCGGAAACCGAGGTCATTGAGTTCCGATGTTCCTGGCAGCAAGAACCTCCCCGGCTTCTTGGACACCCCATGGCGCAGGTTCCTGCTGTTCTGGGGGACGGCCACCGCGGCAGGAGGCTATGCGGGCGTTCGCGTCTGGTTCTCCCGATGGGCCAACGATCCAATCCACCACGTTGACGGCGTGCTCGCCTACGCCATCACCCTCGTGGCATTCACCATCGGTTTTCGGATCTTCCGTGCCGCCCAGCTCAACCCGTTCGCCCTCTTCGGTCTGCTCGTCCTGACCGCGTGGCTCGGCTCAACCTTCGGTCCGGATTTACTTCCCTTCACTTATCCGCACACGGCTAAGGCCGGGCTTTCCCCATACGACACCAAACTCCTCGCCAATGCGATCGGTCTGATCGGTCCGATGGCGTGGTGGATGTGGCTGCTCCGGCGCAAGTTCTGGCTGTTGCGGTGGCTTGCATGCGCACTGCTGAGCAGCTCCATTCTCGCGTGCGCGATGTTCAGGACAGCATCCTGACCTCGTCCTCAGTCCCTCAACTCACTTAGAGAAAGGCACGTTCGTGCATATCCTCGGGTCCGCTACCGCATCAGGGATCGCGATGCTGATTTTTGTCGTCTTGATTCTCGCGATTCGAGGCACTGACCTTCAGTTCATCAATTCCGACAAGAAATACGTTGCCGCGACCGCGTTCCTGTTCGGGATGATGGCCATGGCCGCCGGAAAGTCCTGGGCGGACCTGGTCAAGGGTGTACACGACCTGCCCGCGTCGGTTGTCGTCAACGGCCCCATGGGTGACCCGGGCACGGGCATCGCCACCCTGGTGTTCCTCCTGCTGGCGTTCGGCCCCGGCTGGAGGAAGCTGTGGATTCCAGCGATCTTCGGGATCGCGGCTGGTGTGTCGGCGGGGAACGCAGGCGGCTATATCGGTGTCGTCACCGAGATGGTCCGCACCAGCGTGCTGAGCATGGCGGATGCCTCATGACGTCGACTCAGCTCGCCTCTGCGTGGGAGGCCGTTCGCACTCCATTCGGTGGGCTCGGGACGCTCCTGAAGACCCTGCTGCGCGGAACACTCATCATCGGCTACATGGCCGTCCGGCTCGTTCTGGTCGGTGTCGTCACCGCTTGGCAGTCCCTGACCCGGCCGCCCACCACTGCCAGGCCCGCGCAGAGCGGCGATGGCGGCCCGGCCGCGAATGCGGCCGGCGTGAAGGAGCAGGACTCCGCTGACGCCCGGCAGGACCTGTTCGTGTCCGCGGTGATGGCGTTCGTCGTCGGTGCGGGCGTGATCGTCAGCTCGCTGGGTGGCGCCATCGCCTTCCTGGTCCCGCGCCTTGCCCCGTACGGCACGCTGATCGCCTACGGATTGCTGGCCGCGTGGCTGATCTCGGCCGGAATCGTGGGGTCGCGGGTGCCCCTCCCCTGGGGAACCCCCACACCCCAAAACGATCATGAAAAATCTTCGAGGGAGAGGGCACAGGAAGCCGAGCCCGCCGAGGACTCGGCCGACGTCCAGGCCCGCGCCGAGCGCGAACTGTGCATCGTCATCCTCCAGGCCGTGCAGGACGCCCACGAGAGGAAGCGCAAGGGCATCCACATGGCCGATCTCCTCGACCAACTGCGCGAGGAGTACACCGGCTTCGACGAGTGGGACATCACCCGACTGCGCAAGTGGTGCGACGGTGTCGGACTCCCCACCAACCGCAGCGTCAAGGTCAACGGGTCCAACCCCACCTGGGGCATTCGCCACGACGAGCTGACCATCACCCTCGGGATGCGCATCCCCGAGGCCATCGCAGCCCTTCGCAAGGCCCCCCTCCCGCGCCCCGCAGAAGGGATGCAGAAGGGGTCCGAGGAGAGGGCTTTCACCACCTCCGCTGCCGGCCCGGACACCGCCGCGGATGAGGCCGTTCCCACCACCCTGATTGCCCGGCACCTCCGGGCCGTCTCCGACCCCTCCCCTGGGGAGGCCGCCTGAACGCCCCGATTCGCAGGTAGACGCCATCTCCCTTGGCATCTACCTGCGAATCTCCCTCTCCATCTCCCTGCATCTACCGGTCGTCTACTCGCGGCGTCTCCCGGCCATCTCCCCCGGCACCGGCCGGAATCAGCCGCTCGCCCCCACCCCGTGGGCTTAACCTGCTTGGTCAACGCCAATGCGCCTACGAGGGGGACAGGGCCGTGCCCTGGGTCTATCACTGCGACAGCTGCAAGGTTCGCTCCGAGGAATACGACAGCGAGCGGGAAGCTAAAGATCACCGGGCCCGTCACCGCGCTCGCCAGCACGCGGTCGGCGACATCCCCGACGACCGAATCGAAGGCGACGGGCCTGTCACGACGGACACCCCCATCTGGGCGTACGTCATCGGCCTCGTCATCGCCCTGATCCTTCTCCGCATCCTGACCTGACCTTTCCCCAGACGCCCGTCCGGACCACCTCCGAGACGCCGCATTCGGGTGCCACAGCTATCCCTCGGTCGCGGGCGCAGTTGGGCATCGGTGCCCGATCACCGTGAACAACCTTTGTCCGCCCGAAGAGCGGGAGCGTGCTCTCCGGCCCGGGCCCTCTTGATCCCCGCGCGCACGGCGCGCAGATGGAGCGGGGTCCGCCTCCCACTGCTCGCCCGGAAACCGCCAGGGCGGCCGCACAGCCGGACCGCCTTCAGTCCAATGCCGAGCGCATCAACCCCATGCTCTGGCCCTACATCCTCGGCGGCTGCCTCCTCATCGACGCCCTCCACAAGCCCGGCATCATCACCTGATCTCACCGTCGGCCCACCAGCCCTCGGAACGACGGGAGCGGCCACCCCCATGAGGGTGGCCGCTCCCGTCGTTCCGGCACTCCCGTACAACGAACCGCCCAGCGCCCGAAGAGAGCTCCCTGCCCCTCCCATGCCCTCCACCGATCCGACTGCCATCGTCGCCGCCTACGGCTACCGCCCCATCGACCCCTACCCCGGCTCGACCCGCCTGCCCTGGCGCGTCCAGTGCACCATCTGCGGCCGCATCCGCCGCCCCCGCCTGTCCGCCGTCATCCGCAACGCCCCCGGCGCACGCTGCTCCCACAGCAGCCGGGGAGCCCGCATCCCCGACGCCATCACCGTCGCGGACATGCGCCTGTACGTCGGCGAGCCCATCGACCCCAACCCGGGCGTCTCATACCCCTGGCGGACCCGCTGCCAGAGCTGCGGCCGGATCGTCCACCCCCGCCTACTTCAGGCTCGTCACAAACCCAACCCCAAGGCCCCCTGCCACCACCGGGCCCCACACGCCTCCACCACGCCCGACGACGAGAGTGGGCAGAACAGGTCGACGACCGAATCATCACGCTCCCTATCACCACTCGCAGTGGCGCGCCGGCCGCGGTCGAGCGATCGAGAGCAGACCAGGGGATCAACCGCCGTCGCAGCATGCGGCAGCACGCACAAGACCACGACACCCCGGATGCGTTGCTGACCGGCTTCTGGCCGCATGTCCGCAGCCTTACCGCCACGCTGGCTGAGCACCGGAACTCACTGGTCGGCAGGTCGTCGACATCACCGGCCTGCTCCTCCCCACGACCGCTTCCGTCGACATTCCCACCACCAAGCGAAGTCAGGAGCTCACCCAATGAACCACCAGGATCTCACCGAAGCAGAGATCGAGGGCCGGATGGCCTACGCCGCGCAAACTGAAGAGCAGGGCAGGTACCGCAAGGCGACCCACCTCTACGCCCAGCTCGGCAAGGACATCCAGGCCCGGCACGGACGCTTCGACTGCCGCGCGGTCCATGCCTTCGAGGGAGCGGCCCGCGCGATCCGCAAAGGCACCACGGACGAGGGGCACGATGACGAACCTTGATCAGGTCGCCACCCTGGCGACGTTCGGCGCGGTGTGGGCGGTGCTCGCAGTCGGCCACACCTCAGCGCGCGCAGCAGGTGGGGCGCAAGCCGTGTCCGGCCCCGGCAGTTCTCCTGGCACGGACTGCCTGTTCCCTGGATCGCCGTGAAGCCCGGCAGGCCGCTCGGGGCGTTACCCGCTCTCTCTTCCTGCTGTGACGATGAGGAGGCTCTCTAACGGGCACCACGTTGCGGACGGGAGTCCGGCGCCCTTCGGCTCGATCCTCGTGCGCTGAGGCACCGTGCCAGTTAGGCCGCAGCCAGGTGGAGCAGCGCGGGAACGCCTTCGGCCGCCTGGTGGTCCTGGAACTGCGGAATGAGGTCGTGGACCAGTCGGATGCACCGCGGGGCACCGATGCGGAGCGCAAGCTGCAGAGACTCGGTGGCGGCCGCGGCCGCCAGTTCCGGCTCGTGCAGGTCGAGATGACTCTTGGCCTGGTATGCCAGGAAGACACCCCTCGTCTTGGCACGGGACGACGGCAGGAGCTTCTGGCCCTCGCGGATGAGCGAGTGAGCGCGCGCCGTGTCGCCGAGGTCGAGGAGGCACTGGCCGGAGTCGACCGCCAGATCGGCTTCGGACAGCCATGCGCACCAAGCCGGTTTGGGCACACCGGAGGCGGTGCCGAGGAGATGCTCGGCCGCCTTCAGGGCACGCAGAGTGGCGCGTTGTTCGCCTTGAGCGGCGAGTGCGCGGGCGAGGCGCAGGTGGAGGAGAGATCGAGCGGCCGGGTGCTCCGTACGCGAGATTGCTCGCTCGAGGATCCCTTCAGCCGTAGCTGGGTCCTTGCGCCAGGAGGCTTGGTAGGCGAGGTCGCCGAGGAGCGCCGCGCCCATGTCGCGGTCGCCGCTGGCGTGGGCGCTGTGCAGGCCTGCGATCCAGTACCGGGCGGCTTCGGCGTGGAGGCCGGAGTCGAATCGGTGCCAGGCGACGGTCTGCGACAAGTTCCCGGCGAGTGTGTGGAGCCGCTTGGTGACCGTGCCGGAATGCCGGCCGGTTTCGATCAGGTCGGTCACGGTCGTCAGGTGGGCGTCGATCAGGGCGGCGGTGTGCTGGCGCTGTTCCGTGGCCAGTTTGGCGAGTTTGGCGGTGCTTTCTTCCAGCAGCGCCACGAGCTCGTCGCCGACCGGCTTGCCCGCCCGGGAGGGGTCGCTGGTGTGCGTGAGGCTCTCGGTGCCGGCCCAGGTTCCGGAGAGGGAGATCAGGGCCGTACCAGAGATCGCGCTCAGTACGTGGCGGCGGGAGCGGTTCATGGTGGCGTTCAATGCCTCTCGGAGGGCGGGCACGGTGCTCGTGGGGCCGAGCGGGACGACTCCGCCGTCGGCGCTGGGCAGCCAGTGGGGCCACTCGCGTTCCTCGACCGCCTGGACGGGGACGCCGAGGGCTTCGGCAAGGTAGCGCTGGTTGTCGGCGTCGGGGACGACGCCGCCCACTTCCCACTTGCGGATTCGGGCCTTGTCCACGCCGGATCGCAGCCCATGCTGGCGTGCCGACTCGCGGATCCGTGCAGACAGATCGACCCGAGTGAGGTTCATGGCCACCCGGGCGTCAGTCAGCGGGTGGCGGGTGGGTTCGTGCACCCGGAAATCCAATCAGACGGGCTCGCCTCCCGCCTAGGCCGCAGGCCCCGGGACTCCCGCGGGACTCCCGCCAACTGATGTTGCCCGGCGCACAGTTGGCCGACACTCGATCTTCCGAGCGGCATACCGGCCGCCCTTCATCCACGCCAGGGCGCGTTCAGGTGCAAGTGCCGCACCAGGCCCCCCTCCCCACGTTCTCAGGAGAGTCATGACCCGTCAGCCTGCCCTCCCGCTTGTCGCGGGCACCTTCACGATCGGTAAAAGGTTCGACTTCGAGGCCGGCCACCAGCTGCCCAGCCTTCCGCCGGAGCACAAGTGCTCACGGCAGCACGGCCACAGCTACGAGGTCGAGGTGGTTCTCACCGCAGCCACCCTTGAAGCCCCCGGCTTCGTCACCGACTTCGGCGATCTCAAACCCTTCAAGGCCTTCCTCGATGACGAGCTCGATCACCACAACCTGCACGAGATCCTTCCCGTGGAGCCGACCTCCGAGCTCCTCGCCCAGTACCTGGCCGCATGGTTCATCCGGCACATCGAACCGGACATCCCCGGGCGGCTGGCCGCGGTCCAGGTACGCGAGACCGGCAGCAGCTGGGCCCGCTTCGACGTGGAGCAGCGATGAAGACGCCCGACGCGGAGAGCCGCCAGCTCACAAACGCCGCGGCGGCCGACGTCTCGCTGATCACCGCCGAGTGCTTCGGGGACACGCAGCCGACGTTCCAGGGCGAAGGCCCCAGCTGCGGCGTACCGGCTCTGTTCATCCGCTTGTCGCGGTGCAACCTGACATGCGGTTGGTGCGACACCAAATACACGTGGGACTGGCACGAGTTCGATCCCCGCAAGGAGTCCACGCGCCAGCCGGTGGCAAATCTGGTGGCGTGGGCGCTCGCCTCTGCTGTTGAGCTGGTCGTCGTCACCGGCGGTGAGCCGCTGCTCCAGCAGCCGGCGCTGATCCCGCTGGTGCGCGGGCTGCTGGACGGCGGCAAGCGGGTCGAGTTCGAGACCAACGGAACCGTGGCCCCCGACCGTGCGCTGCTGGTCGACGGCGTCCGCTTCAACGTGTCCCCGAAGCTCAGCAACTCGGGTGTCGCGAAGGACAGGCGGATCCGGCCGTCCGCGCTGGACGCCTTCGCGGCGAGCGGACGCGCGGTGTTCAAGTTCGTCACGCGAACCGTGGCAGAGCTGGACGAGATTGAAGCCCTGGCCGATCAGTACGGCCTCGCGCCGGTGTACGTGATGCCGGAAGGCACTACGCCTGAGCGTCTGGTGGCAACCACCCGTCTGCTCGCAGACGCTGTCGCGTCCCGCGGGTGGATTCTCACCCAGCGTCTGCACGTCCTCGCGTTCGCAGAGACGCGCGGCCGCTGACGCTCCTGCCCCATCCCCTACTCCCCCTCATGGAGAGGCGAAGTCCATGACGCATGCCGTCTACAGGCCGGCACCCGGCCACAGCGTGACCGTGCCACCCCCGGCCGATCCCATCAGCTCACCTCCGATCGACACCGAACGCGTTGCCGAGCTGATCGGCCAGCTCCTGTCCGCCCTCGGCGAGGACCCTGACCGCGCCGGCCTGGCAGGCACGCCGAACCGCGTTGCCTCCTGGTACGCCGAGTTCCTGTCCCCCGACGCGTCGGCGGTCGCCACGTGCTTCACCGAGAGCCATCTCGGCGAGCAGATGGTCGTCGTGGGCGGCATGAGCGTCTGGTCGCTCTGCGAGCACCACATGCTGCCCATGCACCTCGAGATCCTCGCCGGCTATGTACCGGCTGGCGAGGTCGTCGGCTTGAGCAAGTTCGGCCGCATCGCCCAGAGGTATGCGGGTCGGCTCCAGGTGCAGGAGCGCTTCACCCGGCAGGTCGCTGACGAGATCTCCGGTGTGATCGGCGGCAAGGACGTCGCCGTCGCCGTCCGCGGCACCCACCTGTGCATGAGCATGCGAGGCGTACGGATGGAGGACGCCCGCACCACCACGCTGCACACAGGCGGCCGGTTCCGGAGCGATCCCGTGCTCTCCCAGCAGTTCCTCACCCTCGCGACCGGCCAGTGGAGGGCTGCGTGATGGCCAAGAGCATCGACGTGTCCGTGATCGCCCCGCCCGCCTACCTGAATGACTTCGTCGCACAGGAGCCCGCCCGCGTGCACCATGTGGCCGCCCAGCGGGTGCTGACCGACCCTGTCTACTGCACGTTCTTCCGCCGCGAAGCTGAACGCGGCGCGGACATCATCGTCGACAACGGGGTCTTCGACCTCGGTCACGCGCTGCCATCGGCCGACCTGGTCACGGCAGCCCGCGCGGTCGACGCCCGCGAGATCATCCTCCCGGACGTCATGCGCGACGGACCGGCCACGATCAAGGCCAGCGAGGAGGCCGCTCGCGAGATCCTCGGCCTGAGCGACGGCTTCCGCCTGTGCGCCGTGGTGCACGCCGCGGACGACGAGGAGTGGCTGCGCTGCTACGACCACTTCGCCTCCAGCGACTACGTCGGCGCGATCGCCCTGCCCGCCTCCCGGCGCCCCGCCCCCGAGGAGCAGCTGTGCCGCACCCGCTGGACGGCCACGCGCTACCTGGAAGACCGTGGCATGGTCGAGGAGCGGATCGTCTACCGGCTGCTCGGACTGGGCCGGACCGGGCACCTGGAACTGGTCGAGCAGCGCGAGCACGAATGGATCGCCTCAGTGGACGGCGCTGCCCCGGTCATCCTCGGTGCAATGGGCATCGCCATGCTGCCCGGCGGACCGTACGAGAAGCCCACCACACCCCGCATCGAGGACCTCGGCCCCATCCCCGAGGAGCGGTTCGAACTGATCCGGCGCAACATCGCCGTCGTCCGCGACGCGGCCGGCAGCACCGTGCGGATCTGGGAGGCACGCTCGT
Organism: Streptomyces sp. NPDC049597; assembly: GCF_040675505.1. Lineage (NCBI taxonomy): Bacteria > Bacillati > Actinomycetota > Actinomycetes > Kitasatosporales > Streptomycetaceae > Streptomyces > Streptomyces sp. NPDC049597. The sequence continues at coordinate 56,187 of NZ_JBFAOY010000022.1, forward strand.
GAGCCTGCTTCCCGACCCGCTCGTGACCGCGAGTTCCGGCACAGTGCTGCGGGCGGCACCGATCGCGGTGGACGGGCACACGATGGGTGAGGACAGTCTGCTGCGCTACCTGCAGATCAAAGTCCACCACCTCATCCAGACCCAGCCCTGGGACAGCATCCGCGTCATCGGCGGATACGACCGCCAGGCGGTCATCTCCACGCACGAGAAGACCGGCAAGCTGTTCAACTGGCAGCGCCCCACCGCCGAGGCCCACGGTCGCGACCTGGTCGTCAAGGCGTTCCCCGGCACGGACTACGTCCACCACTACGCGCTGATCATCGCCACCTACCTGGCCATGACCGGCCGGGCGGCCCACACCGTCACCTACCAGCTGCCCGACCCGGCCCTGTGCCACGCGGCCGTCGACCTGCTCGAGCTGGACCTCGACGGCGACCTCGTGATCGTCGGCTGGGGCCTGGCCCACCTGGCCCCGGCCGACGGCGTGTGGACCCGCGGTCCCGGCTACGCCTGGCAGCGCACCGTGCTGCACGGCCGCCAGGTGGTCTACCTCGGTTTCCACCACAGCATCTGGGGCGACGTCGCCGGCCGGGTCGTCGCCCGGCTCGCCGCACTCGGTGCCCGCGACGTCGTCTACGTCGGCAAAGTCGGCGCTCTGGACCCCGAGATCGAGCCCAACACCGTTCTCGCCACCGGCAACGAGAGCCTCGTCGGCGGCGCCCTGGTCACGTGGGACGACTTCTTCGCAGACTTCGCCGCCGCCCAGCCCGGCGTGCACACAGGTGTCCACGTGACCTCGCCGTCGATCCTGCTCGAGGACCGGGACTGGCTGACCAAGCACGCCGAGCACGCCTTCGTCGATCCGGAGATCGGCCCCATGGGCGCCGCCGCTCGACACGCGGGGATCGGTTTCGGCTACCTCCACGTCATTTCCAACAATCTCGCCCGCCACTACCCCGCGGACTTGTCCAATGAGCGTCACCGGGATGTCGTCCGGCGACGCACCGCTCTGGTCGACCGGATCCGCGACATCATCGCGGGCCGCCTGGCCGCCCGCCCCGTCTGAACACCCCAGGGAGGAACACGACCATGACGGTCGAAGAACACGACATCACCCCCGCGCGCGGACGGTTAATCACCGTCACCGGCATCGACGGGGCCGGCAAGTCCACCCTCGCCGCACGCCTGCACCAGGCCCTGAACGACGCGGGTCACCCGGCGATCCTGGTCGGCAAGCACAGCACCGACGTCCCCATGGACGACGAGCTGTCCGCCTACGTCGACCGCCTCAACGAGCTCGTCTACCGCCGCGACGCCCGCGTCGCACAGGCCTGCGGCGACCACTACTGGCTGCTGGCGCTGGCCGCCTGGTACACCCTCCAGGACCGGCTCGTGATCCAGCCCGCCCTGGCCGCCGGCACCCACGTCATCCTCGACAACGCGCACCACAAGATCCTCGCCCGCTACGCGGTCAACCCGGACGTCTCCACCCGCCTCGCCGAACAGGTCTTCGCCCACCTCACCGAACCCGACCTGGTGATCTTCCTGCGTATCGGCTCCCGAGAAGCTCTCGCCCGCAAGGGCGAGTTCACCTCTTTGGAGACCGGCCACTCCGGCACCGGCGACGAGGACTTCATCCGCTACCAGGACACCGTCCTGGCCCAGCTGCGCGAACAGGAGCAGCGCGGTAACTGGCTGTCCCTGGACGTCACCGACATGGACCGCGACGCGGTCTTCAAGACCGCCGCCGGCGCCCTTGCCGACCGCCTGCAGCTCACCATCTGAACCGACCCGCATCCCACACGACGAGGATCGCACCATGCCACAGACCCTGCCGTCCGGCGGCGAGTACGTGTGCCACGGCATCACCTGGGCCACCGGAGCCCCCCGGCTGCTGCTCGCCCCGCTGCCCGGCGGGCCGCTGGCCTACGCCGAGTTCATGAACCAGAGGCTCGGCTTCCAGGTGAGCGGTACCGGCCGGTGGTGCACCGGCCGGTACCGGTTCGCCGACACCGTCCACGTCGAGCCCCTCGCCTGCCCCGACCGCGCCACGGCCGTACAAAGCGGCCAGTGCGCCCGCTGCTCCGGCCAGGACGACTTCCGCTTCGCCCACCAGGTCCACCAGGGCGGTCACGCCCCCCAGGCCCTCATCCGGTACATGGACCAGCCGCACTGGCTGTACCTGGCGACCTTCGCCGACGGCACCACCAAAGTCGGCACCGCGGCCGAGCCGCGCAAACGCTCCCGCCTCGACGAGCAGGGTGCCCTGTTCGCCACCTACCTGGCCAAGACCGCCGACGGCCGCGCGGTGCGGCACCTCGAGGACGCACTGACCCGCCGCCTGCAGGTGCCGCAGACGGTGCGCGCGGCCGCCAAGCTCCGCGCGCTGGCCGAGCTGCGCGACCTCTCCGCCGCCCGCACCGCCCACCACAAGGACGTCGCCCGCGCCGCCAGGGCGCTGGCGGAGATGAACGTGGCCGCGGTGCAGGAAGCATGGGCCGCGCCCGCAGCAGGCGATCGCCTGCGCACCGCCGCCGGCGAGCGGGTGCTCTACCCGCACGACGTGCGCGAGGGCGAGCACGGCTTCACCACTGTCTCCTGCGTCGGCTCGCAGGCCCTGGCCGTCCTGGACGACGACGACCCGGGCTACCTACTGGACCTCGGCGCCCTCAAAGGCCGCCGCATCACCCTGGGACATTTCACCTCCCCGGACACGGCCGTCCAGGCATCCCTGTTCTGAACAGACCGGCTCCCGCCCCCGCGGCGGGAGCCCTTCCGTCAAGCGAGGCACCCACCATGGCACCCCAGGACGCCGTCCTCGGCTGGGACGAAGACACCACCGCCGAGGCCTACGCCGCCTTCACCCACGACTTCCCCATGTACGGCGACACCAGCCGCGACCTCGCCCACCGCGCCCACCTGACCGACAGTCGCCTGGTGGTCGACCTGTGCGGCGGGACCGGAGCGACCGCCAAGGCGATCCTTGCCCTGGCTCCGCCCGGCGCCCACGTCATCTCCCTCGACAACGCCGCCGCCATGCAGCGCATCGGCCGCCGCACCCTGACCGACCCACGCCTGTCCTGGGTCACCGCCCCCGCCGAGCACGTGGACCATCACGCCCCGGCGGGGCAGGTCGACGCCGTGGTCTGCAACTCTGCGATCTGGAAGACCGACATCGCCGCCGTGTTCGCCGCGGCGCGCCGCGTCCTACGGCCCGGCGGCCGGTTCGTGTTCAACATCGGCGGAGGCTTCGCCGGCGTGACCCACCCCGACGAGCAGACCGGACGCACCGGACCCTCGCTGAACACCCTGATCCACCAAGTCGCCGCCCGGGACCACGGCTACACCCCGCCTGCGGCCGACAGCAAGAGCCCCAAGCTGCCGCTCGCGTCCGTCACCGAGCACCTGGCAGCCGCAGGGCTCGACTTGGTGGACACGGAGGTGACCGCCCAGCACAGCACCATGGCCGAGAAACGGGCCTGGCTGTCCATCCCTGTCTTCGCCCGCCCCGCCGGTGACTTCACCCACGCCCAGCGCATGGAGATTCTGAAGAAGGCCTACGCCCAGACCAGTCCTGACGCGGCGACGGTGACGAGCTGGCTCGTCACCGTGACACAGCGAGCAAGTAGGCAGCCGTGACGCAGCCGCTCCCCTCCGCGGAAACGCGGTGCGATCACACCAGCGTCGGAGTGCTCATCTCCAGCCCGGCCGGGCTCCTCGTCTTCGACCGGGCCACGTTCCCGCTCGGGATGGCGCCCGTCGCCGGTCACATCGACTCCCACGGCAGCCCGCAGCGGGCCGCCGTCGCCGAGGTCGCCGAGGAAGTCGGCCTGACCGTCACCCGCCTCCACCTGCTGCGCAAGGTATGGGCGCCCAATCGGTGCCGACGCCCGAACGACGGGACCGTCGGACACCAGTGGACGATCTTCGAGGCCCAGGCCTCCGGCGAGATCCGCCCATCCGCCCGCGAGGTGCGGACCCCGCGATGGATCCACCCCGACGAGCTCCAGCAGCAGGCGCAGCGCACCGCCGCATACGCCGCCGGGCAGGTCAGCGAGGCCGAGTTCACGGCCCGGCCAGGGCTCGCAGCCGTATGGGTCCGCTTCCTGCACGATCTGCAGCTGGTGACCATGCCGAGCGACATCCTCGACCAGATCGACAGGGTGATCTGACCGTGCTCCAGGACCGTCGGTCAGTGCGCACCGACGGAGTGCTCTGCGGCCAGCCGCCGCACATGCGCTCGGATGCGGTCGCGGTCGTCGGGGAAGACGGACTCCCACTCCTCGTCGAGAGCGAACCAGCGCGGCGGCTGCCCGCTCTCCCCGCCCAGCGGCACATCGCGGCTCACGATCGCGGCGTACGACAGCCCCAGGGTTGGCGACCAATCGGAGTGGTACGACCGCACGGACACTGCCGCCGGCGCAGGCAGCAGTTCAGCCCGCACGCCGGTCTCCTCGGCGAGCTCCCGGGCCGCCGCGGCGCGCGGCGTCTCCCCCGGCTCGACCTTGCCACCTGGCGGCACCCAGCCACGCCAGCGGTGCTTCACCAGCACGACGTGCCCGAAGGCGGGATCGGTCACCCAGACCTCTGCCGCCAGCGGCTCCATCGGTCGATGACGCGCCCCCTCAAGCCACGCCCGCGCGTCATCGAACTCCAAGGCAGCAAGCCCGACATCGGCGACCACCGCATCCAAGATCATCTTTCCCGTCTCACCGTGGATCACCCCGCCCACCCTATGCCGCCCACGCCCACCCAGCGGGAAGCCATCCCAAGTCGCAGAGACGGAAGCACCACCCGCCACGCAAGCAGAGCAGCGGCGCCACCCGCAGACGCAGGGGCGTGCCCGCATTCATTGGCGCGGGCACCGCGCCAGAAAGGGAAACCAGCCATGCACACTGCAGCAGCTGCACGTGGAGCCTGGATTGTCGTGGGTCCCATCCACCTTCTCAACCAGACCGCGCCCCACCGCCCGGACGATCCCATCCTCCTCGTCCGGGTCCCACACCAGGAGGTCACCGCCCCCAGCAACACCGTGGTCGTGCGATGGGACACGCTCGGAGACTGCCCCGTCACCGCCCTCACTTCCGCCGGAAACGAGCTCACGAACAGCCAAGCCGTCGCCGGCAGCGCCCTGTTCCCCGAGGCCATCGCCGGTACAGCACTGCGCGCGATGACCGGCCCCGCAGCAGCCTCAGCCCTCGTACCCCTGTGCTACCTGGCCGAACACTCCGGTGGCTACCACGTGTACGCGCAGATCCGCTTCTATGCCGAGGACGCCTGCTTCGTCCGGACCACGCCCGAGCCCGTAGGCAACGGCCCGGTGGAGTCGCGGGGGGGGGGGGGGGCGGCGCCGCGGGCCCGCGGGGGGCCCGGGCCCCCCCCCAGCCCCCGCCCGCTCAGGCGCGCGAGTCCAGCAGCACCCGCTGCAGCTCGCGGGCCGCACGCGGCGGCGCCACATCGCTGCGGTGGGCGAGCGCGATCGTGCGCCGCAGGCCGGGGCGGGCCAGCGGGGTGACCCGCAGGTCCCCTCCGGCGCCCTCCGCGACCATGCTGGGCACGACGGCGACGCCGAGCCCCGCCCGTACGAACCCCAGCACGGCGTCCATCTCACCGCCCTCCACCGTGAACGACGGCTCGAATCCCTCCGCGCGGCAGGCGGCCACCGTCAGCTCCCGCAGGTCGTAGCCGTGGCGGAACATCACCAGCGGCTCGCCCGCGAGATCAGCGATCCGCACCGGAGAGGGCGGCGCCGCGACCGCCGGCGAGGAGATGACCACCAGATCCTCCCAGAGCAGCTCGACCGTGGTCAGCGCCGGCGAGGGCGAGGGCAGGGGCAGCACGACCAGCGCCAGGTCGAGCGCACCGCGCGCCAGCTCCCGTACGAGGTCGTGCGAGCCGGACTCCTCGATCAGGATCTCGATGCCCGGGTGCAGATCGTGGAAGGTCCGCAGCACCTGCGGCAGCAGACCGGTGCACAGGCTCGGCGTGGCGCCGAGACGGACCCGGCCCCGGCGCAGCTGAGCCAGCTCCTGCACCTCGCGGCGGGCCGTCTCGGTGTCGGCGAGGATGCGGCGCGCCAGCGGGAGCAGCGCCTCACCGGCGTCCGTGAGGGCGATGTTCCCCCGGGCGCGGGCGAAGAGGTCGGCGCCGAGTTCCTGCTCCAGGGCCCGGATCTGCTGGGAGAGGGAGGGCTGGGAGACGTGGACGAGCTCGGCGGCGCGCGTGAAGTGACGGGTTTCCGCGACCGCGACGAAGTAGCGGAGCTGCTGGAGCTGCATGGTGCCACTCTAGAGCCTCCATAGGGAGAGCCTATGGACGTGAGCCGAATCATGTCTTGGACCTCTCGTGCTCTCCGGCCCTAGCGTCGAGGACATGGCTCTGGCAACGCGGACGGAACGGCAACCGTCCAGGACGCGCACCTTCTGGGCATCGACCATCGGCAAGAAGACGGTCATGGCCGTCAGCGGTCTGATCATGCTCGGGTATCTGGTCGCCCACATGTTCGGCAACCTGAAGATCTTCTTCGGGCCGGACGAGTTCAACGCGTACGGCCACTGGCTGCGCACCATGGGCGCACCGGTCCTGCACCACTCCTGGGCCCTGTGGCTCGTCCGCGTGGTGCTGCTCGCCGCCGTGATCGGGCACGCGGTCTCCGCGTACCAGCTCAGCCGGCGCGACATCAAGGCACGTCCCAGCCGCTACGTCCACAAGCGGCCGCGCGCGAGCTACGCCACCCGCACCATGCGCTGGGGCGGTGTCATCCTCGCCCTCTTCATCGTCTGGCACATCCTCGACCTGACGACCGGCACCGCCCACCCCGGCGGGTTCCAGGAGGGCCACCCCTACCAGAACGTCGTGGACACCTTCTCCACCTGGTACGGCAACGTGATCTACATCGTCGCCATGCTCGCCGTCGGACTCCACATCCGGCACGGCTTCTGGAGCGCCGCCCAGACCCTCGGCGTCGGCAACGCCACCCGCGACCGCGTCCTCAAGACCGCCGCGAACGTGCTGGCGCTCGCACTGACCGCCGGATTCCTCTCCGTACCCGTCGCCGTCATGACCGAAGTGGTGAGCTGACATGAACGACTTCGCCGACTACAGGGGCTACGAGACCGGCGCCCCGCTCACCGACGCCAAGGCGCCCGAGGGACCCGTCGCCGAACGCTGGGACAAGCGGCGCTTCGAGGCGAAGCTCGTCAACCCCGCCAACCGCCGCGGCCACACCGTCATCGTCGTCGGCACCGGACTCGCCGGCGGCGCCGCCGGCGCCACCCTCGCCGAACAGGGCTACCACGTCGAGCAGTTCTGCTACCAGGACTCCCCGCGGCGCGCCCACTCCATCGCCGCCCAGGGCGGCATCAACGCGGCCAAGAACTACCGCAACGACGGCGACTCCATCCACCGCCTGTTCTACGACACGGTCAAGGGCGGAGACTTCCGCGCCCGCGAGTCGAACGTCCACCGGCTCGCCCAGATCTCCGTCGAGATCATCGACCAGTGCGTGGCGCAGGGCGTCCCCTTCGCCCGCGAGTACGGCGGACTGCTCGACACCCGCTCCTTCGGCGGCGTCCAGGTCTCCCGCACTTTCTACGCCCGCGGGCAGACGGGCCAGCAGCTCCTCCTCGGCGCCTACCAGGCCCTCTCCCGCCAGATCGCCGCGGGCAACGTCACCCTGCACGCCCGCACCGAGATGCTCGACCTGATCGTGGTGGACGGCCGCGCCCGCGGCATCGTCGCCCGCGACCTGGTCACGGGCGAGATCTCCACGTACTTCGCCGACGCGGTCGTCCTCGCGACCGGCGGCTACGGCAACGTCTTCTACCTGTCGACGAACGCCATGAACTCCAACGCCACCGCGATCTGGCGAGCCCACCGGCGCGGCGCGTACTTCGCCAACCCCTGCTTCACCCAGATCCACCCCACCTGCATCCCGCGCACCGGCGACCACCAGTCCAAGCTGACCCTGATGAGCGAGTCGCTCCGCAACGACGGCCGGATCTGGGTCCCGAAGGCGAAGGGCGACACCCGCCCGGCGAACGAGATCCCCGAGGACGAGCGGGACTACTACCTGGAGCGGATCTACCCCTCCTTCGGCAACCTCGTGCCGCGTGACATCGCCTCGCGCGCCGCCAAGAACGTCTGCGACGAGGGGCGCGGCGTCGGCCCCGGCGGCCAGGGCGTCTACCTCGACTTCGCCGACGCCATCGCCCGCATGGGCCGGGCGAAGGTCGAGGAGAAGTACGGCAACCTCTTCGACATGTACGAGCGGATCACCGCGGAGAACCCGTACGAGGTGCCGATGCGGATCTACCCCGCCGTGCACTACACGATGGGCGGACTGTGGGTCGACTACGACCTCCAGACCACCGTCCCGGGCCTCTTCGCCATCGGCGAGGCCAACTTCTCCGACCACGGGGCCAACCGGCTCGGCGCCTCCGCCCTGATGCAGGGCCTGGCCGACGGCTACTTCGTGCTCCCCTCCACCATCAACGACTACCTGGCCCGCACCCCGCGCAAGGACCCGGTCACCGCCGAGCACCCGGTGGTGCAGGAGGTCGTGGCCGAGACCGAGGACCGGATCAGCCGGCTGCTCTCGGTCGACGGCGACCGCACCCCCGACTCCTTCCACCGCGAGATCGGTGAACTCATGTGGGAGTTCTGCGGCATGGCCCGCAACGAGACCGGGCTGCGCAAGGCACTGGAGCGGATCCCGCAGATCCGCGAGGAGTTCTGGCGCCGCATCAAGGTGCCGGGCAGCGGCGTGGAGTTCAACCAGTCGCTGGAGAAGGCCAACCGCGTCGTCGACTACCTGGAACTCGCCGAGCTGATGTGCCTCGACGCACTGCACCGCACCGAGTCCTGCGGCGGTCACTTCCGCGAGGAGTCCCAGACGCCGGACGGTGAGGCGGCCCGCAAGGACGAGGAGTTCTCCTACGCCGCGGCCTGGGAGTTCACCGACACGGGCCGAGCCCCCGTCCTCCACAAGGAAGACCTCGTCTTCGAGTACGTCCACCCCACCCAGCGGAGCTACGCATGAAGCTCAACCTGCGCGTCTGGCGCCAGAAGAACGCCGACGCCCCCGGTGCCATGGCCACCTACGAGGTGGACGGGATCTCCCCGGACATGTCCTTCCTGGAGATGCTCGACACCCTCAACGAGGACCTCATCCTGCGCGGCGAGGAGCCGGTCGCCTTCGACCACGACTGCCGCGAGGGCATCTGCGGCGCCTGCTCGCTCGTCATCAACGGCGACGCCCACGGCCCCGAGCGCACCACCACGTGCCAGCTCCACATGCGTTCCTTCCAGGACGGCGACACCATCGACGTCGAGCCGTGGCGGGCGGCCGCCTTCCCGGTCGTCAGGGACCTGGTCGTCGACCGCACCGCCTTCGACCGCATCATCCAGGCCGGCGGCTACATCAGCGCCCCCACCGGATCCGCACCCGAGGCCCACGCGACGCCGGTGCCCAAGCCCGACGCCGACCTCGCCTTCGAGCACGCCGAGTGCATCGGCTGCGGTGCCTGCGTGGCGGCCTGCCCCAACGGCTCGGCCATGCTCTTCACCTCGGCGAAGATCAACCACCTCAACGTGCTGCCGCAGGGCGCACCCGAGCGCGAGACCCGCGTGCTCGACATGGTCGCAGCCATGGACGAGGAGGGCTTCGGCGGCTGCACCCTGACCGGCGAGTGCGCGACCGCCTGCCCCAAGGGCATCCCGCTGCCCTCGATCGCCGCGATGAACAGGGAGTGGCTGCGGGCGAACCGCAAGGTCAAGAGGTAGCGGCCGGCCCCGGCCGCATGTCAGCCCCGAAGGCGGTCGCGTAGTCCGGGACGACCACCCGGGACGTGGGGCTGCACCGGCGGACCTCGGCGACGAAACCGTCGAGGTCCATCACCGGATCCCGCAACGGCGGCCCGCTCAGCGGCCTCTCGAAGTGGTCCCAGTGCACCGGGACGACCGTCGCGGGGCCGCCGAGCGCATCCAGCAGCCGCGGGACATAGCGGTGCGTCGCCCGGCTGGAGGGCACCGCCGCCATCAGGACGTCCGGGCGCATCCCGGCCACCGCGCGCTCGTCGATGTCGCTCGCCCCCATGAGGAACACCGAGGGACCGCCGGCCACGGACAGCTGGAACGCCAGTGTGTCGCCCTCCGGCAGGTCCGATACGGTGCGCGGAGCACGCGGTGGCGGCGCGTTCAGCGTGCCCGGGGCGAAGTACGACCATTTCGCGTTGCGGCTGTGCCGACTGGAGACGACCTCGACCGTGTAGTCGCCGAAGTCCAGCACCTCGCCGCCCTTGACGACGCTGATCTGGCCCGCATCCACCCCGAGGGACCGCAGCACGTGGTACGTCGTCTCCGTGCCGAAGACCCGTGCTCCCGTGGACTTCGCGATGTACGGGACGTCGTTGACGTGGTCCCAGTGGGTGTGGCTGACCAGGACGGTCTCCGGCCTGCCCGCGTGCCGGGCCACCAGCTCCTCGTCACAGATCAGCTCCGTGGCCGGGTCGAAGCCGCCCTTCGGACCGAACAGGCCGGTCTCGAAACGCGTGATGTACGGGTCGAACAGGACACCGCGCCCGCCGATGTCGAACCGCCAGCCCGAGGTCCCGAGCCAGCGCAGGCTCGCGCTGTCCGCCCGTACTCCCGGTACCGCGCCTCCGCTCCGTTCCGTCCCCTCCGCCGCCCCTGCCGCGGTGGGCAGCAGGGGCGCCGTCGCTCCGAGTGCGGCGCCGCGCAACAGCGTCCTGCGGACGAACGACCGCCGGCCGCCTTCCTCCCTGGTGTTCTCGAATTCGCTCATGACACGCAGAAGATCAGCCCCGGACCGTGCGCGTCCAAGACCGGAGCCCCCCACGACCCATACCGCCAGGTGTATGACACCTGATCAGCCGCCCTGTCCACCGGACACGGCCCGCAGGAAATCCACCGCCGTCCGCGCCGCCGTGCCGATCGCCACGTCCGTGCGCGTGCGGTTCACCACCGGATCCGGCGTACGGGCGAAGACCGCGACCGCGTACCGCCCGCCGTCCGGGTACTCGGCCACACCCACCTCGTTGTGCAGTCCCGGCAGCGTGCCCGTCTTCGCCGCGATCCGCACGCCGTCCCCGAACCCCGCAGCGAGCCGGTGCCGGAACACCTGACGTGCCATCAACTCCCTTGTCCAGGCGCAGGCCTGCGCGGGGCCGGCCTCGTCGCGCCAGATCATCCGCAGCAGCCGTGTCATCTCACGCGGTGTGCTCGCGTTCGTCCGCGCCGGGTCGAAGACACCGAGCGCGCCGACCTCGGCCGGGGGCAACGCGGGGAACAGGGCGGCGAACTCCCGCTCGTCCCGCGCCCCCACCTCCGCGAGCATCGACTCCAGCAGCTGCCGCGGGCCACCCACGATCCGGGTGCGAAGGAGCCCCAGCTCCTTCGCCAGCAGGTTCACGGTGTCCACGCCCACCCGCTCCAGCAGGAGATCCGCGGCCGTGTTGTCGCTGACCGACATCGCGAAATGCGCGAGGTCCCGCAGGGAGACCTCCACGTCGTCCAGACACCCAGCGGTGCCCCAGCCGCCGAGCCGGTGCGCGGCCGTGACCAGCACACGCTCCCGCGGATCGAGCTGACCGGCCGCCGCCTGCCGGGCGAACTCCAGCACCAGCAGCACCTTGAACACCGAGGCGACCACAACCGGTTCGTCGGCGCCGCATCCCACGTCCTTGCCCGCGTCGATGTCCAGCGCGTGCATCCTGCCCTCGGCCCCCGCCGCCGCGAACACCGAGCCCAGCCTCTCCTCGATCCGCACCCCGGACCCCCGCCCGCATCGCCTACTGTCGTCCCGTGGATCTCTTGCGCCACCTGCGTATCTTCCTCGCCGTCGCCGAGGAGATGAACTTCGGGCGGGCCGCCGACCGGCTGGGCATGGCCCAGCCCCCGCTCAGCCGCGCCGTCCGCAGACTGGAGGACGACCTCGGCGCCGAACTCTTCGACCGCTCACGGCGCCAGATCCGGCTCACCCCCGCCGGCACGGTCCTCCTCGACGAGGCGCGGGACCTGCTGGCGCGCGAGGAACGCACCCGGGCCCTGATCCGGCGCGCCCGGGACGGCGACCTCGGCACCCTGCGCGCCGGAGTGCCGCCCGACACCTCGGCGGCGGTCCTCGGCGCCCTCCTCGCGGAGTGCGCCGACCGGGCACCCGCGCTGCGGGTCGACCTCCAGGAGGTGACGACGGACGAGCAGGTGCGCCTGCTGGCGTCCGGCGGGCTGGACGTCGGCCTGGTCCACGCCCCCGTCGACGCGACCGACATCGTCCTCGGCCCCGAGACCGGCGTCGACCTCGGAGTCGTCCTGCCGAGGACATCGCCCCTCGCCCGGCTGCCCGAGGTCGCACTCGCCGAACTCGCGGGCCACGACCTGGTCCTCTTCCCGCGCTCCACCGCACCTGGCTGGTACGACCGGACACTCGGCATCTGCCGCGCGGCGGGCTTCGTGCCCGGCCGCGTACGCCACGCCCGTAACCCCGAGTTCCTGATCGGACTCGTCACGGCGGGCCACGGCGTCGCCTTCGACCAGGGGCCGGTGGCCCGCAAGGAGCCCAGGGTGGCGTGGCGGCCCCTGGCCGGGCGGCCGCTCACCCAGCGGATCCGCGCGGCCTGGCCGCGACGGTCACGGCACTCGGGCGCGCGGGAGTTCGCCGCGGTCGCGGCGGACGTGCTGGCGCGCGACCACACGACGGCGGTGCTGGTGGGCGAGGCGGGGGAGGCACCGCGCCCGTGGTCGGTGGTCTTCGGCTGAGCACGGTCCCGGACGGCCGAGGGGCTCGGCCGCCGCCCCTACCCTGACCTGCGCACGCCCTGGCCCTGCACGGGGCGACAGCCGCCAGGTGCGGCGCCCACGGTCAACCGCTTTCACACCACGCCGCGCAGTCCCGGCCCGGCCGGCCCCGCTCCCCGCATCCGACGCCGCCGGTCGTTCGCTCAGGTGTTGGGTCGGCGGCTGCGCCCGCGTGGGGCAGCGGCAGAGTCCTACGGGCAGCCTGCCTGACGCAGGGAAGCCGGACCGGTCGGTGTGGCCTCGTCATGCGTGTCCGCCGGGCGGAACCCGACGCCGAGCCGGCGGCCCCCGCAGTCGCGTGCGTACAGGTGCGGTCGTCCTTCGCGGGGATGCTGCTGCTCCCAGTAGCGCCGTAGCGCCAGGTCGAAAGTCGGGCAGCGGCCGGCCGAGCGCGGCGAGCGCGGCCCGGATCGTCAGCGCGAGCCTGTGCACGTCGGCGGATGTCACACCGCTGGGAACCAGATCCACACCGTCACCCGCGACGTCGCCGCCCCAGGCGTTGCCTACGGCGTGGAGGCATGCTCGTACCGCCGCGCCGGCACCGCCCTCGGGGTCGCGGCTGACACGACCAGGCCGCGCCCAGTCGCCGACGGGTGGACGACGAGGTCGCGGAGCTGGTGACCATCTCCCGGGGAGTGCCGCGCCGGCTGTCGGCAGGGCGGGATATCTTCCTGTCGCGGCACGTCGAGATCTGTCTCCGTGCCGCCCAAGGGAGGGAACCCATGCGCAACACTCTGCTTCGGCGCGCGGCCGCGTTGGCCGCAACGCTGGGGCTCACATCACTTGGCCTGCTCGGGGCCGGGGCGGCGCCCGCACAGGCCGCCATCAGCGACTGCCCCAAAGGCTACTTCTGTGCCTGGCAGGACAGCGGCACAGGATCGATGTTCAAGACGAACACGAACAAGGCCACGCTGGGCACGTGGGACGGCAAGTTCCGCACGGTCATCAACCGCACGTCCTCGATAGCCTGCCTCTACGAGCAGCCGAACTATGAGGTGCCGGGCTACCACTGGGTCGAGCCCGACCCCTATGCGACCAGCTTCGGGGACATGCTCTCCACGAGCTCGATCAAGTTCGTGCGCACGTTGCGTGAGTGTGAGACGGAGGCTTACCCGGGCTGGGTGACGACGACCTCGCCCAAGGCGATCGGGTTCGGCGACATGAACGCCGACCGGCGGGCGGACATCATCGTCTGCGACGAGGTGGGGCGGCTGTGGTTCCTGCCCGGGGACGGTACGGGGCGTCTGATCGGCTCGGGCGGCTGGAAGGCATTCGACGCTCTAGTCCGGCACGGTGACTTCAGCCGCGACGGCCGCGAGGACGTGATCGCCCGCGAGAAGGCCACCGGCAAGCTGTGGCTCTACCCCGGCACCGGCAGCGGCGGCCTCGGCGCGCGCACGCTGATCGGCAACGGCGGCTGGAACTCCATGGGACACCTCGCCGCGTTCGGGGACCTGTCCGGCGACGGCCGCTCCGATCTCCTCGCCGTCGAGAAAGCCACCGGAAAGCTCTGGCTCTACCCGGGAACCGCCTCCGGCACACTCGGAGCGCGCAAGCTCATCGGCACCGGCGGCTGGAACGGCATGAACGCCCTTGTCGGCGCCGGTGACATAACCGGCGACGGCCGGGCCGACCTCGTCGCCCGGGAGCGCGCGACCGGCAAGCTCTGGCTCTACCCCGCCACCACGACCCGCACGCTGGGCGCACGCAAGCTCATCGGCACCGGCGGCTGGAACTCCATGCAGCCGATCCTCGGCGTCGGCGACACCTCCGGCGACGGACGGCCCGACCTGGAGGCTTCGGACAGCTATCTGCTGTGGCAGTACCAGGGCCTCTCGACCGGCGGCCTGCGGAAGGCCGAATGGAACGCCGGCTGGTGGGGCCTGGAAGGCGCCACTGCCTTCTGACCCGTCCCACCGGCGGGCCTGATCTCGCTGCCCCGCGCCGGGGGACCAACCTGACGCTCGGGTTGGAGACGTGCCCGGGCAGCCCGCATCCGCGGGACTGCCCGGGCACAGCCGTCAGGGCACGGCGGTGCAGGTGACGACCGTGGTCTCACACGCCTCGGCGAACACCTTCACTGCCTCGTCGGCCGCCAGGCCCCCGGCGCAGTTTCGTGCCGATCCACTGGCCGACGTACCGGCAGTGCCGGTCGGCGGCATCCACTCGGCCGGGTTCTGGTATCCGCCTTCAGCGGTTCGACCGCGCGGTCACCGCCCCAGTCGAGAGCCTACGCGGCATGTTCACCGACTACCTGCTGGAGGAGTTCGACCGTATTGGCGAGCTGGCGTTCGGCAACCCGGCCGCGGGCCACCTGGTCACCAGCTTCATCCGCAGCGGCAGCGAAAATGTCGGGTTCATCGCGCTGGACGCCGGGCGTTACGCGGTTGAGGTCATCTACTTGAAGCCGGAGTCCCGCGGTCGAGGGATCGCCACGCTGGTGCTCCAGCACGTGGATCAGCAGTGCCCCCAGAAGCTCGCCCTGAAGACGCCACTGTCGCCCGGCGGCGAGGCCCTCGCCGGCAACCTGGGGCTGGAGAGGGCGGGCAACTTCCCTCACGAAGAGGCCAAGAACGAGGAAGCTCTGGGGATGATCCGAGCAGGCATCAAGGCAGCGTGCAGGCACGGGAAGTCGGCCGGGGATCCGAGGAAGCCGTGCAAGCGCTGCTACCAGAAGACTCTTCGTCGCTACGCCACAGTCGGTCTCGACAAGCACGTAGCGGAGATGCGGACAGTGCTGAGCAAGACTCCTGGGGCATCGGGTAAGCGTTGGGGCACGTCTTGATAGGGATCGGGCCGTCACCTCTCATCGGCAACCGGCGAACCAGTTGATCACCAAGTGCCTTCGGGAACCGTCGACAAAGGCTGTCCCTGGAGATCAACGAAGCCAACGCCCCCGGCCTCGATGTGGCCGCCGCCCTCGCGTACGCGCACTGCCGCAGCGGCTGGCACGACAACTGACCACTGGGGCACAGCCATTCCGGCTGCGCCCCTTTCGTCTCTCCGGACGTCCCTCGGCCGCCGGGCGGGGGGCCTGCCGGAGCGTCGCTGCGGCTGCCGGCGCCTGCGGCAGACCTGCGGGTGTCTGGGCGTGGCGGTCGGTCGCGCGCAGCGCAGTGCTCTCTGCCCGGGGGCGGGGCGCTGTACCGTCCGTGCCGCCTGGTGGGGCGGGCCGCTGCGCAATCCGCCGCAGCCGCTCCGGGGCGAGAGGTCCTGAGCGCGCGGCCGCCCGGGCCGGGAAGTTCGCGGCGCGGGCGCCCCGCTGCCACTTGATGGAGGGCTGTATTACCCGCCTGAAGGCCAGTAATTGGTATGTGACACCGCTGAGTTGCGTAGGGTGTGCGGTCGTGACGTCGTATGAGTGCTGGTCCCTGGTCGCCTCGTTCGGTGCCCTCCTGGTCAGTGTGGTCGCCTTCGGCGCGGTGCTGTGGCAGCTCGTGATGCTGTCGCGCGCCACGACACTGGACCATGACCGACGGCGCAAGCAGGCCACGGTGGAATACCTCGCCGCCACCATGGACAGGCGCAAGGAACTGCGAGACGAGGGCATTCCCGACGAGCGGGACCCCGCGGCCGTCTCCGCGTTGATCGGCCGAATGGACGCGGGTGACCGGACGGCGACACGGCTCGTCTACTCTTACCTGACGATCTACAACCATCTCGGCGTGGGCGCGCGGTCGGACGCGTTCGACCTGCGAGTCATCGACCAGGCATGGGGCGGCTCGGTCATCGCCATCTGGGAGGGCTACCGACCGTGGATCGAGCGCCAGAGGCGCGCCCGCTGTGAGCCGCGGCTCTACGAGGACCTCGAGCATCTGGCCGCCCTGATGACTCCGCGGCGCGTCACGGCTCCGCCTGAGGGCAGGAGCGTCCCCCTGCAGAGGTGATCTTCAGGGTCGTCGTCGCACCTTGCCGCCCCTGCCCCCGCCGCGTCAGGCCGGCGGCGTCCGGTCCGCGAAACCATGCTCCGCCGGGCGGGCCGCGCGCTGGGCGAGCCAGCCGGACACCCGCGGACCGCCGCTGACCGCGCTGCCTTCAAGCACCGTGCGGACGTGTTCGAAGCCCTGGCGGAGGTAATAGCGGTGCAGGGCCCGGTTCGTTGTCCAGGCGTCCAGCCTGACCCAGGCCGCCCGAGACCGGTACGCCCTGTCCCCGCCCCAGTTGAGCAGCCGCCCGCCGAGGTTCTGCCCGGCGTGTGTGCGGGCCACGGTGAGCTTGCTGATGTACAGCGCGGGGTCGGCCTCCTCCTCGGAGGTCCACAGCCCCTCCGGGGGGACCGGGGCCAAGGTGACGGTGGCGGCGGTCACCCCACCGTCGCGGACCACGAACGTCTGCCCCGCTTCGACGGCTGCCCGCAGACGGTCTGCCGGGTAGGGACGGCGCCACTGGTCGGTACCGAGCTCACCGAGCCATGCTGCCGCCTCGTCGCGGAAGGACAGCAGCATGGGCAGATCGTCCAGTTGCGCGCATGTGATGATCATGAAACCTCCCCAGGATTCCACGCGCGGCCGATGCCGCTCCCTTGCGCGGCCCCAGCATGTCACGGCGCTGTCGCTCGCAGCCCGGCCCGAATGCCCGGCCCGCGAGCACCGACAGCCAGCAGGCTGCCGTGGTGGGCGGCGGGCGGGGTGGACTGCCTGCCGGGCGCTGATCCCGGCAGACCCGCCGACCGGCCGTTGGGCCACCGATTTCGTCGCCACGCCTTTACGCTGACGCATGAGTTCCGTCTCTTCTGCCGCGAGACGGCTGAACCAAGGATGAGCAGTGGCGAAGTGGCTGGTGACGCTCGGCGGCCTGGCACTGGCGATGCTCGCCCTCAGGGACGTGTTCCACACCCTGTGGCACCCGACCCGCCACGGAGGACTGAGCAGACTCGTCATGACTGTCGCGTGGCGAATCTCCGCCCGTTTCGGCAGACGGCGCGCAGTCGGCCTGGCAGGCCCTCTCGGCATGGTCACCGTCGTGACCCTCTGGGCGGTCACCGTCATCGCCGGGTGGGCCTTGATGTACTGGCCGCACATGCCGGACGGCTTCTCGTTCGCCACGGGCCTGGCACCGGCGGAACACTCGGGGTTCCTGGATGCCGTGTACGTCTCCATCGTCACCATGGCCACCTTGGGGCTCGGCGACATCGCGCCGACCGACGGGTGGCTGCGCATCCTCGGCCCCGTCGAAGCCGTGGTCGGCTTCGCCCTGCTGACGGCCACGGTGAGCTGGGTCCTGGGCATCTATCCCGCCCTGGCCCGCCGCCGAGCCGTCGCCCTGCGCGTCTCGCAGCTACGGCGCGCCGGCCTGGGAACGCAGCAGTTGGCCACGCCCGTGGCCTCCGCTGCCTTTCGGAGCCTCGCCGCCGACCTGGCTCACGTCTGTGTGGACTACCGGCAGTACGCCGAGTCGTACTACTTCCACGACGGCGACGAGAACACCTCCCTGGCCGCGAACATCATGTATCTCGCCGCCGTGGCGGAGCAGCTGCCGGACGGTAGCGGTGGAGAGTGCCGGCTGGTCAAGGAGCTCTTGTCCGTTTCCCTGCACGACCTTGCGGTCACCCTCGATGAACGGTTCCTCCACGCCGGTGGAACGACTCAGCAAGTCCTCGCTCGGTACGCGCAGGACCACGGGCGCGCCGCGAAAGGATGACGAGAGTGGCAGTCGTAGCACTCCATTGCTGAACCTCTCACTTCCAAGACGCATCCCTCGTCCTCGGAAGACCCGCTGTCCGTCTTCGACGAGCCAAGCCAGTTCAACAGAGCTGCTGAGGCCAGGCCGCGGGATGTTCTCTTCACAGGTTTACCCGTGACAGTTGGCCGAACGGCGGCCAGTCCCTGAAAGGGACGGCATCCTGCACGCGACCTTTTTGCTGCCCTCCGGCAAGATGCTCCTCCGGCCGACGCAGGGAATCATCACTCACGCTCCGCACATAGCCGTGTGCAGTCCGCTCCAGCAGAGATGCTCAGGCGACAACGTCGGCTCCGCCGCGGCCGACTACGCCTGCCCTCGGCGTCGAGGCTTCGGCGCGCTGGAGCAGTTTGGCGAGGAGGGCTCCGGAGACGGACCGGGGTGCCGTGTCGAGCTGCGTCACCGTGCCAGTGCCGGGCTCCCGGGCAAGGGCCGGCCGTGTGCCGGGCCCTCCTCGCCGCTAAGGATTGCACAGTGCAAAGGTGTAGGCCAGGGGAAGCGCCTTCGCCGTCACCTTCCGCCCTGTCGCCGGGTTCGCCGCCTACGCCGGCGTGACGGCCGCCTCGACTTCCTGGAAGGTCTCGCTGTCGACGAGCCCTGTGTCCTCCAGGACCTCCATGTGGTCCAGTACGGTCTGGTTGGCCTGGCGGGCATGGCGGCGGATGAGGTCGTTCTGGGTCGCGGCCCTGACCTCCCCGATGGTGGCGAAGATCTTGCCGTGCGAGGCGCGCAGCAGATTGGCGAAGAGGCGGTCGAACTCGGCTCCGCGGGCGTTCTCCAATTGCCGGACGAAGCCCTGCTGCTCCTCGGTGGCCTGGTTCGGCAGCGAGACGCCGAGGATCCTGGCGTCCTCACGCACGAGTTGATCGAGCTTGCTGTGGCCGTCGATCAGGTGCAGCCCGGCTCGCTTCACCGCTTCACTGTCGGCATGGGTCTGCGCCAGTCGTCCCGCGGGGATCTCCCACAGGCCCGCTTGGCGGACCTTGACGAGGAACGTCCTGTCCACTTCGGTCACCGGCGGGGGGCCTGCGTGCGCAGGGGTCTGTGAGCGGGTGCTCGCCGAGTGGCCGCCGTGCTGTGAGGCCCCTGCCGGTGAGCTGGCGGACGCTTCGCCGCCATTGCCCCGTGTTGTAAGGGCCAGCAGAGTGGTGACGGCGGCGCAGACCGCGACGACGACCGCGACCATTCGTATCGACGTCCTGGTGGGTGCTGCCCGTCGGTTCGGACACATGGTGCCTCCTGGATCGGCATGGAGAACAATTCGTTCCTGTCGTCCGGGAGCAGTTCGGCGGCTGGCACGGCGCGCAGCAGGAGATACGGCTGTGCCCCCTGAGATGTTCAACCGGCTCGCTGCTCCATGCCGCCCTCCAGTCGCACGAACGGGATGGACCGCCCGGCCCTGCGGAAGGCATCCGGGGACCCATCGACGCTGAAGCCCATGTATGCGCAGAGGTGCTTTGCCAGTCGGGGGTGCGCCGAGGCGTACTCGACCATGATCCGGCCGCCCTCCTCCTCGGGGAGGAAGTCTGCGGTCACCGCGTGGTAGCGCCTGCCGTACTGAATCGTGACCTTGGGTGTGGCGTGCAGATTCCGGTACCACTCAGCCGTGGGACCGAATCCGGAAGCCACGGTCCACGCGGGCGACCGGGGGTCGTGGGCGACGACTTCAAGCACCACGGTGTGGGTAGCCCCGGTCTTGCGGCCCGTGTGGAGGAGGAGCAGCAGACGGGGGCCGAGGAGGGGGCCGAGGCCGATTCGGTAGAGATGGACGGGCAGTCGGGCCACGAGCCGCCTCCAGCCGGTCGGAGGACTGGAACGGTTCGGCTCGGTTCGCGAAGAGGTCATGACGGCCCTCCCTGTCGGGCGACGGTCTCGGCTGCGGTTCGGTAACGGGACCCGGTCGGGATCCTTCCCCTGCCGAAGTTTTGCATAGGCTAAAGGTCCCGGGCTGCACACGACGCGGTGCCAGGCGGCCGGGGAGTCCTGCGCGCCGCATGTCCCGTTGCGGGGTGACCCTGTTGGCCGGAGCGGTGCCGCGGCGCTTCTCGCTGCTGTCGTGCCTGCCGTACGCCGTCATGGCCTTCGTCGCCGTGATCGACGTTGTCGCGGGACCCGCTGTGGGGTTCCTGCCGCTGGTCTCCCTCGGCCCGGCCTTCGCCGGACTCGTCGGCGGGTGGCGCCGTACGGCACTGATCGGCGGGATCGCTCTGGTGCTCTGCCTGGGGCTCGGGTGGTACGACGGGCTCTTCCCCGGCCGCAGGGGTCTCACCGCGCTGGCATCGGTGGCCGGGGTGACGGCGGCCGGTCTGCTGGCCGCCGTCATGCGGCAGCGCCGCGAGGCCGAGCTGGCCGGTGTCCGTTCCATCGCGGAGGTCGCGCAGCGCGTGCTGCTGCGGCCGGTACCGCGCCGCGCCGGGCACCTGCGGGTGGCGGTGTCGTACACCTCGGCCGTTGCGGAAGCCCGTATCGGCGGAGACCTGTACGAAGTCGTCGCCTCACCGTCCGGTGTCCGGGTGATCGTGGGCGACGTCCAGGGCAAGGGCCTGGAGGCGGTGGAGACTGCGGCTCTCGTCCTGGGTGCCTTCAGGGAGGCCGCGCACGACGAACCGGACCTGCGGAGCGTCGGCGCGCGACTCGAACGGGCCGCGGACCGGGAACTGCAGGGCGAGAAGTTCGTGACGGCCGTCCTGGCCGAGGTGGGCGACGACCAGCGCGTCACGTTGCTCAACTACGGTCACCCGGCGCCCGTCGTGGTACGCCAGGAAGGCACGATGCGCCTGGCCGAACCGCCACGCAATGCCCTGCCCCTCGGGCTGGGCATACACGGTACGGGCGGACCGGAGCCCTACGAGGCGGACTTCACCGACGGCGACCAGTTGCTGCTCTACACCGACGGCGTCACGGAAGCCAGGGACCGTACGGATCGCTTCTACCCGCTTGTCGAGCGGGCCGTCCTGCTCAGGGACGCGGACCCCGAGACAGCACTCGAGGCGCTGCGAGCGGATCTGGTCGCGCACGTCGAGGGCCCGTTGCATGACGACGCGGCCATGCTGCTGCTGAGGTATCAGCGGAACTGACGCGGATGGCGCACCGCTGACCTCCGTTTGTCACCGGGGCGAGTCCGCAGCCCGGCGACGGCACGGTAGAACTGCTGTATGGCCGATACCGCGCAGCCCCCGCAGAGCACTGACGACGTGGATGCGGTGACGCGGGCGGTGCTGACCGCGTCGCGATTGCTCGTCGCCGTTTCCGCGCGGTCCCTGGCCGCTGTCGAGGACCGGGTGACGCTGCCTCAGTTCCGGCTGCTCGTTGTGTTGTCCACCCAGGGCGCGGCCAAGCTGGTGGTGCTCGCCGACCGGCTCGGTGTCAAACCGTCGACGGCCATGCGCATGATCGACCGGCTGATCGCCGCCGGACTCGCCGACCGGCAGACCAACCCTGACAACCGGCGCGAAACCGTACTCCAGCTGACGGGCGAGGGCCGCAGGCTTGTGGAGGACGTCACGTCCAGGCGCCGCCAGGAGATCGCGACGATCGTGGAGCGCCTCGCCCCCGAGCAGCGCTCCGCGCTGATCGAGGCGCTCACCGCGTTCACGGAGGCGGGCGGTGAACCGTCCGCCGAGGCTGATGAGGGTGTCCTCCATCCACTGGGCTGGGCGGATGTGCAGCGGTGAAGCAGTGCAGCGGGGCACGTAGCGTACGACCCAGGCGTGGGCCTGCGCTCAGCTCGACGGCTGGGCCGGGAACCGGCTCATTCTTGTCAACGATGAACTGACTGGGCCCGTTCACCGACGACGTGTGGGGCGACTCCCCGCTCCTGGTGCGGCTGTGGCTGCCGTCAGATCTGGAGCCCCTTCTTCGAGGGACTGCCGGGCTGCGCCGTCCAGATGACGACGCTGTTGCGGGACGGTCGAGCTGCTCAGGGTGTCCCAGTCGAGGGCGAGGGTGCCGGCGGTCGGATGGTGGAAGACCTTGTTGCCGGTGTCCTGGACTGCGACCTCACGCGCCTGCCACCAGCCCGGTGTCAGCGACTCAGCGAGGCTCAGGGGAACTCACGGGTGTCGCACATTGCAGCACGGGCCGAGCCGGAGACTGCGGAACCACTCGGAGACCTGATGATCTTGAACGGGCTAATCCGGCGAGCCTTGCAGCCGTCACGCGAACAATGACGGCTATATAGGCATACACGCAGCTTCATGAGTATTCGTTCGGGAGGATCTGTGTCTCATCTCCGCACCCGCATCGCTGCTGTCGTCGCAGCCGGGCTGCTTGCCGCAACCGGTATTGCCGCCAGTGGCGAGGCAGTCGCCCATGAGTCCTGCACCACCGCTGGGGCATCCGACGAAGGCATCTGCTACCTGCCGGCGACCGTCGACCTGAACTCAGGCGGCTGGAAGAACACCGGCCTTGCCGTCGAGCTTCAGCCCGGCACGTACCACCTCGACCTGGACGTCCATGGGCGACTGTGGGGCCGTGCTCCGATCAACTCCTGGATCCTCGCCCGGCTCGTGAACACCACTAATGGCACGGTCGTGCCGAACAGCGAGCGGCTCATCGACCACCTCCAGTCCTCCAACCCGGAGGACGGCGCTATCGGCCGCAGGGACACGACGCCCATCCAGGAGCGCGTCGAGGTGGTGACGCCGACCAGGATCGAACTGCAGGCCATGCGCCTCTACCAGAATGGCCCGACGACGGTCGCTGAGATCACCACCGCCCCCAACTCCCGCACCTCGCTCCGGTGGGAGCGGGTCGGGAATTGACGGTGGGTCGCCGCGCCCCTGACAACGGGCAATGGCCCCCGTCGCTTTACGGCGGCGGGGGCTTGGCACACCCGGGACCGAGCACTGGGCGGGGGCGACGCCCGGCCGGGACGGTCGGCTGCATGCCATCCGCTCCCGTCGGGATTGACGCCATCAGCGACACCCGTGTAGCGCCGGTGAGCGGGGCGGGGTCGGCTGCCGGATTGCTGCGGCCCCAGGTTCCGGTTGGCCGGGAACCTGGGGCCGCGGGCTCATCCCGAGGGTTTGAGGGGACCGCCGGGAATCAGACTCGCTGGTAGCGGAGCGACGTACGGCCGGAGCCGTCCGAGAAGATGTCGGCCCGGATGGTTTCGCCGATGCTGTTGACCCGCCTTACCTGCAGCCGGATCACGGTCGGCTCGGTCACCGTGATGCGTTCACTGATCGGTGCCGTCGACTGCTTGGCGACGACGCCGCTCAGAGGGGGAATGTTCATGTGGGTGACCAGGCGCTCGCTTCGCGGCACCACCGCGGCGTCGGTGGCATCCCAGAGCCGGGCCTGGATGGACGCGAGGAGACGGTCCTGCCCGTCGCCCGCGAGGCGCCCGCGGACGTCCGCGTCCAAGATGTATGTGCCCGGCCGAGGCAGCAGGACTCGCAGGGGTGTGTTGACCCAGGCTCCCGACCCGGTCGGCTGCAGGTTCACACGGCCCGGAATCATGTGGGCGATGCCCCCGGAGGGATTCTGGGCGGAGGCTGTGGTGGTCTCGCTCTGCACGGCGACCACGGCACCGGTCAAGCAGAGAAGGACGGCCGTGATGACGGCGGCGAAGCGAGTGCGGACGGATTGCATGCTTCCTCCTGGACTCAGGCCCGATTGGGCACGTCGCCAAGGTATGGATCGGCAGATGAGAGGCATAGTCTGCCGAATGGGTGAAGGGGGAGCTCATCGGACAATATGCTGCGATCGGGCGCACTGCTGTCGCGCTGCTTCGCATCCAGACGCGCTGAACACACCCCAATGCGCTCGACAGGCCTGGCGCGAAAACCCGGAGGACAGTAACGCCGGCACCAACCACACCTGGGCAGTGGAGGCGAGAACCATGCCATCGGTGAGTCGGTAGGGACCCTCAGTGGATCAGTACGGTGATCCTCGGCAGGCGGTCGGTGTCACGCCGACGTACCCGCTGACGTCCCGTTACGATCAGCAGCGCAAGCAAGGTGCCTCGCGGCATGGCAACGAGGCCTGTCCTGTCGTGGGAACGAGGTGTCGTCGTGGCCGTTCGGGACAAGACCGCAACCATTGGCCGCAACCGCTTGGAGCAGCTGCACCTGGCGGTGGCGAAGCAGGCCACCGTTGAGATCATCGAGCCTCGAGACACCCTCACCCTCAGCCGACGCCTGAACGGCATCAATCTCGACCTCGTCACCGAGGACCGCAACTTCACCGCCCTCAAGACCGGTCAGACGATCCCGTGGGGAACCATTCGTGCCTCGGGACCCTCAGGCACGCGGATCCGCTACCGCGTGCGCACGGGACACGACGTCACTGGAACTCCCGACTTCCCTTTCTAGGGACAGGCGTGCTCCGTCTGTCGGACACGATCTCCAGCGGGCCGCACCCGGCGACTCGACGGCGACTTCAGCATCGTGCTCGACAACTCCCTCCCACGATGCCGGCACGCGGTCACCCACACGCCCGTGAGTGCTTCGGCAACGACAGCCGCCCACCCCAAGGACCACCTCGAGTGGGACTGGGCAGCGGAGGAGTACACCCGCGGCTGCTACGGCAGCAGGCTCGGCGCCGGCGTGTGGACCCACTCCGGCCGAGCATGCGCAGTACCCATCGCACACCCCCACTGGGTCGGCGGCGGACGCCCCCGCCCGGCCGCCGGAGCCCCTCGATTCGGCGATCCCCTTCGCCCCGCGGGCGCCTTCGTCCCCGTAGCCCTGGAGGCTCTCGACAGCGGCGGGACACTGAGCATCGCGGGCATTTCACTGTATCCCGCCCTTGGACTACGAGCGGCATCTCTTCCATGAACGCAGCATGTGCGCAGCGTCACCGCCAACACCCGCCAGGACGGACGGACATCTTCGCCGCGGCGGTCGGCCACCCGCTCCGGGCCACGGGGACCCGTACAACTTCCAGGACGCCGACCGCCCTGGACGACCTGACGGCGGACCGGATCACCGGGGTAGCGGTGCTGCGCACGCCTGCCTGAATGCCGACCATGTACCCCCGCAGGCCGAACGGGCGCGGGTGGCGCGGGACTTGCCCGCATCACCCGCGCCCGTCGTGGGCCCGGCCCGATCAGTCCCGCTTGCCGTCCTCAGCCGTCTTCCGGCATGGGGGCGGGGCGGGCCTCCTTCGTCCGTTGCGGCGTCCAGTAGTCCCGTACCTCATCCGGGCTCTGTCGCACATCGCTGCTGGTGGTCCCGGAGTCCGGCTGCGGCTCCGGGGGCGGCGCGGCCGTGGCCGTACGCCATGCCGCCACCGCCACAACCACGGTGAGCAGGGCGGCGGCGGTGCCCCATCGGCTCAAGCTACTGCGACGCATTGGACTGCTCCTCGCCAGGATGCCGGGTTGCCGGGTTGCCGGCTGTCAGGTTGTCAGGTGACGCTGCCCTGGGCGTCGTACATCGCCTTGACGGCGTCGTCGAAGTACGAACTGCGGTTCCAGCCGCCCGTGGCGAGGGTGCTCATCGTTCCGTTGACGTACCCCAGCCCGTTGGCGTCGTTGAACTCCCGCATCCACGGCCCGCCGCTCGATCCGCCGCCGAAGTCACACTGGAGTTCAATACGGCCGTCGCCCACCGCTCGCGTGGTGCCCTGGCATGCCCACTGGATCTGGCCGCCGTCGCGGTTGCCGGGGTAGCCCATGACGGTCATGAACTGGGTGCGCGAGTAGTTCCAGCTCAGTCCGTGTCCGCCGGTGACATTGACGACCTTGTTGCCGTTGAGCGGCCAGGTGGTCACCATCGCCACGTCCCGGCCGAGGTCACTGCTGCTGATCCAGCTGGTGAAGGTGCGGAACTGCTTGGCGGCGTAGGTGCCGAAGGGGCGGGCGCCGGACCGGTAGCGCGGCACATAGGTCCAGTTCGTCATCCAGGTGCCGCCGCTGCCCCCGTGCACACAGTGCCCGGCGGTGATCAGCATCTGCTTGGAGGGACTGTTGAGAGCCCCGGCCGAACAGGTGTAGTTGAGGCCGTTGCTCGGGTTGGTGAAGAACACCTTGCCCACCGCGGCGGATTCGGTGACCAGCGGCCGGACTGTGTCCGACCGTCCCTCGGCGGGCGGTGTCGATCCCGGCTTCCCGCTGGGGCCGGCCTTGCTCTGGGCGGCGTGCGGCGACCCGGTTGTCCGGTCGAGGGAGATGGCTTTGCTCATCCGCTCCGGCGTCCAGTAGCGGGCCAGCGCGGCGGCGGTGGCCGCCGAGTCGACCGGCGCACCGCCGGCGAGCCGCGGAGTGGCGGTGGTGGTGGCGTTGCCGGCCGGGACGGCGGCGGATTCGGGCCCGGCGGCGGCGGGGCCCGCCCCCACCAATGCCAGCATGACGGCAGTGGCCAGCGGTAGAAGTGCCTGTCTGAGACTGCGCACGAGTGGTACCCCCCACATGGTCGATGCGGACGCACATTGCTGCAGTTCTCCAGTCAATGTGCGGAGTCGAAGCGACCGTAGGTCTGGCAAGTGCCCGCGCGACAGTACGAAATGAGTCCCTCCGCTATTCACTTGCCGTGCCGCGTATTCAGGTCGGTCCGGACGCACCGCGTTCTTGCCGAATGCCTGTGTACCGGGAGCTGGCGATGGCGCCTCGCGGTATCCGGCTGACCTGTGAGGATGTGAGTGATGTGGCTCCAGGGGCTGGATGTGTTTTTCTCTCCGAGGAAAAACGACTACGTCAGCTGTCATCAACCCGCCGGCCATATCCTCGACGCTCGCGGATTTCTTGGTCACGTCGACGCGAAAACCTGAATTCCGCCTCTTCAGGGAAGGCCGACCGAACGAATCTCCTTCATCCGACCCTGGACACCGGACGGTTCAGCCGTCCCATCTGGTCGGCGGTTCATGGGGCTTCTTCAGGGCGTACAGCGCATCGATGTCCGCCGCGTACGCCCCCGTGATCGCCCGCCGCTTCAGCTTCAGTGACGGCGTCATCAGGCCGTCGTCCACGCTGAACTCGTTCGGCAGGATGCGGAACGCGCGGATCGATTCCGCCCTGGAGACCCGGGTGTTGGCCCGGGAGACCGCTCGTTGGATCTGTGCCCGCAGGTCCTCGTCGTCGGTCATCGCCGACACATCCACCGCCTGCTTCCCCCTGAGGCTCTGCCAGTGCGCCAGCGCCTCCGGATCCACCGTGATGAGGGCCGCGATGTACGGCTGGTCGTCGCCCACGACCAGGCACTGTGAGATCAGCGGATCGTGGCGCAGCTGCTCCTCCAGGGGCAGTGGGGCAACGCTCTTGCCTCCGCTGGTGATGATGAGGTCCTTTTTGCGGCCCGTGATGACCAGATAGCCCTGGCCGTCGAGACGGCCCATGTCCCCGGTCGCGAACCACCCGTCGCGCAGTACCGCCTCGGTGGCCTTGGGGTCGTTGAGGTAGCCGGCGAAGACCGTTTCGCCGCGGACCCACACCTCGCCGTCGTCGGCGATGTGCACCGCGCAGCCGGGGATCGGGCGGCCCACGGTGCCGAATCTGACCGATCCCGGCGGCTGGGCCGTGATCGCGCCCGCGGTCTCGGTGAGGCCGTACCCGTCGTAGACGGTGACGCCCGCGCCGGCCAAGAACAGCCCCAGCTCCCTCCGCAGGGTCGAGCCACCGGACACCGCGTTGCGCACCCGGCCGCCCAGTACCGCGCGCAGCTTGCTGTACACCAGGCGGTCGTACACGGCGTGCACGACCTTCAGGGAGGGGCTGGGGCCGTGGCCCGAGCCGACAGCGTGCCGCTCCACCGCCTCGGCGTAGCGCACCGCGACGGCCGCGGCCCTGTCGAAGAGTCTGACGTGTCCCGCGTCCTCGGCCACACGACGGGCCTTGTGGAAGATCCTCTCGAAGATGTACGGCACGGCGAAGAGGAAGGTGGGCCGGAAGGACGCCAGGGCGGGGAGCAGCACCTCGGGCGTCAGATCGGGCTGGTGGCCGAGGCGCACGCCGCCGCGCAGACAGGCAACGACGACCATCAGCCCGTAAATGTGCGCGACGGGCAGGAAGTTGAGGATCGACGGCTGCACACCCGGCTCGGCGATGATCCCGCCCCAGCCTTCGAGCAGGATGTCGCATTCGGCGGCCAGGTTGGCGTGGGTGATGAGGCAGCCCTTGGGCGTTCCGGTGGTGCCCGAGGTGTAGCAGATCGCGGCGACCTGGTCAGGGAGAACAGCGGCACGGTGACGGTGGATCAGCTCGTCGTCCACGCCGGAGCCCTGGTCGATCAGGGCGGACACACAGCCCAGGTCCATTTGCCAGATGGCGGACAGTCCGGTCTCGGCGTCGGAGGCCGCGGCCACGGTCATCGCATGGTTCTCGTGCTCGACCACGACGGCCCGGACCTGGGCGTCGTTCAGGATCCAGCGCACCTGCTCGATGGACGACGTGGGGTAGACCGGAACGATCTCGGCGCCGACGGACCACAAGGCGTACGCCAGAACCGTCCACTCGTAGCGAGTACGGGACATCAGCGCGACCCGGTCGCCGAACCGGATGCCGTTGGCCAGGAACCCCCTGGCCACAGCCATGACTTCGTCGCGGAACTGCTTCGCGCTGATCGGCTCCCAGTCCGTCGGCCCTGTCCCCGTCCGGCGGGAGAGCTGCACCAAGGAGGGATCACGCTCGGCAGTCTCGTACGCGGAGTCGGCGAGGCCCCCCGCCCGCGGCGGCTCGGCACGCGATTCGGCACGGAAGGGAGAGCCGGGTTCCTGCATCGGGCCTCTCCCTTCCCCGTGTCGGGGGCGCCTCACTATGCAACTCAGGGAGCGAAAGGTACCCGTTGGAGGCGGTGTTGCCTAGTTTCCGGGGGTAGCAGGCGAGTCCTTGACGCGCCACAACCACCTGATGTCCGCGTCCGAACGACCGATGAGCAGGGCCGGTGCCGAGAGGTGGCCGAGATTCGCCCTCCGAAGCCGCGGGCGCCGGGCGCTGCCGCAATCACGTCACGGGGTGCTCGTCCTGCAGTCCCGATACAGACCGGTAGCCCCCTGGATGTCGCGGGTCATGACGTTGTGGACCGTGGGGGTGTGGTGGTCGCGGGGGCGCTGTCGGTTGCAGATGGTTTCGTGCGGACGACTGCTTGGTCGCCTCGTGGTCCGAACAGGTGCAGGATCTCCACGGTGCTGGTGTTCGCCGGACCGAACCAGTGCGGTTCTCTGGTGTCGAACTCGGCCACTTCGCCGGGGTGGAGAGTGCTTTCGTGTTCTCCGAGGACGAGGCGTAGCTCGCCGGCGAGGACGTAGAGCCACTCATAACCGTCGTGGGTGACCAGCTTCGGCTCACGGGGAGCCAGCACGTGCTTGAACACCTGCACCCGGCCGGGGTACTGCGTCAGGGGCACGACGATGCTGCCGTTGCCCTTGCGCAGGGGCGTGAGATGCACCCGTGGGTCACCGGTGGCCGGTGCAGCCACCAGTTGGTCGAGTGCGACTCGGTGGGCACGAGCGAGCGGGATGAGCAGGTCCAGGGTCGGGCGCCGTTTGCCTGATTCGAGACGGGACAGCGTGCTCACCGAGATGCCGGTCGTTGCCGCCAGCGCCTCCAGCGTGAGTCCGCGGTCGCGGCGCAGCGTGTGCAGCCGTGGCCCGATGCCGTCGAGTATCTGCTCCAGCTCTGTGCCCACGCGGTTCAGTGTGCGGTCGTTTTGCGGTCTTCGCAAAAGTGCTGGGCCATGGCCGTCGTGCGGCCTGAGCCTGGCCGGGCAAGGTACTCCCGGACGTGAGAGGTGCACAGTGACCGCAACGACTCACACGGTTCAGCCCGTTCTGAGCGCGCGCAGGCGCTGGACGGTGCTGGCCGTCTGCTGTCTGAGCATGTTCCTGGTGGGTCTGGACACCACCATCGTCAATGTGGGTCTGCCGGCCATCGGGCGGGGCCTGGGGGCCGGGACGCGCAGTCTCGAGTGGATCGTGGACGCGTACATCCTCGTCCTGGCCGGCCTGCTGATCTCCTCCGGTGCGCTGGCGGACCGGTTCGGACGCCGACGGGTGTTCCGGCTCGGGCTGGCCACCTTCGGCGCGGCCTCGCTGGTCTGCGCGCTTGCTCCCTCGGTG
The DNA here is from genome assembly GCF_040675505.1 of Streptomyces sp. NPDC049597. Classification (NCBI taxonomy): domain Bacteria; kingdom Bacillati; phylum Actinomycetota; class Actinomycetes; order Kitasatosporales; family Streptomycetaceae; genus Streptomyces; species Streptomyces sp. NPDC049597. Next base: position 86,679 of record NZ_JBFAOY010000022.1, read on the forward strand.
GGCGTTCTCGTCGTCGCCCGTGCCGTGCAGGGAATCGGCGCCTCGATGCTCAGTCCCGTCGCTCTGGCGATCGTGGTCAACGCGATGCCCGACCCGAGGGAACGGGCGCAGGCGATCGGAGTCTGGGCGTCGGTCTTCGGGCTCAGCATGGCCGCGGGCCCCGTCACGGGCGGCGCTCTCATCGAGGCCTTCGGCTGGCGGTCGGTGTTCTGGATCAATGTGCCGGTCATCGCGGGCGCCCTCGTGCTCAGCGCGGTGTTCGTGCCGGAGTCCCGGGCGCGACGGGTGCGGCGGCTCGACATCCCCGGTCAGGCCCTGCTGGCCGTGGTCGTCGCGGTCTCGGTGGGCATCCTCATCGAAGGTCCGCGGATCGGCTGGACCACGCCCGCGGCCCTGACCGCGTACGTACTCGTTGCCGTGGCGACGGCCGGATTCGTGACGGTCGAGTCCCGCCGGAACGAGCCGCTGATGGACCTGCGGCTCTTCTGGCGCCCGGCCTTCAGCAGCGCGGTCCTGGGCGCCGTCGCGGTCTTCGTCGCCCTGAACGTGACGCTCCTGCTCAACACCTACTACCTGCAACACACCCGGGGGTTCACGCCGTTGGCGGCCGGGTTGGCGACCTTGCCCATGGCGGCCGGAGCGACCGTCTGCGCGCCCCTGTCCGGCCATCTGGTGGGTCGCATCGGACCGCGGCCGCCGCTCGTCCTGGCCGGCATCTTCACGACGCTCGGCGCACTCTGCCTGGTCGGACTCGACCAGCACACGAGCATGTCCCTGCTCCTGCCGGCCTACTCGCTCATCGGTATCGGGTTCGGCTTCGCCAACGCCCCGATCACCAACACCGCGGTCAGCGGCCTGCCTCCCGCCCGCGCCGGCGTGGCCGGAGCGATCACGTCCACCGCGCGCCAGTTCGGCTCCGCGGTCGGCATCGCGCTCGCCGGCGGCCTGGTCGCGGATACGAGCCCGGCTGAGCTCGCACACGCGTCCCGCCCGGGCTGGATCCTGGTCGCCTCCTGCGGACTCTTCCTGTTCCTCGTGGCCCACGCCTCGCGACCGAAGAAGGACCCCGTACGCCACGCATCCCCGCAGGCGCGGTCCACGGCATGACACCGCGCCGCAACGCACACGCTGTCCGTCGAAGGCCGCGCCGCCGTCTCGTCGAGGGGTGTCGGACTCGGCCCATCGCTCACGGTGCGGCGCAGGTGACGACTGACGACGCCCCGGCTGCGTACACCCGCAGGCCCCGGTGTTTCGGATACGGGCCCGTGTCCCGACCGGCGCGGAGCCGTGGCCGGCCTCGAGACGGACGTGTGAGCCGCCTCGAGGAAGACGGACCATCCCCGCAGGTGGGCGGCGGCTTGGGACCATCCCCGCCGGGCGGGGAGCAGCGTGCTCTGGGAGTGGTCCAGGAGGTTGGTGAGGGACCATCCGCGGGTGCGGGGATGGCCCCCACACCACGTGGTGCGTGCTCGGAAGCAACGCCGCTAAGGCGGCCGGCCGTAGGCAGGCAGCCTCGCGACATCGGGCCTCGAGCCGGTCAGCATCTACACCTTTACAGTGGGGCACTGCGCGCAGGGGAGCTGCATGTTCAGAAGTCCCGTGCTTCCGAGCGTTCGATCGGTGACTTCGCTGATCACTGGCAACAGCGTTTCTCCAGGGGTTGCGGAGTCATGTGGTGACCAGCCGGTCCACGGGTGCCGACCAAAAACGACGGCATTGCCGAGGGTGCCGAGAAAAGGGAAGGCGGGTGCCGACGAGTCGTTGACAGGATGTCCGCGCTCAACTCCCGATGGGAAAGGACCCGACGATCGTGGCTCGTGCCATCACTCTGATCCGCTCCGCCTCCCTGTCAGACATCGCCGAGTACGCCTACGCAGCCACGGCGCCCGCCGACTCGCGCCTGATCTTCCTCGCAGGGGCGTGTCCCCTCAACGACGACGGCTCGACGGCAGCGATCGGGGACTACGCGGGTCAGGCATGGAAAGCAGTCGAGAACATGCGGGCTGCTCTCACTGCCTCCGGCGCGTCACTCCAGGACGTCATCAGTACCAGGGTTCTCGTCGCATCGGCGCGGCGCGAGGATCTGGTGGCTGCCTGGGAGGTAGTCCGGGACTCGTTCGCTGACCATGACGTCCCCAGCACCTTGATGGGCGTCACCGTGCTCGGCTATGAGGACCAGCTCGTCGAGATCGAGGCCGTAGCCGCCGTGCTCGACTCTTGAGGCCCACTGACACACCGCGGCGACGTTCCTGACGGAAGCAGCACGAGTGCGCGACCGCCAGCCGCCCGTCAGGGCGGCTGGCGGTCGCGGCAGGTCGCGGCCGACGGCCTTGGCGGGCTCCTCTACTCGTGCTCGAGTGCTGGCGAGGCGGTAGGAGTTGGTGCCGGTCTCGATGATGGTGCCGTTGACGGTGAGGCGGTCGACTATGGCCGCCGCTGCGGCCGCGAATGCTGCCGCCACGAGCGGACTGCTGCGTCCTTCGCCTGATGCGTGGAGGCCCGACCCCCGGCGGCATCCGCCGTCCTCTGTCCGAGCGTGAGCATCGCCTCGGTGACCTCGCCGACCGCCGCATCGGGGATCGCCGTGGCGGCCTCCTCGAGGACGAGCAGCCGTGCCCCGGGGATCTCGCGTGCGATCGCCTCGCCGTTGCCGACGGGGAAGAACCGGTCGCGGCGGCCGTGCACGACGAGCGTGGGGACCTCGATCTCGGACAGGCGCTCGCGCCAGCGGGGTGTGCAGTCGAGCCTGGAGAACACCATGCCCATCTGGTTGGCCATCTGGACCGGGGGTGCGGTCCCGGGCGTGCGGTCCCAGACGCGCGCAGCGATCGCGCGCGCGGCGACGGGGTCGTCGCCGCGGATCTCCGCGCCGGCGGCGGCGAACTCCGCAACCGCCTCGCGGTCGGTCCAATCGGGCATCGGACGCGCGAACAGCCGGCTCGTCGTCGCCCGGTCATGGTCGGGGAGGTCGTCGTCGGGCGGGCCAGGGGCCACCGCGCGTGTGCCCACCAGGGTGAGCGCCGAGAACGCGCCCGGGTGGTCGAGCACGGCCACCTGGGCGACCATTCCGCCGACGCCGATGCCCGCGAGGTGCGCAGGCCCCCCGCCGAGCGCGTCAGCGAGGGCCGCCGCGTCGGCGGCGAGGTCGCGCAGGGTGTAGGCGGGCGCCTCCGGATCCGTCGTCGTCGACTCCCCGCTGTCGCGCAGGTCGTAGCGCACCACACGGCGTCCGCCGGCGGCGAGGCGCTCGCACAGCGCGTCGGGCCAGGAGAGCATCGTCGTCCCGCCCGCGAGCAGGACGAGTGGCGCGTCGTCGTCACCGAACGACTCGATGCCCAGGGCGATCCCATTGGCGTTGACAGTAGTCATCGGATCACCGGGGAGACGTCGTAGGTCAGGTGCGTCGCGGTCGAGGTCGGGATCACGCTCCGCTGCACCAGCGTGCGCGGCGCTGCGCCGGTGAACAGTGGTGTCCCGGCGCCCAGCACGACGGGCGCGAGGTGCAGCGTCAGCGCGTCGACCAGCCCGGCCTCCAACGCCGAGCCGATCGTGGCGCCGCCGCCCATGAGGATGACGTCGAGGTCCTTGCCGCTGTCCGACGACGCCGCCTCGGCTCGCTCGCGCGCGGCGGTGACGGCGTCGGGCAGACCGGTGGTGACGAACGTCCAGTCGAGGTTGGTTGTCCGCACCGACTCCGGTGGCGAGCTCGTCACGACGACGAACGCGGGCTTGCCGACCTCGCCGGCGCCGTAGCCGGACGTGTCGTCCCAGCCTTGCGGCCCGTCGACCACGTCGAAGAGGCGGCGGCCGAGGACGACGGCGCCCGAGCGGGCGGTCGCCTCACGCAGGACCCGGCGGTCGTCGGGGTCGTCGGAGAACGCCCACGTGTGCAGGGCCTCGCCGCCGGTGCCCAGACCGTTGTCCGGGCTGGGGTCGGGCCCGGTGACGAAGCCGTCGAGAGAGACCGAGATGTCAGCGATGATGCGAGTCATGCCAGGGCAGACCCGATCCGCCGCCCGAACTCATCGCTCATGCATGAAGCGTGTGGCGGATGCGCACTCGATGGCACGACGCGCGAGGCGGCACGCCGGACGTACAGCGGACGATCGCCCCCGAGTACCTCCACCGGTGATCAGCGGTGGCCGTATCCGGGTTGAGCCCCGGCGCCGGGTGAGGGCCTTGGTGATCGGGCTGCTCTCGGACCTCCCGCGCGAGAACTGCTGGGCGATCACCGAGTGGGCCGGGACGGACGGCATGCGGCACCTGCTCGGCCGGGCCGAGTGGGATGCCGAGCGCGTGCGGGATGACCTGCGTGAGTACGTGCTGGAGCATCTGCGCGACGAGGACGCGGTGAGGCTGGCGTCGACAGTTCCGGGGTGCCCCGTCGTCAGCCCAGGGCCCCGGCCAGGTACGGTGCCGTACGGCTCCCCGGCGCGGACGCCACCTCCGTCGGCGTGCCGGACGCCACGATCCGGCCGCCCTCGTCACCGCCGCCGGGACCGAGGTCGATCACCCAGTCCGCCCCGGCCACCACGTCCATGTCGTGCTCGACCACCACCACCGAGTGCCCCGCGTCCACCAGCCCGTTCAGCTGGCGCATCAGCACCTCCACATCGGCGGGATGCAGCCCCGTCGTCGGCTCGTCGAGCACGTAGAGCGTGTGACCGCGGCGCATCCGCTGCAACTCGCTCGCCAGCTTGATGCGCTGCGCCTCGCCGCCGGACAACTCCGTGGCCGGCTGGCCGAGCCGCAGATAGCCGAGGCCCACGTCCGTCAGCGCGCGCAGGCTCCGGGCCGCTGCCGGCACGTCCGCGAAGAAGGCGGACGCCGCCTCCACCGTCAGGTCCAGCACCTCGGCGATGTTCAGGCCCCGGTAGCCGACCTCCAGGGTCCGCGGGTTGTAGCGGGCGCCTGCGCAGTCCGGACAGGGGGCGTACGTGCTGGGCAGGAACAGCAGCTCGACCGAGACGAACCCCTCGCCCTGGCAGGTCTCGCACCGCCCGCCCGACACGTTGAACGAGAAGCGGCCGGCCCGGTAGCCGCGCTCGCGCGCCGCGTCCGTGCCGGCGAACAGCTTGCGCACCACGTCGAACAGCCCCGTGTACGTGGCCAGGTTGGACCGGGGCGTGCGGCCGATCGGCTTCTGGTCCACCGTCACCAGCCGTTCCAACCCCGGCAGTTCCTCCGTGATCGAACCGACCAGCGTCGACTTGCCGGAGCCCGACACCCCCGTGACCGCCGTCAGCACTCCGAGCGGGAGCCGGGTCGTCAGACCGCGCAGGTTGTGGCGGGTCAGCGGGCCGAGCGCCAGGTGCCCCGACGGTTCCCTCGGCGTCCGTGCCGGCGCGGGGCCCGCGCCGAACAGGAAGCGGGCGGTCGCCGACTCGGCCACGTCGGCGAGCTCCCCGGGCGGGCCGCTGTGCAGCACCCGCCCGCCGTGTTCGCCCGCGCGGGGCCCGACGTCGACCAGCCAGTCGGCGCGGCGCACCACGTCGAGATGGTGTTCGACGACGAAGACGGTGTTGCCGCCCGCCTTCAACCGGTCGAGGACGACCAGCAGCGCCTCCGTGTCCGCCGGGTGCAGACCGGCCGACGGCTCGTCCAGCACGTAGACGACGCCGAACAGCCCCGATCGCAGCTGCGTCGCCAGGCGCAGCCGCTGCAGCTCCCCGCTGGAGAGCGTCGGGGTCGCCCGGTCCAGGCTCAGGTAGCCGAGGCCCAGCTCGGTCACCGTGCCGACCCGGGCCAGGAGATCCCCGGTGAGCACGCGGGCCGTCTCGTCGCCGTCCTCCTGCCCGTCCCGCAGGACGGCCGCCAGACCGGTCAGCGGCAGCGCGGCCAGTTCGGCGATCGTACGGTCCGCGAAGGTCACCGCGAGCGCCTCCGGACGCAGACGGCTGCCCCGGCACACCGGGCACGGCTCACTGGTCAGGAACCGCTCCGCCCTGGCGCGCAGGGTCTGGCTCCTGGACTCCGCGAAGGTGTGCATCACATAGCGGCGGGCGCTCATGTACGTGCCCTGGTACGGCCGTTGGATGCGTCCCGCCTCCCGTACCGGATGCACGGTGACGACCGGCTGCTCGTCCGTGAACAGGATCCACCCCCGGTCCCGGGCGGAGAGCTCGCGCCACGGCCGGTCCACGTCGTAGCCGAGTGTGTCCAGCACGTCCCGCAGGTTCTTGCCCTGCCAGGCGCCCGGCCAGGCCGCGATCGCGCCCTCGCGGATCGACAGCGACGGATCGGGGACCAGCAGCTCCTCCGTGGTGCCGTGGACCCGCCCGAGGCCGTGGCACTCGGGGCAGGCGCCGGCGGCCGTGTTCGGCGAGAAGGCGTCCGAGTCGAGCCGCGGCGCCCCCTCGGGATAGCGGCCGGCCCGCGAGAAGAGCATGCGCAGCGAGTTGGACAGGGTGGTGACCGTGCCGACCGAGGAGCGCGAGGTGGGGGCCGAGCGCCGCTGCTCCAGGGAGACGGCGGGCGGCAACCCGGTGATCTCGCCGACCTTCGGGGTGCCGACCTGGTGGATCAGCCTCCGGGCGTACGGGGCGACGGACTCGAAGTAGCGCCGCTGCGCCTCCGCGTAGATCGTGCCGAACGCCAGCGAGGACTTGCCGGATCCCGAGACGCCGGTGAAGACGACGAGCGCGTCGCGCGGAATGTCGACGTCGACACCGCGCAGATTGTGCTCCCGCGCGCCGCGGACACGGACGAACGGGTCGTGGGGGCTGCTGTGCATGAGGCACGAGTCTAGGCGTCCGTGCTGGTCAGGCCGCCGTCGGCCGGACCGGGCCGGCCCCGGGCAGATCCGCGACGCGCGCGAGGCGCCGGAAGGAACCGAGCAGCGCGTCGCGGTCGTACGTGCTCGTCGTCACCAGCACCTCGTCCGCGCCGGTGTCCGTGATCACCGCCTCCAGGTCGTCGGCGACCTGTTCCTCCGTGCCGGCGATGTGGCCCTCGAGCCCCGCCAGGTAGAAGCCACGCTCCTTGTCGGTCATGGTCAGCGCCTCGATCCGCTCCGGCGGCAGCAGGGGCGGGAAGACGCCTTGTGTACGCGAGTACGCCATCGACCACGCCTCCGGCACGAGGAGCCGGCGGGCGTCCTCCTCGGTGGCGGCGACCGCGACCGTGCCGGCGACGACCACGTACGGCCGCTCGGACCACTCGGACGGCTGGAAACCGGCGCGGTATTCCTCGACCGCGTCCAGCAGCCTCCTTCTTCCCCGCAGGTCACCGATGACCAGCGGAAGCCCCGCCCGGGCGGCGATCGCCGCGCCCTCTGAGGTGGCGAGCACGTACGGAGGGACCCGCAGGCCCTTTGCGGGCAGGGCGTGGACCTGCGGATGCGCCCGCTGCCCGCCCGTGAACCAGCCCAGGAGCTCGTCGAGCTGCGCCGCGAAGTCGTCGGCGTCCTTCTTGTCCCGGCCGAGCGCCCTGCGGATGCCGTCGGTGAAGCCGACCGAGCGCCCGAGGCCCATGTCGATCCGGCCCGGGAACAGCGACTCCAGCACCCCGAACTGCTCCGCCACCACGAGAGGTTGGTGGTTGGGCAGCATCACGCCGCCCGTGCCGACCCGGATGGTGGAGGTGGCCGCGGCGACCGCCGCGGCGAGCACAGTGGGCGCCGAACCGGCGACTCCGGGCACGCTGTGGTGTTCGGACACCCAGAAACGGTGATAGCCCAGTGCCTCCAGCTCCTGGGCGAGGCGGACCGTGTCGCGCAGCGCGGCCGGCCCGTCGTGTCCCTCGCGGGTACGGGAACGGTCCAGCACGGACAGACGGGTGGCGGCGATCACTTGGCTCACGTCCCATTCAACGCCGCTGGGCCGGGCAGATTCCCGCACGGCGCGGATTCGCCGTCCGGGGCCGTCTAGTCTCGTGCCGTGACGCGAAACTGCGGGCCGCTGGCCGTATTCGACCTCGACGGGACGCTCTCGGACGCCGGGCACCGCCAGTACCTGCTGGAACGCACGCCGCGCGACTGGGACGCCTTCTTCGCCGCGGCTCCGCAGGACCCGCCGCTGCCGGAGGGAATCCTGCTGTGCAAGGAAGCGGCCGAGGAGTGCGAGGTCCTGTACCTGACGGGCCGGCCCGAGCGGTGCCGCGCGGACTCCCTCGACTGGATCGCCGCCCAGGGGCTGCCCCAAGGGCGCCTGTTCATGCGGCGCAACGACGACCGGCGGCCCGCCCGCAGGACCAAACTGGAGCTCCTGCGGCGGCTCGGCCGTGACCGGGAGATCCGCATGTTCGTCGACGACGACGAGCTGGTGTGCCAGGACGCCGAGCGCGCCGGATTCCGGGTGGTGCGGGCGCGGTGGGGCGCGAGGAGCACGAGTGAGGCGATGAAGGACGCGCAGGAGCGCGAGGGCCGTACCTGAGTCCCTGCTCCGCCCCCACCCCGTCTCAGACGCCGTCCTCCAGGCGGAAGCCGACCTTCAGTCCGACCTGGTAGTGCTCGATCCGGCCCTCGACGATATGGCCCCTGACCTGCGTCACCTCGAACCAGTCGAGGCCCCGCAGCGTCTGGGACGCGCGTTCGATGCCGTTCCGAATGGCCTGGTCGACGCCGTCCGTGGAGGTACCCACGATCTCGGTGACGCGGTAGGTGTGGTTCGACATGTGCGTCGCACTCCTCTCGATGCGTTCCCTCCACGGTGCCCCACGGGAGGGTGTCCCGCGAGGCGTCGCATCCGAGCGAGGGCTTCGTGCGATCACCCGGCCGCTGTGCCCTCCCCTGAACGGGAGCCGGCGCGGGTGTGGGACGACGCACGAGGGGCGCCAAGCGCAACGGGTGCTGGCCGCGTGACCGCGCCGGCCGATGCCGTGTTGCCCGTGCCGTGCCGTGCCGTGCCGTGCCGTGCCGTGTTGCCGTGCCGTGTGCGCGTCCGCGCTCGCACCCGACCGCATACCCGTCGCCCGCGCCGCGCGTCCGCGCTCGCTGCGCGACGCCTTCGTGGCCGCGGACCACGGCCGACGGTCCCGGCGTGCCGCGCCGGAGCCCTTGCCGGCGATGCCTCGGCCACGGATCGCGGGGTGCTCGGAGGGCCGGCGGCCATGACGCGCGCGTGCGTCGGACGCCCTGCGGCTGAAGAGACCCGCAGGAAGTGCCGAGGGGAGTGCCGGGAGGCGGCCGCCGGGTCGCTGCCTGCGGCGAGCTCGGGCTGCGTGCCCGCGCGTCGGCCGGCGCGGTAGCAGTCGCTGCCGCGCCCGCGCCCGGCGGCCCGTGCCCCGGTTGGGCCGCTCGGCGCGTGCGGCGACGCGCTCGTCGGGGCCCGGCCCCGGACTCGCCGACGACCTGGATGTGCCGCCGCAGCGGGGGAGCACTGTCCGTACGTGCGCCCGCCGCCCACCCCGCGTCACGCCGCCAGGAGCTCCGCGCGGAACGCGGCAGCCGTCCGGCGCGCCTGCGCCCGGCGGCCCCCGACGACCTGGATGTGCCGCCGCAGCGGGGGAGCACTGTCCGTACGTGCGCCCGCCGCCCCGCCCCGAGTCACGCCCCCAGGAGCTCCGCGCGGAACGCGGCAGCCGTCCGGCGCGCCTCCCGCAGGCCGATGCGATCGAACTCGCGTTCCAGCTCGGTGAGTTCGGACAGGGCCTCGTCCTGCGGACGGCCGCAGCGGAAGCGTGACCGGACGAGGCCCAGGCGGGCCAGCGCCGCGCCCCGCGCCTCGTCCATCTCCTGGAACTCGCGCAGCGCCGTCCCGTAGACCGCGTGTGCCTCCTCGTAACGCCCTGCCCGGAACAGGACGTTGCCGCGCATCTTGTGGTTGTACGCCAGCGCTCCCGCCAGCTCCATCTCGCGGCAGACGGCCTCGGCCCGTGTCAGCAGCCCGAGGGCCCGGTCCGTCGCGCCCCGCAGTGACAGCACGTCAGCCATGCCGCGAAGCGACCAGGCGCGCCCGCGGGCGTCGTCGGCCTCGGACGCGATCCGTACGCACTCCGTGAACAGTTCCAGCGCCGTGGCGTGGTCGCCGGTGTTCCGGTGCATCTGGGCGATGCCGGACATCGCCCACACCATGTGCCGCGACTCGCCGTGCGCCCGCGCCTGCCGCAGCAGCTGCTCGTGCAGGTCGGCCACGGCCGCGTAGTCGCCCTGTATGCGGCCGGTCTCGGCGAGACCGGCGAGCGCGTAGCCGTGGGCGATGCGGTCGCGCGCCGCGTCCGCGTACGAGGCGGCGGCGGACAGCAGACGGCGCGCGAGCCGCAGGGAGCCGCACTGGCGTGCCAGCGTGCCGCCGCTCCACAGCGCCCACGCCATCCCCGCCGGGTCACCGGCCTCGCGCGCACAGCGGTAACTGTCCCGCCACGCGGCTCTCGCGTCGGCGGAGCGCCCCAGCCGCCGGTTGGCCTCGGCGAGCGCCAGTGCCGCCCGGGCTCGTTCGAGGGCCGATCCCGCCGCGTGCCGGGCGCGCAGCGCGGTGGTGAGGACCTCGTCGTACGAGGAGTTCACGCCGAGCGCCGAGCCCAGATCGCCCTGGTACTCCGGAGCGAATGCCTTGCCGTACATGTCGAGAGCGCCTCCTGACCGTGGGGGGTTCGATCAAGAAGCTATGAGCGCCGACGCGTAGCCCGGATCAGTCTGCCGATGTGTTCGCGAGGTCGGTCCCAGGTGCTACGGGGCGGTGCCGGGTCGTCATCACGACGGGCGGGCCGCGCGGTGACACCCGGCCCGTGCGGCCCCGCCCGAGGGGTTGACCGGCCCTTTGGTCCATACCAAAATCCAGCCACACCCGTGCGAGCGCGCGCGCTTCCCCCCATGTCGGGTCCGTCGTCCGTGCCCTCACGCAGAAGGTGACCCCGTGAAGAACCGCGCGCTCGTCCTGCCCACCGCTCTCGTGTGCGCCGTCACGCTCGGCGGCTGCGGGCTCGTGCCGGGAGGCCCCGGCACCCGGACCGTACACATCTGGCTCATGAAGGACAGCGTCTCCCAGGACTTCCTGGACCGCTTCACCGAAGCCTTCGAGAAGCAGCACCCCGGCATCGAGCTCGACGTCTCCTTCCAGGAGTGGACCGGCATCGGGAAGAAGGTCACCGCGGCCCTGAAGAGCGACGACGCCCCCGAGATCATCGAGGTCGGCAACACCCAGGTCGCCCAGTACGCCGAGAGCGGCGCCCTGCGCGACCTCACCCTCGAGTCCGTCCGCGACCTCGGCAGCGAGGACTGGCTGCCCGGCCTCGCGGAACCGGGCAGCATCAACGGCTCCCAGTACGGCATCCCCTGGTACGCGGCCAGTCGCGTCGTCGTCTACCGCAAGGACCTCTTCGCCGAGGCCGGCATCGAGGAGCCGCCGAAGACCCGTGCGCAGTGGCTGGAGGTCTCCGAACGGCTCAACACCGCGGACACCGACGGCATCTACCTGTCCGGCCAGGACTGGTACACACTGGCCGGCTTCGTCTGGGACGAGGGAGGCGAGCTCGCCGTGGAGCGGGCCGGCCAATGGGAGGGCGCGCTGCACACCCCGGCCGCCCTGCGCGGCATGGACTTCTACCAGCGGCTCCAGTCGCACGGCTCCGGCCCCAAGGACGGCGACGAGGAGACCCCGCCCCAGGCCCAGGTCTTCGCCAGGGGCAAGGTCGCCCAGATGATCGCGGTGCCCAGCGCGGCCACCGTCATCGAGCAGGCCAATCCCGCGCTCAGGGGCACACTCGGTTTCTTCCCGGTACCCGGCAGGACCGCGGCCGAGCCGGGCGCGGTCTTCATCGGCGGCTCCGACCTCATCGTGCCCGAGAACTCCGCGGAGCGGGCCGCCGCCGTCGAGGTCGTCTCCGCCCTGGCGAGCGACACATGGCAGCTCGACCTCGCACGGACCATGAACTACGTGCCGAACAAGACCACGCTCGCCGCCGAGCTGGAGGGCGAGGAGAGCACCTCCGCCATGGCCGCCGGCGCGGCACGCGGCAGAGCCACCCCGAACTCCCCGCAGTGGGCGGACGTCGAGGCGGACAACCCGATCAAGCCGTACATGACGGCCGCCCTGACGGGCGGGGACCCGCGGCGCGCCGCGCGGACCGCCTCCGACCGCATCACCGCCGCGCTGCTTCCCTGACCACGGGGACACCGGCGGGCCAACGGATCCGGACGCCGATTGCCCGGCATTCAGCGTCCCCACATCCACTCTCCGCCGGGCGGTCATGTCGAATCCAGCCGGCCACGGAAGAAGTAAGGAGCCGGGCCGCCGCACCCGCGGTCCGTCCCCTTCGTCCGGCACAGGAGACCGCCATGCCAGCATCGCCCGTCGTCGCCGCCCCGGCGCCCGCCCTGATCCCGGCCCCCGCCCCGGCGCCGGCCCAGGCCCCCGGGGCCGACGAACCCCGCTACATCGTCTCGCTCGCCCGGGACCAGGAGGACGTGCGCGCCGCCCAGCGACTGCGCCACCAGGTGTTCGCCGGAGAGATGGGCGCCCGCCTCGACGGCCCGGAGCCGGGCCTCGACACCGACGCCTTCGACGCGTACTGCGACCACCTCCTGGTCCGCGAGGCGGTGACCGGCGACGTCGTCGGCACCTACCGGCTGCTGCCCCCCGAGCGCGCCCGCATCGCCGGCCGCCTCTACTCGGAGGGCGAGTTCGACCTCGCCCGCCTGGAGCCCATCCGGGACGACCTCGTCGAGGTGGGCCGCTCCTGCGTGCACCCCCTGCACCGCAACGGCGCCGTCATCGCCCTGATCTGGGCCGGTCTCGCCCGCTACATGACCCGCACCGGCCACAACTGGCTGGCCGGCTGCTGCTCCCTCCCGCTCGCCGACGGCGGCGCGCTCGCCGCCGCGACCTGGGACACCGTGCGCGCCAAGAACCTCGCCCCCGAGGAGTACTGGGTCACCCCGCACAAGCTCTGGAACGCGGACGGCGTCGCCCGCCCCACGGGGCGCGTCGAGCTCCCGCCGCTGCTGCGCGGCTACCTGCGGCTCGGCGCCTGGGTCTGCGGCGCCCCCGCGCACGACCCCGACTTCAACGTCGCCGACCTGTACGTCCTGCTGTCGCTGCGCCGCACCAACCCCCGCTACCTGCGCCACTTCCTCTCGCTCGCCCCGGTGCGATGAGCGTCTGGCTGCCCACGGCGCCGTGCACGCCCCAGGCGTGCGCCACGCACACGGGACGGACGGCCGCCGCGCCGCTCGCCGTGCTCCGTCTGCTCGCCGGTGTGTCGGCCGTCCTCGCCGGGGTGGTGCTCTCCCCGTTCGCGGCGCTGCTCGGCCTGCTGTTCGGCGCGCGGGTACGACACGCGCTGACCCGGTCCTGGGCACGCGCGGTCCTGCGGGCCTTCGGTGTACGCCTGCGCGTCACCGGCGTCCCGCACGGCGAACGCGCCTCGCTCGTCGTCGCCAACCACATCTCCTGGCTGGACATCCCGCTGATCGCCGCCGTGACGCCGGGCCGGATGCTCGCCAAGACCGAGGTGCGCCGCTGGCCGGTCCTCGGCCCGCTGGCGGCCCGGGGCGGCACGCTGTTCCTCGAACGCGACCGGCTGCGCGCGCTGCCCGCCGCCGTCGACGCGATGGCCGACGCTCTCCGCGGCGGCGCCCGGGTGATCGTCTTCCCCGAGGGCTCCACCTGGTGCGGCCGAGGCCAGGGCCGGTTCCGGCCGGCCGCCTTCCAGGCGGCCCTGGACGCGGGCGCCGCCGTCCAGCCCGTGCACATCGGCTACGGGCCCACCGGCGCGGCCGCGTTCGTGGGCGACGACCCGCTCCCGGCGTCCCTGTGGCGGGTCGTGACGGCCGGTGCCCTGACGGCGGAGATACGGCTGCTGCCGCCGATACTCCCCGGCAGCCGAACCGACCGCCGCTCACTCGCCCTGTCGGCTCAGCTCGCCGTGGAGAGGCTCAACGCGAACCGGCCCCCCTCGTCGGTCCACCAGTGCGTCAACTCCATACCCGCGCCCGCCAGTTCGCTGCGCACCCCGGCCTGACGGAACTTCGCCGACACCTCGGTGCGCAGCTCCTCACCCGCCTCGAACGGCACCACCAGATCCAGCGCGCGGATCTTCACACCGAGCGCGGAACGGGCCCGCAGCCGCATCTCGATCCACTCGTTGTCGCGGTCCCACACCGCCACGTGGTCGAAATCGGCCGGGTCCAGGTCCGCGCCCAGCTCCCGGGCGATGACGGCGAGCACGTTCTTGTTGAACTGCGCCGTCACCCCGGCCGCGTCGTCGTACGCGCGCACCAGCACGTCCTCGTCCTTGACCAGGTCGGTGCCCAGCAGCAGCGAGTCGCCCGGCGACAGCAGATCGCGCACCGACTTCAGGAACACCGCGCGCTCGGCCGGGAGCAGATTGCCGATCGTTCCGCCGAGGAACGCGACCAGCCTCGGCCCCGGCGTGCCGGGCAGCGCCAGGCCGCGGGTGAAGTCGGCGACCAGCGCGTGCACATCGAGCCCGGGCCGCTCCGCGAGCAACGCCTTCGCGGCTCCCGTCAGGGCGCTCTCGCTCACGTCCACGGGCACGTAGGTGTGCAGATCCGTCAGCGCGTCCAGCAGGAAACGCGTCTTCTCCGACGACCCCGACCCCAGCTCGACGAGCGTGCGGGCCCCGGTCGCCGCCGCGATCTCCCCGGCGCGCGCCGCCAGGATCTCCCGCTCGGCGCGCGTCGGATAGTACTCCGGCAGCCGTGTGATCTCCTCGAACAGCTCGCTGCCGCGGGCGTCGTAGAACCACTTGGGCGGCAGCACCTTCGGCGTACGGGTCAGGCCGTGCAGCACGTCGGCGCGCAGGTCGGCCTCCGTCGCGTCCTCGGGCAGGGTGCGGGTCAGCAGGAACGGGCTCACTGGGTCGGCTCCTTGAGCTCGGTCAGCAGGAGATCGGTGCGCGTCGCGGTCAGCAGGGTCCGGTCCGGCACCTCCTGCCAGCGGGGATCGTCGTCGTACGGCTCCGAGGCGACGACCAGGCGGCCGTCGGAACCGGCGAGGTACCAGAGGGTGTCGCCCCACGCGGTCGCGGCGATCGCGCGGCCGTCGGTGAGGAGGAGGTTGAGCCGGGAGTCACCGGCCGCCGCAGCCGTGTCGCGCACGGTGTCGGCGAGGGCCTGACCGAGGCTGTCGCCCGCCCGCAGACGGTGCAGCACCAGCGCCCAGATCAGGGCCGAGTCGTTGCGCGCCTCCAGCGACAGCAGCTCCGCCGTCGGCAGTTGCGCGGCCAGGCCCGCCAGGGAGCCCGGCCAGCCCTTCACCGCGCCGTTGTGGCTGAACAGCCAGCGGCCACAGGCGAACGGCGCGGCCGCCGCCTCGTTGTCCGCCCCGGGCTCGGTGGCGTCGCGCACCGCCGCGAGCAGCGCCTCGCTGCGCACCACGCGGGCGAGATCGGTGAAGGACAGGTCGGCCCAGATCGGCCCGGCGCGACGGTAGCGGGCGGGCAGCGGATCGCCCTGCGCGTACCAGCCGACACCGAAACCGTCCGCGTTCACCGTGCCGTAGCGCTGCCGGCGGGGCGCCCACGACTGGCGCATCAGGGCGTGCTCCGGGGCGGTGAGCAGCGCGCCCAGCGGCTCCGGCGGCCCGAGGTAGGCGAGGTGCCGGCACATCAGGCGGCACCTCCCGTGCGCACCTCGGCGTCCCGTGCGGTGCGGAATCCGGAGAAGATCTGCCGGCGCACCGGCAGGTCCCAGTTGCGGAAGGTGCCCCGGCAGGCCACCGGGTCCACGGCGAACGAGCCGCCCCGCAGCACCTTGTGCGCGCTGCCGAAGAACACCTCGGAGTACTCGCGGTACGGGAACGCGGCGAAACCGGGATACGGCAGGAAGTCGCTCGCGGTCCACTCCCACACGTCACCGATCAGCTGACGCACCCCGAGCGGCGATGCGCCCTCGGGGTAGCCCCCGGCCCGGGCGGGCCGCAGGTGGCGCTGCCCCAGATTGGCGTGCGCCGCCTCCGGGTCGGCGTCACCCCACGGGTAGCGCCGGGAGCGTCCCGACTCCGGATCGTGCCGGGCCGCCTTCTCCCACTCGGCCTCGGTCGGCAGCCTGCGGCCCGCCCAGCGGGCGTACGCGTCCGCCTCGTACCAGCTCACGTGCAGCACCGGCTCGTCCGTCGGCACCTCCTCGGTGACACCGAAGCGCCGCCGCAGCCACACCCCGCCCTCGCGCCGCCAGAACAGCGGTGCCGCGATGTCATGGGCCCGGATCTGGTCCCAGCCCGCCTCGGCCCACCAGCGCCGCTCCGTGTAGCCGCCGTCGTCGATGAACTCCTGGTACGCGCCGCACGTCACCGGCACCGTGTCGATCCAGAAGGCGGGCACGTCCCGCCGGTGCGCGGGCCGCTCGTTGTCCAGCGCCCACGGCTCGGTCGAGGTTCCCATGGTGAAAGGCCCGCCGGGCACCAGAATCTCGGTCGGCAAAGGCTCCACGGCGTGGGCGGGCGGCTCCGGCGCGGTGAGCGCCGCGGGGCCCTTGCGGAGCTGATGGGTGATCAGCATCGTCTCGTCGTGCTGCTGTTCGTGCTGCGCGATCATGCCGAACGCGAAGGCGGCGTCGACCAGCGGAGCCCCCTCCAGCGGGGTGCGCTCCAGGATGTCCAGCACCCGGCCGCGCACGTCGGCGGCGTACACCCGCGCCTCGGCCGGGGCCAGCAGCGGCAGCGACGGGCGGGACGCCCGGGGGTGCTCGAAGGCGTCGTAGATGGAGTCGATGTCCGGCCGCAGCGCCTCACGGCCGCCGACCGTGCGCACCAGCCACTGCTCCTCCTGGTTGCCGATGTGCGCCAGGTCCCACACCAGCGGGGACATCAACGGCGAGTGCTGGGCGGTCAGTTCGCCGTCGTCGACGCACTCGGTCAGGGCGGCGGTACGGGAACGGGCACGGGTCAGCGCGTCGAGTGCGTCGCGCCGCAGTTCGTCGGTCATGAGACAGGCTCCCAGGCCACGGAGGAATCGAGCTGGTCGTCGGCGGGGCACCGGCCCGGCAGGACGTGGCGCTCGTGGAACGCGGCGACGCTCCCGCGAACGGCATCGGACACACCGATGCGGTCCAGGGCCTCCAGCGCGGCGGCGAAGCAGGTGAGGGCCGCGGCGTGCAACTCGGGGTCGGCGAGGCCGTGCCGGGCGGCGGCCACCCACAGCGGATTGCGCGGCGCGGGCAGTGAACCGGCGTACTCCGCGAGCGGTTTGACCGCGCGGTACACCGTCTCCGCCGCCTCCGGATCGTCGAACAGCGCGGTGGTGACGGCGAGCGGCACCATCCAGCCGTCCTCGCCCGGCTGGGCGTCGATCATGCGCAGCTCGAGGTGTCCGCGCGGCCGGACCGGCGGGAAGAGGGTGGTCAGGTGGTAGTCGAGGTCCGCTCTCGTCGGCGGCCGGGGCGCTCGGGAGCGCAGCCACTGCCGGAACGTGAGCCCGTGGGGGGAGTCCCAGTCGCCCTCCTCCCGGCGCAGGCACATCACCGGCGCGTCCAGGGCGTGCGCGGCCCAGGCCGAACGCGGCTCCCGCGACGGGTCCGGGGCCACCGGGCGCACGGGGTCGAGGGCGTCCCACACGGCCTGCCGGGCCGAGCGCCAGCCGGTGCGGCGTCCGGCGCGCACGGAGGAGTTGGCGAAGGCGGCCAGGAGAACCGCGCCCAGCAGATGGGCGAGCAGCCAGCGTCTGGCGTGTCCGAGCGGGCCGGGTTCCTCCTCGCCCGCGTCCAGGCAGACCTGCACGGACGCCGAACTGCACATCATCGTGCGCCCGGCCGGACCGGAACGGTCCAGATGCCGTTCCATCGCGTCGTAGCGCGGATCGTGGAGGAGGCGGCGGGGCGGGTGCCAGGGGTCGAGACCGTAGCCGGTCGTGGCCAGACCCGCGGTGCGCAGCACGGCCCGTACGGCGCGCAGGTCGGCGGCGGTGGAGTCGACGCACTCCATCAGGGTCGCGGCGGGACGGGAGCTGAGCTCCAGCTGGCCGCCCGGCTCGAACGTCAGAGCCGAGTCCAGCGTCAGGGTGCGTACCTCGTCGAACGCCGCCGCCAGGCGTCCGGACGGTACGGGTGTACGGGGCCGTTCCAGATCATGGACCAGCCACTCGACCTCCACGCCCACGCTGCGGGGCGGGCCGGTCTTGAAGCAGATACATCGGAGCAGGTCCTCGGCTTCGTCCTCCGATATCGGGGGCCCGAAGTCGCCGGTATCCGGTGGATGCACGAATCCACTCCTCCCGTCGCAGGCCCTGGGCAGGGCCTGATGTTCAACCTAAGGCCACAGCCGCCGGTTCGCACAAGAGTGCTCTTGAGGAGCGGAAATACGGTTGCCGGTGTCCTCGCTGGTCACGCAGCATGCAGCCATGAGCGCACGACTGCGGGGGATCGCGAAGGAGAACGAGGAGATCGTCGCGACGGGGGGATACCGCCTGCCGGACGGCCGTGAGGTACGGCTGGGGGAGGCCGTCGCCGCCGCCGTCGAGGGGACGCGGCTGTACGGTCCCGAGCCCGTCGAGGTCACGCCCGACACCGATCGCGCGACCGTCGTGGAGGTCACCGGCGAGAGCAGCACCGAGGCGGCCCGGCGGATGGCCGCCGCCGCGCCCGGAGGGGTCGCCGTGCTCAATTTCGCCTCCGCGCGCAACCCGGGCGGTGGTTACGTGAACGGCGCACAGGCGCAGGAAGAGGCCCTGTGCCGCGCCTCCGCGCTGTACACCACGCTGCTGCGCGCTCCCGCGTACTACGAGCACCATCGCGCGGACCGCAGCCCGTTCTACTCGGACCGCGTCATCCACTCCCCGGGCGTCCCCGTCTTCCGCGACGACCGGGGACGGCTCCTCGAAGCCCCGTGCCGGGTCGGATTCCTCACCTCGCCCGCCCCGAACGCCGGCGTGATCACCCGCCGCGCGCCGGAGGAGGCGCACCGCATCCCCGCCGCTCTCGCCGCCCGTGCGGAACGCGTCCTGGAGGTCGCCGCCGTCAACGGCTACCGCCGCCTCGTGCTCGGCGCCTGGGGCTGCGGGGTCTTCCGCAACGACCCGGCCGAGGTCGCCGGTGCGTTCCGCGCCCTGCTGGGACCCGGCGGCCGGTTCGCGGGCCACTTCGACGAGGTGGTGTTCGCCGTCCTGGACCGCACGGCGGGCGCGAGGACGCTGGGGGCGTTCCGCCGGGTCCTCGGGGGCGAGGCCGCGTAGCGCCGCCTTCGGCGTGCCGGCGTGAGATCCGGCCATCCGGGTGTCGGGGCCAGGGGCGCGGCCGTGCCGCGGCCCACGCCGTGACGGGCGGCGGGAACGGGTCCCCAGAGCAGTTCGTCCGCGCAACTGCTTTCGGCCTCGGCGGAGTTGGAGCCAGGGGCGTTTCCGGCCATGTACCGGACCCGGTGCACGGCCGGTCTGGAAGGATGACGCGGGCGATGAGCCAGACACCCGAACTGCCCGTGCAACGCTCCGTCCCGACCAGTGCCGACGTCGCCCGGCTGGCCGGAGTGTCCCGGGCCACCGTCTCGTACGTCCTGAACGACACCGTGTCGGTCCGCATCAGCGAGGCCACCCGGCTGAGGGTCCGCGCCGCCGCCGAGGAACTGGGGTATGTGCCCCACGCCGCGGCCCGCAGCCTGCGCGCCGGACGCACCCGCACCGTGCTGCTGCCCACGGCCCACCTGCCGTTCGGACCGCTCTCCCGGCCCTTCTCCGACGAGTTCCAGCGGGCCCTGCGCCGCCTGGACTACACCGTCGTCCAGTACGGCAGCCTCGGCCTCGAAGGGGACGAAGCCGCCCGCGCCTGGGCCGAGTTGCGGCCGGTCGCCGTCGTGTGCCTCGGCGACGCGGAGCCCACGGCACACGGTGTGGAGGTGCTCAAACGGTCCGGTGCCCGGGCCGTCGTCACCCTCGGGCCGCACACCGTGGAGGGCGCGCACGCACTCGTCATGGACCAGCGCGCGGTCGGCGGCTGCGCGGTGGGGCATCTGATCCGGCGCGGCCGGCGGGCCGTCGGTGTGGTCGTGCCCGAGGAGGCGGCACTGCGTCCGGTCGCCGGGGCGAGGCTGGCCGGCGCGCGCGCCGCCGCCGACGGCACGGGCGCCCGCGTCGTCCCGCTGACCATGGCGTACGAGGAGGAATCGGCCGCGGCGCTCGCCGGGCGCTGGCGCGCACTCGGCCTGGACGGCGTCTACGCGTACGACGACGAGTACGCGATGCTGCTGATGCGCGCCCTGCAGGACGAGGGCGTCGACGTCCCCGGCGAGACCGCCGTGATCGGCGCCGGAGACCTGCTGCTCGGCAGGCTGCTGCGGCCCCGGCTGAGCACCGTGCGCATCGACCTTGTCAGCGGGCGCCGGCTCGCCGAGCTCGTGGACCGCGTGGTCCGCGAGCCGGGTACGCGGCCCGAGCGGCACGAGCTGATGGCGGTCGGGCCCGTGCAGCGCGAGTCGGGCTGACGCCGCGGAGAGGCGCCCGGTGGGGTGACGACATGCGAGCACGGCGGGGGGTGTCTAGCGTCGCCTGCATGAGCACTCAACCGCAGCGCTTCGGGATCCTGATCCTGCCCGAGCACGTCGAGGGCGACGACCCGGTCACCGCGGCCGACAGCGCGATCCGCTCGGCGGTCGTCGACGCCACCGGCGAGCTGGGCGCCTCCGGCTACCCGCGTTATGTCGGCGACGGGGTCGAGGCCGACATCGATCCGCTGACCCGCACGGTGGAGGCGCTGCTGGTCGACGGGGCCGAGCTCGACTACGGGCTGACCGTACGGGTGGTGGACGCCGCGGACGCATGAGCGGCCGCCGCCTGAGCGGCCGCCGGGCCGGGCGGCCGTTGACAGGGGGCGGGGACCGGCACAGACTCGGGCGACTCGATTGTGGACCATGGTTCATCAGGGGAACCTCGGTCCTGGCCCGGGAGAGAATCGATGAGCATCCGCGACGTCTACATCGTCGACGCCGTCCGCACTCCGATCGGAAAGTTCGGGGGCGCCCTCTCCTCCGTGCGGCCCGACGACCTCGCCGCCCATGTCGTCAAGGCGCTCGTGGACCGTACTCCGGAGCTGGACCCGGCCCGTGTCGACGACGTCGTCTTCGGCGACGCCAACGGCGCGGGCGAGGACAACCGCGATGTCGCCCGGATGGCGGTACTGCTGGCGGGCCTGCCCGTATCCGTGCCCGGGGTGACCGTCAACCGTCTGTGCGGCTCGGGACTGGAAGCCGTCATCCAGGCAGCCCGCGCCGTCGCGCTCGGCGACGCCTCGATCGCGATCGCGGGAGGTGTCGAGTCCATGTCCCGCGCCCCCTGGGTGCTGCAGAAGCCGGAGCGCGCCTTCCCCGCCGGTCACCAGCAGCTCCACTCGACAACCCTGGGCTGGCGCATGACCAACCCGCGCATGCCCGCCGAGTGGACCGTGCAGCTCGGCGAGGGCGCCGAACTCGTCGCCGACAAGCACGGCATCGGCCGCGAGGAGCAGGACGCGTTCGCTCTCGCCAGCCACCGCAAGGCCGCCGAGGCGTGGGCGAAGGGGCTCTACGACGGCGAGGTCGTCGGGTACGAGGGCGTGGACCTGGCGCGCGACGAATGCATCCGCGACACCACCTCCATGGAGGCGCTCGCCAAGCTGAAGCCCTCCTTCCGCCCCGACGGCACGGTGACCGCGGGCAACGCCTCACCGCTCAACGACGGTGCGGCCGCGTTGCTCCTCGTCGACGAGGAGGGACTGCGGGCGACGGGCCGCGAGCCGCTGGCCCGTGTCCGCGCCTCCGCCGTGACGGGCATCGAGCCGCAGCTGTTCGGCCTCGGGCCGGTGGAGGCGGTGCAGCGGGCGCTGGCGAAGGCGGACCGGTCGTTCGGCGACCTGACGGTCCTCGAGCTCAACGAGGCCTTCGCCGCCCAGTCGCTCGGCTGTCTCGCCGAGTGGCCGGAGCTGGACCCGGCCGTGGTCAACCCGCGCGGCGGCGCCATCGCCATCGGTCATCCGCTCGGCGCGTCCGGGGCGCGGCTGGCCGGTGCGGTCGCCCACCAGCTCGCGGCGGCCGGCTCCGGCACGGGCGTCGCGGCACTGTGCATCGGCGTGGGGCAGGGGCTCGCCCTGGTCCTGGAACGCTGACGACGGGCGTCGTGCGGGCGGCGGGTACGCCTACGGGCCTGGTCCTGCCGGAGACCGGGCCGACGGCGGGAACGCCGACGGAGCGCGCGGGACGCGGACGTCCCGCGGCGCCTGCGGTTGCCTGACCCGCACGAGAGGCGGTCGGCGGCGGGAACGCCCGCGGGGCCTGACACGCACGACATGCGGACGGCCGGGGTTCCGCGAGGGACGAGCCCTCGCCGGAACCCCGGCCGTGACCGTGTGTGCCGAGCGCCGCGTCCGCCGGAGTGCGCCGGGTCAGCCGGCTTCCGGCGCGCCGCCGTTCTTCTGCGCCTCCTCGATCGACTCGCGCACCTTGTCCATGTCCAGCGCGCGCGCCTGCCCGATCACGTCCTCCAGCGCGGCCTCCGGCAGCGCACCGGGCTGTGCGAACACGGCCACGTTGTCGCGGACGATCATCAGCGTCGGGATGGAACGGATCTCGAAGGCCGCGGCCAGCTCCTGCTGCGCCTCCGTGTCGACCTTGGCGAAGACAAGATCGGGGTGCCGCTCGGAGGCGCCCTCGAAGACGGGGGCGAACTGACGGCAGGGACCGCACCAGGAAGCCCAGAAATCGATCAGGATGAAGTCGTTGTCGGTCACGACCTGATCGAAGTTTTCCTTGGTGAGCTCGAGTGTGCTCATCGCCTGTCTACCTCTTCCTGGTGTCCGGTGGACTCGCCCCCCACAACGGCGCCCGGGGCCGTGCTATTCCTGCCCCTGCCCATGTGGCCAGGACGCACACCCGGAAGCAGACTGACCCTATGACCCAAGCTGTGGAGTACGACGTCGTAGTGCTCGGTGCGGGCCCCGTGGGGGAAAATGTGGCCGACCGGACCAGAGCGGCGGGCCTGAGCACCGCGGTCGTGGAGAGCGAGCTGCTCGGGGGTGACTGCTCGTACTGGGCCTGCATCCCCAGCAAGGCGCTGCTGCGGCCGGTGATCGCCCGCGCGGACGCCCGGCGGCTCCCGGGACTGAGCGACGCGGTCCGGGGCCCCCTCGGCACCCCGGCCGTACTGGCCCGCCGCGACGAGCAGGTCTCCCACTGGAAGGACGACGGCCAGGCCGGCTGGCTCGCCTCGATCGGCGCCCGCGTCTACCGCGGTCGCGGCAGGCTGCAGGGCCGCGGAAAGGTCGTCGTGGACGGACCCGAGGGCGAGCACCACGTGCTGACCGCCCGGCACGCCGTCGCCGTCTGCACGGGCAGCCGCGCCGTCCTGCCCGACCTGCCCGGCCTCCGGGGCGCGCACGCGTGGACGAGCCGCGAGGCCACCAGCGCGCGTGAGGCGCCCGGGCGGCTCGCGATCGTGGGCGGGGGAGTCGTCGGCGTCGAGATGGCCACGGCCTGGCAGGCCCTGGGATCCCAGGTGGCGCTGTTCGCACGCGGCGACGGTCTGCTGCCCCGGATGGAGCCGTTCGTCGGCGAACACGTCGCGGCGGCGCTCAAGGAGGCGGGCGCGGACGTGCGGCTCGGCACCTCCGTCGCGGCCGTCGACCGCCCCGGCGGCGGCACCGGGCCCGTGACACTGGTTCTGGAGGACGGCAGCAGGGCGGAGGCGGACGAGATCCTGTTCGCCACCGGACGCGCCCCGCGCACCGACGGCATCGGACTGGACACGGTCGGCCTGGAGGACGGCTCCTGGCTGACCGTCGACGACAGCTGCCTGGTCGAGGGAACCGACTGGCTCTACGCGGTCGGGGACGTCAACCGCCGCGCCCTGCTGACCCATCAGGGCAAGTACCAGGCCCGGATCGCCGGGGCGGCCATCGCGGCCAGGGCCCGGCACGCACCCCTGTCGGCGAGCGACCGCTGGGGAGCGCACAGCGCGTCCGCCGACCACTTCGCCGTGCCCCAGGTCGTCTTCAGCGACCCGGAGGCGGCGGCCGTCGGCCTCTCGCTCGCGGAGGCGGAGAAGGCGGGCCACCGCGTACGCGCCGTCGACTACGACATCGGCTCGGTGTCGGGAGCGGCGCTGTACGCCGAGGGCTACCGCGGCCAGGCGCGCATGGTCGTCGACCTGGACCGCGAGGTGCTGCTCGGCGTCACCTTCGTCGGCCCGGGCGTCGGCGAGCTGCTGCACTCGGCGACCGTCGCGGTCGCGGGCGAGGTGCCGATCGACCGTCTGTGGCACGCCGTTCCGGCGTTCCCGACGATCAGTGAGATCTGGCTGCGGCTGCTGGAGACATACCGGGGCTGATGGGGCGTCACGGTGCCCGGTCCGGCGGGTCCGGACCGGGCACCGTCGTGTCCTGGCCCGGAAATCCGCCCGTCGAATCCCGTCCGGCACCTTGACGGGCGGCTCCCCGCCCCCGAGTCTGAGAGCGCTCTCACGGAGATGGCCGACCCCCACCGACATCGACGCCGAGGAGGTGGAACATGCGTGTTCCACGAAAATCTCTCGCACTCGCGGCCGCGGCCCTGCTGTGTGCCGCGGGCTTCACCGCCGCCGGGCCGACCGCCCCGGCCGACGCCACGAGTCGGGCCGACACCCGGGCCGGCGCCGCGGTTCCCGAGACCGTGCCGCTGACCATCACCAACAACTCGGGCCGAAGTGAACCGGTCCACGTCTACAACCTCGGCACCCAGCTCAGCAGTGGCCGCCAGGGCTGGGCCGACGCCTCCGGCACGTTCCACGCCTGGCCGGCCGGCGGCAATCCGCCCACGCCCGCCCCCGACGCCTCGATCGCCGGTCCGGCCAACGGCCGTTCGCTCACCATCCGCGTCCCCAAGTTCTCCGGCCGGATCTACTTCTCGTTCGGGCAGAAGCTGGTCTTCAAACTCACCACCGGCGGCCTCGTGCAGCCCGCCGTGCAGAACCCGTCCGACCCCAACCGGAACATTCTCTTCAACTGGTCCGAGTACACGCTCAACGACGCCGGTCTCTGGCTCAACAGCACCCAGGTCGACATGTTCTCCGCTCCGTACGCGGTCGGCGTGAAGGCGGCCGACGGCACGGTGAGGAACACCGGCCGGCTCAAGCCCGGCGGCTACCGGGGGTTCTACAACGCACTGCGCGGCCAGCCCGGCGGCTGGGCGAACCTCATCCAGACCCGCTCCGACGGCACCGTCCTGCGCGCCCTCGCCCCCGGCCACGGCATGGCGGCCGGCGCCCTGCCCCCGGGCGTCATGGACGACTACGTCAACCGCGTCTGGAACAAGTACGCCGGCCAGGCGCTCACGGTCACCCCGTTCGCCGACCGGCCGGGCACGACGTACTACGGACGCGTCTCGGGCGGCGTCATGAACTTCACCGACGCCTCCGGCACCCAGGTCACCTCGTTCCAGAAGCCCGACGCGGACAGCATCTTCGGCTGCTACAAGAAACTGGACGCGCCCAACGACCAGGTGCGCGGCCCCATTTCGCGCACCCTGTGTGCCGGGTTCAACCGCTCCACACTGCTGGTCAACCCCCACCAGCCCGACAGCGGCAACGCGAACTTCTACAAGGACACGGTCACCAACCACTACGCCCGCAAGATCCATGCGCAGATGGCGGACGGCAAGGCGTACGCCTTCGCCTTCGACGACGTCGGCGCGCACGAGTCGCTGGTGCACGACGGCAACCCGCAGCACGCGTACATCACCCTCGACCCGTTCGACTGACGAGCCGCCGGCGCCCGCCGGCCGGCCGGGCGGCCGCTCCCGGAACCGTGGTCCCCGGGGCGGCCGCCTTGATCACGTACAGGAGCCGGGCCGGGCCGGTGGGTACTCACCGGCTTCCCGCCCCTCTGGGCGATCCCCGGCCGGCTGGGCGGGCGGCCGCTTCGAGGACGACACCGGGACGGGGCCCGGCCCCGAGCCGGCGCGGTCAGACCGGCTGCTCACCCGCCATCGCCGCCGCCATCCGCAGATGCGGCGCCGCCTCGTCCGGCCTGCCCTGCCGTTCCAGCGTGCGGCCGAGCATCAGCCGCGCGTAGTGCTCGACCGGGTCGCGCTCCAGGACGGCACGCAGCTCGGTCTCGGCCCTGCCCAGCTGCGCCGAGTGGTAGTAGGCGCGGGCCAGCAGCAGCCGGGGCGCCACCTGCTCGGGCACTTCCTCGACCAGACCGCGCAGGATGCGGACCGCCGTCATGTACTCCTTGGCGTCGAAGAACAGCTGCGCCCGGTTCCACCGCTCCGCGGCCGTCCCGAACTCGTAGTAGCTCTCGCTCACGTGCTTTCCTTCCCGGGTCACGCGCTTGCCGACGCCGTCAACAGCACAGCCGGTCCATCCATTCCACTTCGGGAAGTCGTGCCCACGACCGGACCGGGACACCGAACAGGAACTAGGTTGTGCCCATGAGCAATCTCGACCGTCAGGCCGTCCCGTCCGTGTGCGGCGGCCGGGGCTTCGTCGTTGCCGAGCCCGTCCGCGAGCTCCTGAGCCCCCGCCGCGTCCAGCTCGGCGAGTCCACCGAGGTCCGCCGGCTGCTGCCCAACCTCGGCCGCCGCATGGTGGGAGCCTGGGCCTTCGTCGACCACTACGGCCCCGACGACATCGCCGACGAACCCGGCATGCAGGTCCCGCCGCATCCGCACATGGGTCTGCAGACCGTCAGCTGGCTGCACGAGGGCGAGGTGCTGCACCGCGACAGCACGGGCTCGCTGGCGACCATCCGCCCGAGAGAACTGGGACTCATGACCTCGGGACGGGCGATCAGCCACTCGGAGGAGAGCCCCAAGCAGCACGCCCGCTTCCTGCACGGGGCCCAGCTGTGGGTGGCGCTGCCGGAGGCGCACCGGACGGTCGAGCCGCACTTCCAGCACCACGCCGGGCTTCCCCAGGTCACCGCCCCGGGCCTGACCGCGACGGTCGTGCTCGGCACCCTCGACGGAGCGACGTCGCCGGGCACGACGTACACCCCGATCGTCGGCGCGGACCTGGCCCTGGCCCGCGGTGCGGAGGCGATGCTGCCGCTCGATCCGGACTTCGAGTACGCGGTGCTGTCCATGTCGGGCGAGGCCCACGTGGACGGGGTCCCGGTGCTCCCCGGCTCGATGCTCTACCTCGGCTGCGGCCGCTCCGAACTCCCCCTGCGCGCCGAGTCGGACGCCGGCCTGATGCTGCTCGGCGGGGAGCCGTTCGAGGAGGAGATCGTGATGTGGTGGAACTTCATCGGCCGGTCCCACGAGGAGATCGAGGCGGCCCGCACGGAGTGGATGGAGAGCTCCCGCTTCGGCGAGGTGAAGGGCTACGACGGGGGCCGCCTCCCGGCCCCGGCACTGCCGCCGGTGGCGCTGAAGCCGCGGGGGCGCGTGCGCTGACCTGAGGGTGCGCCGGGTTCGCCCTGTCCGGGGTCCGGTGGTGCTTCCGCTGGAAGCTCCTCCATTCGGGCCCCGGATCCACTCCCGGCTGCCTCTCCGGAGGGCGGCGGGCGGCGAGAGCTTGCGTGGAGGGGACGAGATCGGCTCGCTCGCCCGACCACAGCACTCACCTCGCCGAGGTCCTTGCATCAGGGACTCCTCAACGGGGAGCCGACGTATCCATTCGACGCCTTCGTCCGCAACGGTGCCCGCTTCGAGAACGGTGACCTCGTCGAACGTCCCAAGGTCACCGCAGCCCGAACAACCCTGCTGGTCCACAATGACAGTCGCTCACCGGAAGGGTGTCGGCATGACGACCAAGTACGACGTCAAGCGCGAGCTCAAGAGGTGCTACTCGCCCAAGAACACTGACTGGGAGCTCATCGACATCCCCGAGCTCCGTTTCCTCGCCAGCGACGGGCACGGCGACCCGAACACCACCGCCGCGTATCGCCACGCGGTCGAGGCGCTCTACGCGGTCGCCTATACCGCTAAGTTCGCGAGCAAGCGCGAGCTCGGCAAGGACTTCGTCGTGGGCCCGCTCGAGGGGCTGTGGTGGGCGGACGACATGGACGACTTCCTCGCCAGGCTCAAGGACAACTGGCGATGGAGACTGCTCATCAACGTCCCCGACTGGATCACTGACGGCATGATCGAAGACGCCAAGCGCGCCGCCCTGACCAAGAAGAAACTTCCGGCCGTTCCGGACGTCCGGTCGGAGACGCTTCACGAGGGCACCAGCGCGCAGGTTCTCCACATCGGCCCTTACGACGACGAGACACCGATCCTGACCAGGCTGCACCACGATTACCTCCCCGCTCACAACTTGAGGGAGGCGGGGTTGCACCACGAGATCTACCTCAGCGACCCACGCAGGACCGACCCTGCCAAGCTCAGGACCATTCTGCGGCAACCCGTGGAAGCGCGAGGCAGTCAAGGGAACCCGACCGTCTGGAACGTGACTTCGCGCAGCTGAAAACCTGGCACGCGGGCCAGGTGCCGCCGCATCGGCGCCGTCGTCCAGCTGTCCACATCCTCCTGACCCGCACCTGTTCAGGATGGAAGAGGTTCAGTGCTCGCAGAGGGAGAATTCTCGTTCGTAGAGCTGCTCGTTGTGTTCGTCGATGAAGAACTTGCGTTCCTGCATGAGTTGTTCGCGGTAGTCCTTGGCCTGTTCTAGGGTCATCGTCGAGGTGTCGGACCATGGTTGTTGCGGTGGCACATCGGATGTCGAGACGATCGTTTCCGAAGGGTCGACCAGGAAGAACGCGAGTATTTTGCGATGTCCCGGGCGGGTGGGGTCCACGAGGCGGAATGAGCCGACGCGGTGCTGCAGGATGTTCGGGAACGCCAGGCAGCGGCCCGCCGGGGTCGATGCCGATCCCAGCATCTGGTTCAGTGCGTCTTCGTCCTCCAGGCCGTAGACCTCACGCAGACCGTTGTCGTCGTTCTGTTCGTAGTCCGGGTCATCGAGTGCCGCCCGGAAACTCAGCCGGCTTTCGGTGATGTTCTCGCTGTCCCAGTAGTAGATGCCGGTCGAGACGATCCGCTCGTTCATCATCCCCTCGACATGCCAGGAACCGCCGGGGTACTCGGGCTTGTCCGGGGTGAGATGAATGGTGGCGAGCTTGACGATGACCTGGAGACTGTGGTCGCGCAGGTCGACTCGGGCCGATTCATCGGGCAACTCTGGCGGGGTGAAGGCTGGGGCGTCCGGGACGACCGGGCGGCGGGTTTCCCACCAGTCGTCCTGGGCCTTTTGCCATGCACGGAGGGCCTCTGCGTAGGCCCCATCATCACTGTAGGAGGATTTGTCCGGATACTCCGGCTCCGAGTCGTACCACCCGAAAGGATCGGCCTCGATCCGCAGGGGCCGCGGATGGCGCAGATCCGTGAGCACGTTCTCCAGCAGCGGACGCATGTGCGCGAACAAGTCCGGCAGCACGGAGGCCAGTTCGCGATGAGTCTCGGGGTGGACGTTGTTGACGTACGAACGGAAGGTGACATCGCCGTCGGCGCTGACGTCGACGTCCGTGGGCAGCCACTGGAATTTCTCCGAGAATTCGTACCTCGAGTAGCGGTCCTTCGGGTTCTGCCAAGCCCGATCGGGCGCACCGCTCACCTCTCTCACCAGGCAGAACAGTGAGGGGTGCACCAGATCCAGGACTTGGCCGTCGGACCCGGGATGCCAGTCCTGCTCTTCTTCGGGGACCTGCTCCAGAACCCGAACGGCCTCGCGCAGCCGGGATCTCAGCTTGTCGTCGACCAGTGTGTCCGACTGCCACACCCCGTCGACGGCGGACACCTCGATGCCGGTTCGTCCGTCCCGCAGCGCGGCGTAATACACGAGTTCGGCACGTACGTAACGAACCTGCGCTTCGGTGAGGCCCTGGGCGAGCGCTTCTTGCGTCCACCTGGCGACGATGTCGGCATCGTTCATCTTGTCGAACCACCCCGGCTTCGCCCTGATGTGTGAGCTGCACTGCATCATCTGAAGTTCCCGCAGGGTTCGGGGTGTTGCGAACGACATGGAACGGGAAGCGTGGAAGGGCAGCGGGAAAGCAGACAAGCCAGTCAATTCTCTTGGTCCTCACCGTCGGTGTGCGGTGCCGGGAAGGATACGTCAGCAGACTGACACCGCATCCGTGGTCCTTGTCATCATTGCTCCGGGAGCACTCGTCGACGTGAAGTGCCCCCGCCCCACGGGCCCGGTCAGGCCCCTGTCCCATCGAGGAAGTGGAAGCCGGGCCGGGGGTGCATGAGGAAGTCGTGGTGCGAGATGTTCCACGCGTAGGCACCCGCGAGGGCGAATGCCACCCGGTCGCCGGCGCGCAGACCCGGTGCCGGGACCCGACGGGCCAGCAGGTCCTTGGGGGTGCACAGCTGGCCGGTCAGCGTGACCCGGTCCTGCCGGGCGGACGGACGGGGCCAGGGGTGGGGCCAGGTGTCCACCGGGAGGACGGAGCAGGGCTGGTCGTGACCCTTGGTCGCCGGGGTGCGCAGGTGGTGCGTGCCGCCGCGGACGACGGCGAACTCCTCGCCGTGGCTGTGCTTCACGTCCAGCACCTCGGTGGCGTACCAGCCGCAGTACGCGGTCAGGGCGCGGCCCGGCTCGATGCGCAGCGTGAGGCGGGGGTGGGCGGCCGCGAGGCGGGCCAGCCCGACCCCGTACGCCGTCCAGTCGAAGCGCTGGTCGGGCGCGGCGTAGTCGACGGTCATGCCGCCGCCGACGTTCACCTCGGCGAGGCGGACGCGGTGGCGGGCGGCCAGCTCCGTCGCCCACGTCACGACGGCTTCGGCGACCGCGAGCTGCTCGGGGGCGCGCAGGCCGCTGGCCAGGTGGGCGTGGACGCCGCGCAGTCGCAGATGCGGGTACGTGCCGTCGCCGAGCAGGCGGACGGCCGTGTCGGCGTCGGCCGGGTCGAGGCCGAACGGGGTGGGCCGGCCGCCCATCGCCAGCGAGCTGTCCGCGAGCGAGCCGTCGGACACCGCGAGATTGAAGCGGAGCAGCACGTCGGCGTTCGCTCCCGCCCGCCGGGCCAGCTCCGCCAGCATGTGCAGCTCGTGCACGCTCTCCACGTGGAAGCGTTCCACGCCCAGTTCCAGGGCGGAGGCGATCTCGGCCGGCGTCTTGCCGGGGCCGCCGATGGCCAGGGGGCGGCCCGGTACCGCCTTGCGGACGTGGGCGAGTTCGCCGCCCGATGAGACCTCGTAGCCGTCGACGTACGGGCCCAGCACGGCGAGGATCTCCGGCTCCGGGTTGGCCTTGGCGGCGTAGTACAGCTCGACCCGCTCGGGCAGGGCTGTCCGTACGGCGGCCGCGTGCTCGCGCAGCGCCGCCAGATCGTAGACGTACGCGGGGAGCTCGTCGGCGGGCAGGGAGAGGACGCGGTCGCGCACCGCGGCGGTGGGGGCGGTCATCAGGCGTCGCTCCAGGTGTCGTGGACGGTTTCGGACAGCAGGTCATCGGCGAGCGGGGAGGGCAGGCGGACGTAGCCGGCTTCGCGGTCGGCCTTGCGTTCCCAGCGCGTCAGCAGGTTGGCCTTGGCGGGCAGCGGTGCGCCCGCGAGCAGCGCGGCGAGCCGTGGCGGGCAGCCGTACCGGTCCGCGTACGCCTGGAGGGCGGCCCGGACCTCGGCCCACAGGGCGCGCTCGATCCGCGGATGCAGGTCGGCGACGGCAGCGAGCATGTCGGCGACGTGGTTGACCAGCAGGCAGTAGACGACCCGGTCCCAGCCGCGCTGCGCGTCGTACGTCATCGGGCCGGCGACCGCGGCGGGCAGAGCGTCGAGGGCGTCGGCGTGGTGCTCGGGCAGGAGCTTGGTGCCCTCCAGGTCGCGGAAGAGGACCTGGGCGGGCATGCCCTCGTCATCGACGCAGACGAGGACGTTCTGCAGGTGCGGCTCCAGGACCAGGCCGTGGTCGAAGTACGCGGCCAGGACCGGTGGGACGAGCAGCTTCAGGTACGCCGACCACCAGTCGAGGGCGGTCCCCGGCCCTGCCCCTTCGAGGAGCCGGGAGATGTGGCCGGGACCGGTCGGGTACTCGTCGGCGACAGCCGCCGCGAGCAACGGGGTGGTGCCCGGAAGCAGC
Source organism: Streptomyces sp. NPDC049597 (assembly GCF_040675505.1). Lineage (NCBI taxonomy): Bacteria > Bacillati > Actinomycetota > Actinomycetes > Kitasatosporales > Streptomycetaceae > Streptomyces > Streptomyces sp. NPDC049597. The sequence continues at coordinate 118,535 of NZ_JBFAOY010000022.1, forward strand.
CTCGCCGCCAGGCCCTCGCGGACGATCACGCCGAAGCCTTCGAGCAGGTCGCGGTCCGCGGCACCGTCGGGCCCCGGCAGCAGCAGGCTTCGGTAGGCGGGCTCGCGGAGCACGGCGCTGCCGGGGAAGCGGGTGGCCATGGCGTTCAGGACCGGCTCCAGCAGCCGGGTCATGGCCACCGCGCCGGACAGCTCGTAACTGGCGTTCTTGCGCAGGCAGTTGGTGATCCGGACGTTCAGGCTGAACTTCAGGAACGTGTCGCCGTCGTACAGGGTGCGTACGGACGCGGTGGCGGTGAACGGCTTTCCGGCCGGGGCCAGTTCGAGGATGTCGCCCCGTTCGACGGCCTCGCGCAGCCGGGGGTGCCCGCTCAGCATCTCGTACTGCCACGGGTGGGCGGGCAGCAGCCGGTAGCCGGCCGGGACGTCGGAACGCAGCGGGTCCAGCACGTCGGCTGAGCCGCGCTCGGCGGTCTCCTGCGCGATGAGGTGCTCGCGCACCGCGAGATGGCGGAGGGGGAAGGAGGCCCCGGTCTCGGGCGCGTACGACAGCCATGAGGCGGGGTCGCCGCTGCGTGCCTTGGGGGTGGGGTGGAAGCGATGGCCGAACAGCAGCGACTGTTCGGAGGCCAGATAGGTGGTGAGCCCGTCCGCGACGGCGGCGCGCGGCCGGGGCCGGGCGGCGCGTACGCCGAGGGCGGCCGTGACCGCCTGGTGGCTGGAGGCGATCTGGTCCAGGAATTCCTCGTTGCGCACGCCCGTGCGCGACGACAGCTCGTCCTGTGTGTACGCGGCGAGGCGCCGCCAGTCGATCTCCGTCCAGTCGCCGTCGCGCCGCTCCCGCACCGGCCCGGTGAAGCGGTGCGCGCCCAGCAGCGACGTACGGCGCAGGGCAATGCGCAGCAGTACCCCGCGGCGGGGCAGACGCAGCAGCAGGTGGCCGTCGGTGACGGCGGTCTGGTGCTCAGGGCCCGGCATCTCTCTCACGAGGCAGTTGAGGAGGGTGTGGGCCACGACGTCGTCCGCGGTGGGAAGCCCGCTGGGGGCGGCGGAAACGGGTGTGGAGCCCATCGGATCGGTCAGCGGCATGAACGGCTCCAGCGGATGCGGAGAGAGCGGCGGTTCAGGAGTGAGGGCGGCGTTTCCCGTGGCCGGCCGGGGGGCTTGGGGAGTGCGGGGGCGCTCATCGTGCCGTCGCCGCCCGCAGGAGGTAGTTGGGGCCGGTGGTGTAGTGCTTGTTGATGTCCGCTGCCCCCGAACGCTCCTTGGTGAGCAGCGTTCCCGCGGTGACCATCGCCTTGACGGGCAGCTCGTGAGCGTCGAGCACATGGGCGCGCAGGACCCCGCCGGGCTCCCCGGCTCCGGTCCCCAGCCGGTCGACGGCCTCGGCGAGCCGGTCGCGTACGAGGTCCAGCAGCGTCCCCAGAGAGGCGCGGCCCCGTCGGGCGAGCCCGAAGGCGAAGGCCCCGGCGCACAGGTGGACGGTGATGGTGGTGAACAGGTCGGTGACCGGCCTGTCGTCCTCGCCGAAGATCCGGGCGTCGTCGAAGTCGGACGGCTCCGGGGCGTCGGCTCCCAGGGTCTCCCGCATGCGGGCGGTGTTGATCCGCGGCCCGTCGTTGTCCTTGAGCAGCAGCCGTAGCCGGGTCCGGCCGTCCCCGTCCCGGTCCAGGACGAGGGAGATGTTCTGCTGGTGGGACTCCAGCGCGATGCCGTAGCCGAAGAGCGTGGTCTGCCAGTCGAAGAGCAGGGTGAGGCAGGCGTCGAGCAGCGCGATCGGGTCACCGGCGTAGAAGCGGTCGGCGAGGTGGTCGATCACCATGCGGCCGCTCGGCGCCTCGCTCAGCAGGGCGGCCATGGGCGTGACGACGGCGGAGTCGAGTCCGGCGGGGTAGCGGCGGGCGAGTACGGCGAGGAGTTCGTGCCCGGCGTGGGCGTACACCGTCTCGTCGGCGTGCAGGACCGTGTCACGGAAGCGCGGCTCGCGGGCGACCACCGCTCCCAGCAGGCGCTGGCCGGCGGCGCCGTCGACGAGGGTGCCCGGCTTGATGGTGCGGCGGTTGCGCTGGCCCAGGGTGGCGGTGGCGATCGGCAGCTTGAGGTGGAGCGTGGGGTCGGCGGCGAGAGCCACCGTACGCATCGACAGGGTCGGTACGGCCTCGAGACACGGGTGGTCGGCGAGCACGGTACGGTCCTGCAGGCCCGTTGCCCGCAGAGCCTCGCGCAGGGGCGCTCCGAGGGTGAGCGGGTGGACGGGGAGGGCGACATGGGTGGGGAAGAGCTCCGGAAGGCCGAGGACGGCCGGTGTGGGCCACCGGTCGGGAAGCCGGGCGGTGCCGCCCGGGACGGTGAGGGCCTCGTGCGGCACGGCGATCCAGCGCAGCGCGAAGCGGGGGTGGAACTCGGGGGCGTAGGCGCGCAGTTGCTCCTCGTCGAGGCCGGAGCGTCCTCGCGCGGTGGGGTAGACCGGGTGGTCATGGCGGGCGGCGAGGGTGTCGTGGGCGAGGCCGCCGGCAAGTCCCGTCCACTCGGCGGGGTCGGCGCCGTGGAGGCCGGTGAGACGGCCGGTGACCTCCTGGCGGGTGCGGGCGTGCAGCCGCATGGTGGCCAGGGACTGGCGGCACTCCTCGGCGAAGGCCTCGAAGCCGGACCGGTCGGCGGTGTGCGCGTGCGCGCTCAAGGCGGCGAGGACGTCGTCGTGGGACACGAGCTCACGGCCGTCCGACTCCCGTACGAGCAAGGGAAGTCGCGCCGTGTACGTGCTCTGGAAGCCGTCCTCGACGACCGGGAGCAGCAGTGTGTCACCGTCCGCGTCCCGGGCGAGCCGCAGCCAGAGACCGTCCTGGCGCTCCACCGGCATGGAGCGGGTGCGCAGGCCCGCGACGTCCTCGCGCAGCAGCGCACCGAGCACACGCAGCAGCAGGTCCGCCTCGGTGCCGACGGCTGTGGTGGTCACCGTCATGGGGTGAACTCCCAGCGCTGAGCGGCGAGGAAGTCGGCCGCGACCCGGTCGACGGCTTCCTGATCGGTGCCGATGGCGCGGAGCACGCCGAGGTAGTCGCGGTTCGTGTGGTACAGACCGTGCCGCTCGCCGACCTCGCGCAGCGGCCGGTACGTCAGGTTCACCCCGTCCACGACGAGATCGGTGGCCGCCGGGGCTGACGTCAGCGTGCCGGCCCTGTCGGCGCAAGGGCATGCGAGCCGGGCCGCGCCGTCGGTACGGGCGCCCAGGTCGGCGGGCAGCGGCTCGCCCAGGTGCGTACGGAGTATGTGCTCGAACAGCGGGATGTCCAGCAGATCGGCCAGCAGCAGGTCGCACTGGTCGCCGATGGCACGGTAGTTGACCTCGATGATGCGGGCGCGGCCCTCGTGCACCACGAACTCGGTGTGGCACGCGCCGAAGCCGACGCCCAGCGCGTCGAGCTGGGAGAGGATCTGCTTCACGACCGGCTCGGGGTGGGCGGCGACGAAGGTCATCCGCTCCTCGATGAAGTACGGCGGTGCGGACAGCTCGGTGTGGAAGCCGCCCAGGACGTGCCGTACGCGACCGTCGCCGAGCGTTTCGAGGGTGTACAGCTCGCCGGGGAGGTACTCCTCGACGACCAGTGGCGCTTCCGGGCGCCGTTCCCGGATCTCCTCGCAGCGCGGCAGGAGGTCCTCGGGACCGTGGACGAGCACCACGTCCTCGCTGGCCACGCCTTCGCGGGGCTTGACGACGCAGGGGAACGGCACGTCGAGTCGGGTGAGGACGGCCGGGTCCTGGCCGGCGGCCAGTTCGGTCGACCACACCGTGTCGCCCCCGGTCGCGGCGAGGTGGCGGCGCATGTGCGCCTTGTCCTTGGTGCGCAGGGCGGCCTGCCAGGGCTTGGCGGGGAGTCCGAAGTAGTCGGCGGCGAGGGCGGCCTGGGTCTGCAGGTGGTCGCTGTTGGTGAAGACCGCCTCGGGTGTGTGGTGGGTCGCGAGCCGGGTGATGACCGCGCGGAAGTCGCGTACGTCGCACTCCAGGACCTCGACGTCCGGGTAGGTGCGGCGGTGTGCCCCCGGCTGGTCGGTGAGCACGGTGACGTCGAGGCCGAGCCGGGCCGCGGCGGGGAGGAAGCCTTCGGTGACCGAGTCGGTGGGGTTCAGTGCGAGCAGGTACAACCGCATGGGCGGTGGCCCCTTCCGAGTCGAGGACGTGGGGGACGGGCGGCGTGGGGAGACGTCGGCAGCGGCGCAGGCCGACCGGCCTTGGTCCTCGGCGCGACAGCCGAAGTTAGGCAACCCTAAGTTATCAACTTCCCTGCCGCGCGCGGAAATCGACCCCGTCGATCACCATGGCGACAGTGTGACTAAGGTAAGGCTTACCTTTTCGCTGTGACGTCCGACGACACGTGCCGCTCCATGAAGGACTGCCGATGACCATGGCCACCGGGCCCGCGACAGCCCGCCCTGCCGTGACCGCGGCCTCCGCGCTCGCCCGTACCTACCGCGAACTCGTGGCCTCATGCGAAGCGCTGAACGTGCGGATCGCTTCCGCCGCGCCCGAAGCACAGCTCGACGGGGCGCAGCTGGCGCGAAGCCAGGAAGCGCTGGACGCCTTCATCGACGCCGAGGCCGCCCGCATCCGGGAACATCACGGACATGCGCCCCGCAGGGACGTCGCCGCCTCCCGCGCCCTGCACGACTACCTCTGGTCCGTCAGTCTGCTGATGAGCGGCCCCTGGTACGTGGAGCGGCGCGTGCCGCGCATCGCCCCGCAGGACGTCCGCATCGACGTCGCGGCGGCCGCGTTCGAGATCGTCCCGGGTTCCTCTTTCACCTGCCTGCCCGACGATCCGGCCGCCGGGATGCCCGGTGTCCGGGTGGTGGCACACGAAGAGGCGCTGCGCGCCGAGCTGCGCGCCGCCGTCGCCGACCACGCGGGGCCCTTGCTGGCGGCTGCCGGGCCCCATGCGCGCCGCAGGTCGAGGGCCTTGTGGGGCATGGCCGCCGACGACCTGGTCTCGGGCATCTGGTACCTCGGCCGCATGCTCGACCAGGAGGACCGGGCGATCCGGGCCGCGACCGAGCTGCTTCCGACGGCCGTCCCGCCCTTCCCGGGCGGCGCCGACTTCCGCCGCCTGGCAGGCCGGGACGGCCGGCGGCATCCGACCCGCACACGCCTCGGCTGCTGCATGTACTACACCCTCGACGCAGCCCGGGCGTGCTCGACGTGTCCCCGTACCTGTGACGCGGAGCGCCTGCGGAGGCTGGAGGAGGCGGGCTGACCGCGGCGGACGGAAGCGGCGTGCCGGTGCCGGGGCGTACAGCCCGGCGGGCGCCGCGCGGGACGTCCTCGCGCCGTACCCGGCAAGTCCCGGCGGAATTACGGTCTCTCCCTCTCCTCGGAACGACTCCATTCGTGCCAGACTCTGCGGCGATCGTTCCCCCAGGCGATCCTTCCCCTCGGCCTGAGGGCCCTGGGGCAACCCCATCTCCCGGCCTGAGGGCCAGGGGAGACCCCGAGCACCACACGGAACCACGCGAGCCATGCGACACATGCATGCGAAAGGGATCGCAACGTGAAGAGATCTGTCGTGGGCATGACCCTAGGGTCGGCGCTCACCGCTCTCCTTGCCGCGGGGCTGCAGCCGGCCGCCGCGCAGGAGGCCGGGGACACGTCGCCGACAGCCTCGGAAGCCGCCACCGCGCACCGCTCCGACAATCGCCCCGGACCGCTCACGAAGCAGCGCACCGAGCTGCGCGAGCAGGCGATCGACAAGATCGCCAAGGGGAAGGCCAAGGCGAATGCCCGGGGCGTCGTCGAGGTGGCGCCCGGCAAGTTCGTGGAGACGCAGACCACCACGGCCGTACGCCAGGAGAAGATCTTCACCATCCTCTCCGAGTTCGGCGACCTGAGCGCCGGACGGTACGGCACCACTCCCGGCCCCCTGCACAACCAGATAGTCCAGCCGGACCGGAGCGTGGACAACTCCAACACCTGGACGGCGGATTTCAACAAGGCGTACTACGAGAACCTCTTCAACGGCCCCGGCGAGTCGATGAAGACGTACTACGAGAACCTCTCGGGCGGCCGTTACTCGGTGACCAACGTCGTCGAGGACTGGGTCAAGGTCCCCTACAACGCCTCCTTCTACGGTGACAACGCCGTCGAGGACAACGGCGGTTCGTGGGCCTTCGTCCAGGACACCGGCGACGCCTGGTGGAACGCCCAGATCGCGGCCGGCAAGACCCCTGCCGAGATCGACGCCCACCTCGCCCAGTTCGACGTCTGGGACCGCAACGACTGGGACCACGACGGCAACTTCGACGAGGCCGACGGCTACATCGACCACTTCCAGGCCGTGCACGCCGGCATGGGCGAGGACGCGGGCGGCGGCGCGCAGGGCGAGGACGCCATCTGGTCGCACCGCTGGTACGTCAACGGCGACGACTACGGCCTGACCGGCCCGGACGTGGCCGGTACGCAGAACAAGGCCGGCGGCGCCCGTATCGGCCAGTCGAAGTACTGGCTCGGCGACTACACCACCGAGGGCGAGAACGGCGGACTCGGCGTCTTCTGCCACGAGTTCGGCCACGACCTCGGCCTGCCGGACTACTACGACACGGGCGGCGGCGAGAACTCCACCGCCTTCTGGACCCTGATGAGCTCCGGCTCCTGGCTGAGCCACGGCGCTGCCGCGGGCGCCGGCATCGGCACCCACCCCGGCCTGATGGGCGCCGAGGAGAAACTCTTCCTCGGCTGGCTCGACTACGCCGACGCGCCCGTCGGAACCACCGGTTCGTACACCCTGAACCCGGCGCAGCTCCAGGTCACCGGCAAGGAGCAGGCGGTCCGCGTCGCGCTGCCCGACAAGACGAGCAGCACCACGTACGCCACTCCCGCCTCGGGCACGCACGCCTGGTGGACCGGCTCGGCCGACGGCCTCAACCAGTCCCTCACCCGGTCCGTGCCGGCCGCCTCGCGGGTGACCGTCACGGCGAGCGCCTGGTACGAGATCGAGGCGGACTACGACTACCTCTTCGCCGAGTACTCCCTCGACGGCGGTGCGAACTGGCTCCGCGCGGGCGCCGCCGTCGACGGCTCCTCCGCCGGCAAGTGGACGACGCTGCGCTACGCGTACGACTCCCAGGGCAAGCCCTCGCTGTTCCGCTTCCGCTACCAGACCGACGGCGGCGTGCACTTCGCCGGCGCGTTCCTGGACGACATCGCACTGTCCTCCGGCGGTACGACGCTGGTCACCGACGACGTCGAGCAGGGCGTCGGCGGCTGGACGGCGACCGGCAGGTGGAAGATCTCGACCGGCACCGAGACGGCCACGTTCCCGCGCTACTACCTGGTCGAGAACCGCGAGTACGTGGGCAGCGACGCGCTCCTGGCCGAGGGCCCGTACCAGTTCAGCAAGGGCATCACGGCACCCGACTGGGTGGAGTTCTTCAGGTACCAGAACGGCATGCTCGTCTGGTACGTCGACCGGTCGTACGACGACAACAACGTCAGCTCGCACCCCGGCGGCGGCGCGGCCATGGCCGTCGACGCCCGCCCGACGCCGTTCAGGTACGACGACGGCACCGCGCCGAGCAACCGGCGCCAGCCCTTCGACGCGACCTTCGGTCTGGAGGCCACCGACGCGACCTGCCTCCACAAGGAGGTCCTGTCGGGCAAGGGCCAGCAGCAGACGGTCGTGACGAAGGCGGCCTGCGCGCCCTCGGTCCCGGGCATCGCGGTCTTCGACGACACCGACCCGAACGCGTACTACGACACGTCGGCCCCGCAGGCCAGCGTCAAGGTCGCGGGCCATGGGGTGAAGGTCACGGTCACCGGCGACACCGGTCACGACCTGACGATCAGCGTGGTCAACCCGGCCGCGCACTGACGGCCTGCCCAGCACGGTGACGGCCGGGTCGCGCGACAGGGCGACCCGGCCGGACGCCGGCCCGTGATGTCACGGGGCCTGCTCATCGGCTTCGTGGCGCACGGCCGGCATGTCGGATCTCCGTTGATGCCGCACATGGGCGGACGCAGCAAGAGGACGGGTGAGCCTCCGAGGAGGCTCACCCGTCCGTTGTTCCACGACCTGCTCGATCAGGTCAGATGGATCTTCAGCTCTTCGTTGTGTTCCGAATGCTCCACGACGACCCCGGTGATCGAGTCACCCACCCGGGGCCAGAGCACCACCGAGTCGTCGGCGGCGTCCTTGTGCATCCCGGCAAGATCCGCGACCACACCGGAGGGCCGCGCACCCTGGACGGAAACGAAGATGCCGAAGGGAGCGACTCGTGCGACGGTGCCCGTCAGCTGTGACCCGACGGGGTAGTTCCGCTTTGTCTCGGCCCATTCGTCAGTCACGGTGCCACTCTCTGGGATAGCTGTTGAGCCGGTCGAACATGGTGTTCGGAATGGGGACCTCCACGTCCGGCCCGCCTTCGTAGTCCTTCTCGTAGTCCTTGAAGTAGCGATTGTAGTCGTCCTCGGGAATGCGGATCTCGATCACGCCCTCCTTGAAGTATCTCGCGTACTTCTCCTCCACCAGGCTGTACCTCCTGCCGAAGTACGCCTTGCCGTCGTTCTCGGCATCCTTGGGGAAGTCAGCGGCCCGGTAGCCGTTGTTGTACTGGTCCGCACCCTTGCCCGGCTGAGGCGCCTTGAACAGCGAGATGTAGCCGTCGCGGTCGGCGTACTTCTCCTTCTTGGGCGCTGCCGGTGTGGTGGGCTTCGGCGCCGGAGGAGTCTTCTTCTTGGGCATGCCGCCCGGCGACGGCCTGGGGCCCGCCTTCTTGGTCACCAGGTCGGCGACCATGCTGGGAAGCGTGTACGTCCACTTCTCGGTGTTGTACCCGTGGCTCGCCGCCCAGTTGTCGAACTGCGTGCCGTAGTCGCAGCCCGGAGTACCGGGACCGCCGTCACCCCAGCAGTCGCCGTCGACGAGCCAGCCGGCGTACTCCGCCGCGTGCGGGACGTTCGACACCAGGCCGTAGAAGACCTCACCGGTACCCATGAAGATGCCGTTGGCGGTGTCAGAGATGGCCTCCCCGGCCGCCTCGCACCAGTCGATCCCGAAGCAGTGTCCGTCGAGTTCGACGTTGCTGACCGGGTTGCCACCGGAGAAGGAGTACCGGTTGCCGGTGTACGGGTCGCTGCCGAGCCGCATGTCGGCAAGGGCGCCGTTGTACATGTCCCGGGTGGTGAAGCGGTTCAGGCCCGGGTTGTAGTCCCGGAAGCCCATGTCGTACGTGCCGGAAGCAGCGTCCCAGCGCTTGGAGTTGAAGCGGTACGGGTTGTAGGCCTCCTTGTCCGGCTGGGCGGCCTCGGGCTTGTCGATGCCGGTGAACTCGGACTCGTCGTCCTTGCCGTAGGCGGTGTAGCCGTAGGTCGCCTTGGTGTCACCCGTGCTGTCGGTGAGGATTTCCGCGTCGGTGTGGCTGTTGTAGCCGTAGACCCCGAGTTCCTCGGTGCCGTCGCTGTTGTGCTTGATCTGCGACAGGCGCTTGCCCCACGGGCTGTACTGGAAGGACTTGGTGATCTCACCCGCCACCCGCTCGTCGAGCACCTCGCCGCTCGTGCCGAGGTAGTTGTAGTCGGTGGTCTTGGTGCCCTCGGTCTTGGCCGTCTTGCGGTCCAGCGGGTCGAAGGTGTACTTCGTCGTCTTCGAGGTGCCGTCACTCTGCAGCTTGGTGTGCTGAATGACGTGGTCGAAGCCGTCGTAGGTGTTGTCCTCCAGGGTCTTGCCGCCGGACGTGACGTTGTCCAGACGTCCGTAGGCGTCGTAGTTGTACGTCGCCAGGACACCGTTGGTCGTCGAGGTGTCGAGCCGGTTGCGGTCGTAGTCGAAGGTGGTGGGAACGCCCTTGACCGTCTGACTGATGACGTTGGCGTTGTTGTCGTGGACGTACGTCTCGGTCGTGGCGCCGTTGCCGGTCTTGGTGACCTTCGCGATCCGCTCGGCCGGGTCGTAGGTGTAATTGCTGGTGCTTTCGAGCAACGCCGCATGGTTGTCGGCGTTCATCTTCTTCGCGACGTCCTGCGCCTTGTTGCCGTTGGCGTCGTAGGCGTAGACGTGCGAGGCGACCAGCGCACCGCCGGCCTTCTTCTCCGTGGTGCTCTTGAGCTCTCCGTTGAGGTAGTAGGTGTAGTCGACCGTGTTCTTGTTGGCCTTGGTCTCCCGCAGCATCTGGCCGCGGTCGGTGTACGTGTACTCCGTCACCTTGGGCGCGGTGTCGGTCGGCGACGTGCCGACCTTCACCGCCTTGACCAGCTCGCGCAGGTCGTAGGTGAAGTGGGAGTACTGGTCGGGGTGGGTGACCGACTCGGTCTGGCCGTTCACGTCGTGCAGGTACGACGTCGTCTTCTTCGCCTCACCGGCGAGCGCCTCGGTGACCTTCTCGATCTGGTTGAGGCCGGTGTAGGTCATCGTGTACGCGTCGATCTTCGCACCCGCCGAGGTGTCGTCGATCGACGTGGTGTTGCCGTTGGCGTCGTAGGCGTAGGCGAACGACTTGCGCTCCGTGCCCACGGAGGGCGCGTCCGTACGGGTCTTCATCGACCCGTCCGGCCAGTACGTGGTGTTCATGGTCCGGGACGGCGAACCGCCCGCCCCGGTCAGGGTGCGCCCGGTCTGCCGGCCCACGTTGTCGTAGGTGTAGGTGGTCCGGATGTCCCAGGCGTCCGTGGACGACTTCACCCAGCCGTTGTCGAAGTAGGTGTAGTCGGTGTCGATGCGGACCGTTTCACCCGACGACGGCGGTGCCGAGACCTTGCTCACCTGGCCCACCGCGTCGAACACCGTCTGGGTGTAGACGTTCGGGCTGTTGAAGCGGGCGTCGGCCGGGTCGTACGGCTGGAACTGCTTCACCGCACGGTTGAGCTTGTCGTACTCCGTGCGAAGGGTGAAGTCCTCGGAGTCGGCGGTGTTCACACCGCGCGGAGTGATGACCTTGGTGCGGTTGCCGACCTGGTCGTACTCGTACTTGGTGGTGCGGACCGTGGTCCCCTCGTAGGGCTCCTTCTTCTCGACGGGCATGCCACGCTCGTCGTAGACGACCTCGGTCCTGTTGCGCTCCTTGTCCGTGGCCGCGACGACCAGCGAGTCCTTGTCGTACTCCGTGGTGGTGTACTTGCCCGCGGCGTCGGTCCCCTTGACGACCCGGTGGTTGAGGTCGTAGGCCGTCTTCGACGTGTAGTCGGTGGTGTCCGAGGTGGCGTTCTTCCTCGGGTCGATGACCGTCACAAGGTTTCCTACGTTGTCGTACTCGTAGGAGATCTTGTCGTTCTCGGAATCCAGCACGCCGGTGAGCTGGTAGATCGCGTCGTACTGGTTGGTGGTGACGAAGTCCGTGGCGTCCGCGGTGGTGGCCACGCCCTTCGGCTCGGTCGTCGTCCTGAGATTTCCGACCTTGTCGTAGGTGTAGGCGGTGGTGCGGCTGGTGTTGTTGTTGTCGGGTCCGGTGGACGCGGTGACGGCGTCCGACGCGTTGTAGACGGCCGTGGTGACGGCGCCCGCCGGATCGGTGGACGAGGTCACGTTGTCGTTGGCGTCGTACACGGGTGCCGGCGTGGTGATGTAGTCACCGGCCGCCTGGTCCTTGGGCACCTTGTTGGCCATCGGACGGCCGAACGTGTCGTAGTCCTGCGTGGTCTTCTTGCCCAGTGCGTCGGTGACCTCGCGGACCTGGCCCCGCACGTCGTAGACGAACTTCGTCGCGTGGTTCTCCGCGTCCGTGATCGTCTTCGGGTAGCCGGACGGGTCGAAGTCGGCGTTCGTCGTCGGGTTGCCGTTGGCGTCGACGGACCTGATCTGCTGACCGTAGGCGTCGTAGTCGTACGTGGTCGTGTAGTCGTCCACGGTCGAGGTGGCGACGCCCTTGGGGTCGGTGACCTTCTTCAGGTTGCCGAAGTCGTCGTAGCCGAACAGCCAGGCCCGGCCTTGCCGGGACGTCTTGCGGAAGAGGTCCGCCGAGAAGCCGTCCAGACGCGTCTGGTACTCGAACTTCGCCGCGCCCGGCAGGCTGGACCCGTTCGCCGGGTCGCAGTAGTACGTGGCGATGAGCTGCTCGGACGTCCATGTCCTGGTCGTCTCCGCGTCCCACTCACGCAGCGGGTAGCCGGTCTTCTGGTCGTAGCAGAAGGCCGTCTTGGCGCCGTTCGCCTCCTCGATGTAGGTGACGTTGTTGTCCGCGTCCCAGTTCATCCTGGTGGTCTCGGACTTGGCGTTTGTGATCTGCACCTGACGGCCGAAGTCGTCGATCACATAGTCGGTGCTGTGACTCTCGGCGTCAGTGACCTTGGTGTCGGTGAACTTCGTGTTCGACGTGTTGGCCTTGTAGGCGTACGTCGTCGCGTTGTTCAGCCGGTCGGTGACGGTCTTGGCCCACCAGTGGTACTTCGGGTCGTCCCCCGCCTGCGGCGCGTAGTACGCCAGGTTGGTGGCGTTGCCCCGCGGATCGGTGGCCTTGACCAGCTTGACGTTCTTGTTCCCCTGCGTGGCGTCGTAGGTGAACTTGAAGACCTTCGGCTGCGACGAGCCCACGCCGTCGGTGATCTGCCCGAGCAGGCCCTTGGTGGTGTAGAAGAACTCGATCTTCCGGCCGGAGATGTCGGTCACCGAACGGATGTGGTCGTAGATCTTCGAGTTGTTCAGCGCTCCGGTGTCCGTGGTGAGGACTCCGGAGTCGTTGACGTACTGGTAACCGGACTGGCCCTTGGTCCAGTAGTCGACGGTCAGGCTCTGACGGCCGACCGGGTCCGTGATGTAGGTCAGGAACTTGGTCGGTTTGTTGTTGGACCGGCGCTCTTCGTAGGTGAACGTCTGCGTGTTGCCGTTCCGGTCCACCGTCGAGGTGAGATAGCCGTCGCAGCCGAACAGGAACCGCGTGCCGTCCGGGCGGGTGAGCGTCCAGGCGTCGGGGACCGGGTCCTTGGTCGGCTGGCAGTCCAGGCCCGACTTCATGGTGACCTTGTAGTGGACGCCCGCCGGGGCCTTCCACACGCTGTTGACGCTGTCCCAGCGGAAGACGTGCGTGGTGCCGTCACCGTCCGGGAGCCGGATCTCCGTCGGATTCTGCTTGGGGTGGAACTCCAGCGGGGCACCCAGCCGGATCGGGCCCGAGGCCTGCATCGACCAGCCGTGACCGGAGACGGTGTCGGACGTGTCCAGCGAGTTGTAGGCCATCCGGAAGAACGTGGTCAGACCACGACCCGGGTTGGTGAACGGGTTGTACTGCCAGACCGTGTTACCGGAGCCGAGGTTGTTCATCACGGAGGACCCGGCGCCGGTGTTCTTGCCGGTGTAGCCGTAGAACTTCTCCATGCCGAGCGTGTTGGAGGTCGGGTCCTCGACGGCGACGTTCTGCTTGAGCGGTGGGATGCCGCCGGTGCCGGCGGAGAGCCAGGTGCCGTCGGCGATCTTGCGGACGTCCCAGCCGAGCACGTACTCGTTGCGCTTGTTGCCGGAGTCGGAGTTGATCGGGGTGGCGACCTTGGCCTGGATGGTGGCGGACTTGCCCGGCAGCAGGGCCGGGAT
>NZ_JBFAOY010000023.1:0-121813 GCF_040675505.1 Streptomyces sp. NPDC049597
GCTGTCAACGTGCAGCCGCCTGAGAAGTCCTGCCTGAGCACGCCCCGAGGCCAGGTGACGCATCATCCGATCCAGCACGGCGGCATCGCTGTCCGGTCTCAAACCACTGGTACTGGTCTTCCATCTGCGCATCGGCGTACCAGAGGGAGGGGCTGCGACATTCGTACCAGTACTTGGTGGGGACCTTCAGGGAGAGAGTCGCGGAGGCGATGACGTCGAACGGCGCCAGCGTCGAGGTGGTGCGCCCGATCTGGGCGGCGGTCTCCCTCGGTCCAGACAGCTGAGCATCGTTGATCCGGACGCTCGACCCTCCCTGGGTGCCCTTGCGGACCTCCGCGCTCGGGGCGGCCGTCGTGAGGGTCGTGCGCTTCGGCGACGTCGGACAGGACGGCGACCGCCTCGTTGAGTGGCAGAAGGCAGGACCCGTGTCGGCATCCTGCGAGGGCGCCTGCTTCAGGGAAAGCTCGTCGCGCCTGGGCACGAGGCCTGGGTGGACTCCTCTCGGGAGTGCCGACACTCTATTGAGCTGAGCCCTTACCGCCGCGCCCCCAACCGCCAAGAGAGGCGGTCAGGGCGCGGCGTTGCGGTCGCTGTTGGGAGCAGGCGACTACCGGCGGCGCGGGATGGTGAAGCGGGAGGGAAGTCCTGGTGCCGACGCCGAGGGCTGAGGCACGCGCCCCGGCCCCGCCCCGGCGGCGCTTGGCTTGCGCCGCAGAGCGGATCCCGTCACCATTCGGCGAGCGAGCCGTCCCGTCGGCGCCAGATCGGGTTGCGCCACCGGTGGCCCGTTTCGGCGGCACGTTCCACGGCCTTCTCGTCGACATGGATGCCGAGGCCGGGCTCGGTGAGGAGCTCGACGTGTCCGTCCTCGTAACGGAACACCGACGGGTCGACCAGGTAGTCGAGGAGGTCGGAGCCGGTGTTGTAGTGGATGCCGAGACTCTGCTCCTGGATGAGCAGGTTAGGCGAGGCGAATCCGACCTGCAGGCACGCGGCTAGCGCGATCGGGCCAAGCGGACAGTGGGGCGCGAGCGCGGTGTCGTACGCCTCGGCCATCGCGGCGATGCGGCGGACCTCGGAGATACCGCCAGCGTGCGACAAGTCCGGCTGGGCGATGGCGATGCCCTGACCCAGCACCTTCTTGAAGTCCCAGCGCGAGTAGAGGCGCTCGCCGGTGGCGATGGGGATGCTGGTCGACCGGACGATGTCGCCGATGTGGTCGCTCAGCTCCGGGACGACCGGCTCCTCGACGAAGAACGGCAGGTACGGCTCCAGCAGGGGCAGTACCCGGCGCGCCATGGGGATCGTGAGCCGGCCGTGGAAGTCGACGGCGATGTCGAAGCGGTCACCGACCGCCTCGCGAACGCCGGCGACGCGCTCGACGATGCCGTGCACGGCGTCGGGCGTGTCGATGAAGTCCAGCTGGGGCGAGGCGTTCATCTTGATCGCTGTGAACCCCTCGGCCTTGCGGACGAGGGCCTCCTCGGCGACGTCGGCCGGGCGGTCGCCACCGATCCAGCTGTACACGCGGGCGCGGTCGCGGACATTGCCGCCCAGCAGCTGCCATACGGGGACGCCGAGTGCCTTGCCCTTGATGTCCCACAGGGCCTGGTCGATGCCGGCCACGGCACTGGAGAGGATCGGGCCGCCCCGGTAGAAGCCGCCCTTGGTGAGCATCTGCCAGTGGTCCTCTATGCGCATCGGGTCCTGGCCGAGCAGGTAGTCGCTGAGCTCGTCGACGGCGGCGGCGACCGTGTGCGCGCGGCCCTCGACCACCGGTTCGCCCCAGCCGGTGATGCCTTCGTCTGTGTCGATGCGCAGGAAGCACCAGCGGGGGGCGACGAGGTAGGTGCGCAGGGATGTGATCTTCACTTGGACTCCTTCTTGACGGACCATCCGCCATCGACGGTGAGATCGGCGCCGGTGATGTAGGAGGCGTCGGCGGAGGCCAGGAAGGCGACGGCGGAGGCAACTTCGTCGGCCGCGCCGAGCCTGCCGAGCGCGGTAGCCCGGGCCGACAGCTGCTGGTCGGCCTCGCTCACCTGGTCCCATACGTCGGTGAGGATGGGACCGGGCAGCACGGAGTTGAACCGGACGTGCGGCCCGTATTCGACGGCCAGTTGGCGGATCAGTGCGCAGATGCCGCCCTTGGCGGCGGCGTAGGCGGGGCGGCCGGGCAGGCCGAAGTTGGCGTGCACACTTGAGGTGGCGACGAAGCAGCCGCGCGTGGTGCGCAGGTCGTCGACGAAAGTGCGGACCCCGAGGTAAAGGGCCTTGAGATTGACCGCTATCTCCTTGTCCCAGCCGTCGCCCGTCAGTTCGTGGGCTGCGGCGTCGACGTGGGTGAAGGCGTTGTTGTGGACGATGTCGACTGGGCCTGCGAAGTCGCGCGTGCGCTCGTGGAGGTACTGCCAGCTCGCCTCCGCGGAGACGTCGCAGTGGACGTAGGCGGCACGGCCGCCGTCGGCGAGGATGTTCTTGGCCACGGCCTCGCCGGCCGAGTCCGCGATGTCTGCGAGGATGACGGTGGCGCCCTCGGCCGCCAGCCGCAGGGCACTGGCCGCTCCGATGCCGGAGGCGGCTCCGGTGACCAGCGCAGTCTTTCCTGTGAAGCGTTGCATGGAAGTTCCTGTTCGTTCCGATCGGGTCGCGGGCGAGGGGTCAGCGGATGACGTCGTCGCCGGTGAGCAGCGGGAGTTCGCCCTGTCGCGGCAGGCCTTCCCAGTCGCCGTGGACGGAGACGGCGAAGGAGCCGCACGTCGCCGCGGTGAGCAGCCGTTCGGCGGGAGGTGCGCCGTCGAGGTGCGCCGCCAGGTATCCGGCGACGAAGGCGTCTCCGGCGCCGATCGGGTCGACGACCGTGACCGGCACGGCCGGCTGGGCCAGTACGTCGCCGTCGACGGCGACCAGGGCGCCCGCGGCCCCGAGCTTTACGATCGCCTGCCGGGGGCCGAGCGCGGTGAGCGCGCGGGCCGTCTGCTCCGGGGGCGCGTCGCCGACGAGGAGCTGCGCCTCCTGGGGCCCGGCGAACACGAGGTCGGCGTGGCGGACGAGGAAGCCGAGTTCGGCGGCCGCGTCGTTCCTGGACCACAGCAGCGAACGGTAGTTGACGTCGAGCGAGACGGTGACACCGGCCTCGCGGGCGACGACCACGGCGTGGCGCACGGCGCGCCGGGCGCTGTCGCTCAGTGCGGGGGTGATGCCGGTGACGTGCAGCAGTCGGGACGCGGAGATCAGTTCGTCGTCCACGTTCTCGGGGCCGAGGCACGAGCCGGCGAGCCGCTTGCGGTAATAGGCGGAGCGGGTGCGGTCGGCGGTGCGGCGTTCGCGCAGCATGAGCCCCGTCGCCAGGGCGGGTTCGGTGCGGACGCGGGAGACGTCGACGCCTTCGGCCCGCAGACCGGCGACGATCATCGCTCCGGCGGCGTCGGCCCCGACCTTTCCGATCCACGCGGCGGGGTGGCCGAGCCGGCTGACGCCGATTGCGACGGTCGCCTCGGCCCCCGCGAACGACAGACTGGCGATCCGGCCCGGTGCGAGCGGCCCGGGCTCGTTCGCGGAAACGACGACCATGGCCTCGCCCAGGGTCACGAGGCCGGTCATCGGGGTACTCCGTCCAGGAGGCCGAGGAGCCGGGCCGCGCGGTCACCCAGGGCGCCGAGGTCGCCGCCTTCGCAGGCGTCGCCGACGAGGGGGCTGCCCATGCCGAGGGCGGTGGCGCCTGCCCGGAGGTAGGCGGGGGCGTCCTCCAGCCGGATGCCTCCTGTGGGCACGAGCGGCACGTCAGGGAGGGGTGCGCGGATGGCGCGGACATATTCCGGACCCCCGATGGAGGCGGGGAAGAGCTTCACCATGGCAGCCCCCGCCTGCCAGGCGGTGAGGACCTCTGTCGGCGTCAGGGCACCCGGCAGCACCGGCACACCGAGCTGGCGCGCGGCGGCGACGACTTCCGGCGAGGTCGCCGGGGTGATCAGGTACTCGGCGCCGGCGGCGACCGCTGCTTCGGCCTCGCGGGGGGTGGTGACCGTCCCGGCCCCCAGTGCGAGCCCGTCGGGCAGGCTCTGTGCGTAGTCGCGCAGGGCGTCCAGTACTCCGGGGGTGGTGAGCGTGAACTCGACGGCGCGGACACCTGTCTGGCGCAGGGTGTCGGCGACTTCGGGGAACCGGTCCGCGCTGTGGGAGCGCAGGATCGCCACGACCGGGACGGCGGCGAGGGCGGACGAGAGCGTGGTCATGCCGTCTCCTGGTGCTGGGATGCGAGGTCGTCGAAGGGCACGGTCGGCAGCCCGGCGATGCCCGTCCGGCACACGAACAGCCGTCCGGCGTGCCGCTGTTCGCCCAGCTGGTCCTCGGTCAGTTCCTCGGTGGCCGTGGTGATCACGAGGGTGTCGAGCGCCGGGCCGGCGAACGCGACGCTCGTCACGTGCGAGGCCGGAACGTCCACCACGGTGTGGCAGACCCCGTCGGGCGCGAAGGCGCGTACGTGGCCGGCGCCCCAGACCGCGACCCAGATGTTGCCCTCGCCGTCCACGGTCAGACCGTCGGGTACCCCGCCGTCGAATGCGGCGAAGGGTCGGCGGCCGGCGGGAGTGCCGGTGGCGAGGTCGTAGTCGAAGACGTCGACCCTCCCCGTGGCGCTGTCGGCGTAGTACATCAGGGCGCCGTCGGGGCTCCAGCCGAGCCCGTTGGAGATGGTCACGGACTCCAGGAGCACCCGCAGTCCGTCCGGGCCCAGCTGGTAGAGCGAGCCTGCGCCGGGCGTCGCGTCGAAGGCCATGGTGCCCGCGAGCAGTCGCCCGCGTGGGTCGCAGGTGGCGTCGTTGAACCGTCGTCGCACGCCGTCGGTGGGGAGGGCCAGGGACGCGAGTTCCTCCTGGCGGCCGTCGTCTCCGACGCGGATGAGCGACGTGGACACTGCGGCGATCAGCGACCCGTTCCGGGTGGGCTGGACGGCGCCCACCGTGCCGCTGAGGGCGAGTGTGGTCCGCGGCAGTATGTCGGGCAGTCCGCCCCCGTCGGCGCGCGGGACCAGGGAGCCCCGGCAGATCAGGCCCGCTGTGATGTCGACCCAGAGCAGTTCCTGCAGGTCGTGGTCCCATACCGGGCCCTCGCAGAGCCTTCCGGGGTCGGGGCTGCAGGGGCGGGCCCTCAAGTGGCGCATATCAGTCTCCTTGTTCCATGGGTAACGCTAACCATTTGTCTAACCCTTGTACATAGTCTCCCTGGTGATTTTTCCAAGGGTCGGAATAAGATCGTCGTGACCAGACAAGCCCGGCACGACACGCGAAGGACGAGACACGTGGCCCACCGCACCTCGCAGGACATCAGGTTCCTGAACCGGTTCGAGGTGATGCAGCGCTTCTACGCGGACGGCGGGGCGAGGACCCGGCAGGAGCTGGCGGCCGCGACCGGGCTCTCCTTCGCCACGGTCGCCAACCTCACCGCCGAGCTCATCGACGCCGGGGTGCTCGTGGAGTCGGGGAGGCTGGAGTCCGGCGGCGGACGCCCCCGGGCCCTGCTCGCCGTGAACGCCGAGCGCGGCGCCCTGATCGGCGTCGACGTGGCCGAGACCTCCGTACGCACCGAGCTCTTCGACCTCACACTGCGCCAACTGCATGTCATGGAGCGGCCGCTGCCTGCGGACGGCGTGGCGCCGGATGTCGTCGTGGCGGCGATCGAGGCAGGCGTCGACGCCGTGCTGGCAGCTACCGGGACGCCTCGCGAGCGGGTGCTCGGTGCCGGGGTCAGCGTCCCCGGCCTCGTCGAACGGGAGGGCGGAGTCTCCACGTACTCGCCCTACTGGTCGTGGCGCGACGTGCCGATGCGCTCCCTGCTCGCGGAACGCCTCGACGTGCCACTCCATCTCGACAATCCGCTCAAGGCGAGCACGCTGGCCGAGATGTGGTTCGGCGGGGGGCGCGAGGTGGACGATCTCGTCGTCGTCACGCTCCGCGCCGGCGTCGGGGCCGGCTTCGCCATCGGCGGCACGCTGTACCGGGGCGCCACCAACAGCGCCGGCGAGTGGGGCCACACCTGCTTGGTGCTGGACGGCCGCCCCTGCCGCTGCGGAAGCCGCGGCTGCGTGGAGGCGTACGTCGGAACCCGCGGCGTCATCGAGACGCTGCGCGCCGTGGCCCCCGCGGACCCACTGGCGCACCTGCCCGACGACGCGGCGACGCTACGCTCCCTCGCCCTCCGCGCGGCGGACGGGGACAGTGTCGCGACCGAGGTGATCGCACGCACGGGCAGGTATCTGGGGGCAGCGGTGGGGAGCCTCGTGAACCTCTTCAACCCCCAGGTGATCGTGCTCGGCAACCAAGTGATGGAAGGGCTCGGCGAGCAGCTGCTGGCCGCGACCCGCTCGGCCCTCGCCGACCACGCCCTCGCCCAGCCCCTGCGTGCCGTCGACCTGCGGCGCAGCGCTCTGTCGCACAACGCGGTCACCTGGGGCGCCGCAGCGTTCGCCCTGGAGGGGTTTCTCGGGGACCGGGAGCTGTTCGGCTCGGTCAGCCGCACCAGAGCCGCACGCAGCCGCACCAAGTGACGCCTGTCACGCCTTGAGAAGGGTGCGAAAGGGGGCTACTGTTTACGTAAACACACGCTGTTTACGTAAACATCCGTCGGCGATCGACTACCTCGAGATCGTCCACCCCGGTCGAAGCCGCCGAGGAACACGCCCGGCGTTCGCGGACCGTCGTCCCCCCGCCGCCCCCTCTGCCCCCTCAGAGGTAGCCATGTACCTGAGCACCAGCGCCCACGGATCCCAGTCGTCCCCCGCCAGGCCCCGCGACGCGCACGTCGCGCTGCTGGCCGTGCCGGCCGACGCGGCACACGTCCCCGTGGCGCGCCACTTCGTGACTGCCGTCCTATATCGGTGGGGGCTGGTACAGGAGTCGTGCGAGACAGCCGAACTCGTCGTGGCCGAGCTCGCCGCCAACGCGGTCCAGTACGGAGGCGGGGAAGTGACCCTGCGCCTCTCTCACTCCCGGGAGACCGGCTACCTGTACGTCGCCGTGCTGGACTCTGGCCACATCCCTCGCCCAAGGCTGGGCCGTGACTGCGACCCGTGCGAACGCGGTCGGGGCATGGGCATCGTCGAGTTCGTGGCGCAATGGGTGCAGATCGAGCAACGCCCCGGCGGCCGCTGCGTCACGGCCTGCATCAGTGCACCGGCATCGGCGGTCCGCCCCCTCCCGGGCCGCGCTGCCGCAGGAGCCGCAGTGGGCGCAGAAGCCGAGCGGACCGTCTCCGCCCAGTACTGCAAGCGTGCTTGAGTATGACGGGGCGGCAGCTCTACGGGCTGCGGCCTCGTCGCATGTCATGGCTGCGATGGGCTGGGTGCTGCTCACCGGCGACGCACAAGGGACCAGCGCAGAATGAGCCCGGTGCCGTGGCGGGCACTGCGGGCGTATGCGGTGCGTGATGCCGCGCCCGCGTAACCATCGCCGCAGGTGAGGGTGATCGTAGTCCTGGCCTGCGGGCTTCCTCGGCAAGAGCGGATCGCGGTACGCCTTTCACCAGGGGGATCAGGGCCTGGCTGTCGTGCAGGTTCGCCCCGAAATTCCGACGGACAGACTCGGTCGCCGACACCTGGCCGGCCTCCCACGCCGACGGGATCGCCTGCGTCACCGGCGATCCCGCGGTCAAGGCGATGTCGGCTCGAGCTGTCCGGTTCGGCGAGGGCGCCGAAGGAGGGGCCGACCGCTTGTGCCGCGATGATCCGATGCCCCGGCAACTCGTCATCCTCACGAGCCCCGAGGCGTCGGCCGAGGCGACGTGATCGTCGGACGACGATCACGAGGACCGCCTCCGGAACACGACCCCGTGGCTGCGTGCGCGAGAAGGGGCAGCACTTGACACCAATTTGGGAGGCACCAGGCCGTCGGGGCAGGGGCTGGATGTTCACCAGTTCCGACAGCAGCGGCCCTTCTTGGGAGTTGAGGAGTATCAGGCTGGTAAAGGGCTTGCACTCTCCGTGACGAACTACTCGTACTGACGATGCGCCACTGCTTGAATGACGCCCACGGGGAAAGGGGGCCCACAGTGGACCAGGGGATCGCGGCACTTGCGGGAGCAGCGATCGGCGGCGCGACCGCCACACTGGCTGCGCTCATCATCAGCCGGGCCACACGCCACCAGGCCCGCGCCCAGCACCACCTGTGGCGGTCCCAGACTCGCCGAGAGGTTTACACGGCATACGCCGCCGCGCTCGACGCCGCCCTGGACGCCATCGCCCCCGTACGGATGCAGGCCACCAAGCTGCTGGTCGCGTACCTGCGGCCGACCGGCGCGGTCGAGAGCGTCGCGCTGGAGCAGTCCGGGGAAGCAAGGACGGAGGAGAGGCGACGTGCCCGCGAGCTGGTTGCCGCTTTGCGTCCTTTCAGTGCCAAAGCCGCCGTTGAGGGGCCGGAACCTCTCCGTGAGGCGGTGCGTAAGTTGACGCGGAATACCGGCGCCTACCTGTCCTCCTGCATGGCCACGCTGGAGTCCTCATCCGCCCTGACAGACGAGGCGTTGCGGACCCTGGCCCAGGAGACGATGGAAGAGGCCCACCGAGCCGTCGATCGCTCACGCAAGGCGTTCTTCGAGGAGGTCAGCAACGCCCTGGAGAGCAAGCCCGGGCCGCATCGCAGTTGATGAGGAACGGCGGCGCCTGCCTCGGGGTGCCTCCCGTTCCCGTGAACATCGACGCGAGATCGATCGGGCCGCCTCCCGAGACGGTGAACAGATGCTGTCGGAAGTCGTGAACATGGCCAAACCCGTCCGTCGCCGTTGTGAGCGGCGCCGGACGGGGAAACAGTGTGGGCGGAGCGTCAGTGAGGCAGGCCGACGGCCCGTTCGCCGCTGCGGCGCTGCTGGATGACGACGGCGATGACCAGGAGCGCGCCTTGGGCGACGTTCTGCCAGAAGGTGTTGATGCCTTCGACGGTCAGGCCGTTCTCGAGGCAGCCGAGGAGCGCCACCGCGAGCAGCGTGCCACCGATGCCTCCCTTGCCTCCCTTGAGAGCAGCGCCGCCGAGTGCGGCGGCGGTGATGGCCTTGAGTTCGAGGCCCTCGCTGCCGGAGACGGGCTGGCCGGAGCCGGTGCGGGCGGTCAGCATGATGCCCGCGACGGCGGCAACCACGCCGATGAGGGTGTAGACGAAGATCAGGTACTTGTTGATGCCGATGCCGGCGAGCCGGGCGGCGGTGTCGTTGCCGCCGATGGCGTACAGGTTGCGGCCGATGTCGGTGTACTTGAGCAGCAGGTGCGCGGTAACGGCCACGACGATCAGGATCCAGACCATGACCGGCAGACCGGCGATCTTGCCGCGTCCGAGGAAGACGAAGACGTCGTTGTTGAGCACGTAGCCCTGGGCGCGTCCGTCGGACAGCAGTTGGGCGAGTCCCTTGTAGGCGGCGAGCCCGGCGAGTGTGGCGATGGTCGGGTTGACCCGTCCGTAGACGATGATCAGGCCATTCAGCGCACCGATGGCCACACCGACGCCGATCGCGGCGGCCATGCCGAGGAAGGCCCCCGAGCCAGTGCTGGTGAAAACCATGGCGCTGACGACGGACGCCACGCCGACCTGCGAGCCGACGGAGATGTCGAGGCCGCCGCAGATGATGACGACAGTCTGCACGATCGCGAGCAGTCCGGTGATCGTCGCCGCCTCGGCGATGACCTGCATGTTGGACAGGCTCAGGTAGTTGTCGTTGAGGACGCCGAACAGGACAAGGACGACGACGAGCGCACCGATGAGGCTGATGTTCTGACCGCCGATGCCGGCGACGAGCTTCGGCCGGCCCGACGCGGGGCCGTCGCCCTGGGGCCCCTTCACGGCCGGGGAGGAAGTGCTGGTGAGGGTCATGATGTGGCTCCGGGGGCGGTGCCGACGATGTCATCGGCCATGGCGAGTTGGAGGATGGACTCTTCGGTGGCTTCGCTGCGGTCGAGCTCGCCGGTGATCCGGCCGCCCTGCATGACGACGACCCGGTCGGCGAGGCCGAGGAGTTCGGGCAGTTCGGAGGAGATGACGAGCAGCGCGACGCCCTCGGCGGCGAGGTCGGCGATGATCTGGTGGATCTCCGCCTTCGCGCCGACGTCGATGCCGCGGGTCGGCTCGTCGAGGATCAGGACCTTCGGCTTGCGGGCCAGCCACCGGGCGAGGACGACCTTCTGCTGGTTCCCGCCCGACAGCTTGCGCACCTCGTGGTTGATCGACGGGGTGCGGACCCGCAGCCGGTCGGAGTACTCCTGCGCGAGCCGGCGTTCGGCCGTTCGTCGCACGAAGCGGAAGCGCCGCAGCCTGTCCAGTACGACGAGGGAGGTGTTGTCCCTGATGGACTGCTGCAGAAACAGCGCCTGGGCCTTGCGTTCCTCAGGGGCGAGCCCGAGGCCGGCGCGGATCACGTCGCCCGGCCTGCCGCTGCGCAGGCGTGCCCCGTTCAGGGTGGCGGTGCCACTGCGGACGGGCAGGTCGCCCGCGAGCGCGAGGGCGAGTTCCGAGCGCCCGGCCCCGATGAGGCCTGCCAGGCCGACTACTTCGCCGGCATGGATCCGAAGCGAGATGTCGGTGACGTCGTCGGTCGTCAGGTTCTGGACGTCGAGCACCAGCCGGTCGGTGGCGACACGTCGGCGTACGAACATGGCGGACAGGTCGCGGCCCACCATCAGGCGCACGAGTTCGCCCTCGTTGGTGAACCTGGCGTCCTGGACGCCGACCAAGCTGCCGTCGCGCAGGACCGCGATGCGGTCGGCGAGCTGAAAGATCTCCTGCATGCGGTGGGAGACGTACACGATCGCGATGCCCTGTTCGCGCAGCCGTCGGATCAGCGCGAACAGTGCGTCCACCTCGTGCTCCGACAGTGACGAGGTGGGCTCGTCGAATGCAATCAGCCGTGCGGTCGTCCCGCCGGTCAGCGCGCGCATGATCTCGACCAGCTGCCGCTGCGCGGGCGTGAGCTGCGACCCGAGCAAGCCTGGGTCGAGAATGTGTGCGAAGCCCAGCCGCTCGAGGTCGGCCCTGATGCGCCGGTTCAGTTCGGTCCGGTCCAGCATCCGTCCGTGCTTGCGGGGCAGGGCGCCCGCGTAGACGTTCTCAGCGACCGAGATGTGCGGGATGATCTCGGGCTCCTGCGGGATGATCCGGATACCGGCCGCCCGGGCGCGGGCGGGGGTGTCAAGTTCGACGGGCTCGCCGTCGACGAGCGTGTGTCCTTCGGTCGGCTGATGGTCGCCCGTGAGGATCTTCAGCAGCGTCGATTTTCCCGCGCCGTTCTCTCCCATCAGGGCGGTGACCTGCCCGGCCGGGAAGTCGAGGGTGACACCGCCGAGTGCCTGCACCGCGCCGAAGCGCTTGGTGAGACCCGCCACCCCGACGGACGGGGGTGGAGGTGCCGCGTCGGACGTGCCGCCTGAGGGTTTCGGGGCGGGTGTCGGGGGATGCGCTTGGGTCATGGATCGGTTCACCTCGAAGGCATGGTGCAGGCGTGGTCGGGAGGCGCGGGGTGGGGTCACCGGCCGGCAGCCGTTCGGTGGCGGCCGCCGGCCGGGAGTACTCAGCTGCAGGTGAGTCCGGCGCCCTTCCACGAGGCGTGGTCGACCATGGTGGTCGGGGCGAACGCTTCGGCGGGGAAGTCCTTGCCATTCTTGAGCTTGTCGTACATGGTCTGCACGGCCAGGGCGCCGACGTCCTTGCCGTTGATGAACAGCGCGGCCTTCATGCCGGTCGGCTTGTCCGACTGCCATTCCTTGCAGGCCAGGTAGGCGCCCAGGCCCACGCCGACGACCTTGTCGGGCCCGACGCCGGCGTTCGCGAGCGCGGTGACGCCGCCCATGACGTTCTCGTCGTTGCAGCCCCAGATCACCCAGTTCTTGACGCCGGAGTTGGCGGTGACCGTCGCGGCAATCTTGTCCTGGGCGCCGGTGGGCGTGTTGTCGGTGGGCACGTCGATGGTCTCCACGCCGGGCACGGCCGCGTCGAACGCCTTCTTCGCCGCGGCGACGCGGTCGCCGCAGACGGTCACGTCCTGCTTCCACGCCGAGACGACGCGGGTGTCGGCGGCCGTCCAGCCGGCCTTCTTGAACTCGGCGGCGGCGCGCTTGCCGACCTCCCCGCCCATCTGTGCGCCGCTGAACCCGATCCTCGGCACCAGGTCGTCCTTGCCGCAGGCGTCGGGATCGGGGCCGGTCTTGCAAATCTGGTCGTCGGACGTCAGCAGCGCGACCTTGCCGTCCTTCGCGGTCTGGACGACCTGCGGGCCCACGGCCGGGTCCGGGACCACGATGATGACGCCGTCGGTCTTCTGCGCAATCGCCGACTGCACTTCGCTGACCGTCTTGTTGGCATCGTTGCCCAGATTGACGATCTTGAGGTCGATGCCGAGCTCCTTCGCCTTCTCCTTCGCGCCCGCGGCCTCACCGATGAAGTACTCCTGGTCGCCCTGCTTCTGGAGGTAGGTGATCGAGATCTTGCCGTCGGCCCTGGCGACCGGATCGTCGGTGGTGGCCTCCTTGCCCGACGAACAGGCCGTGCTCAGGCCAAGGGTGAGCACAAGGCCGGTGGCGGCGGCCACGCGGCGAGAGGGGGAACGGAACATCAGGAGCTCCTTTGTGCTGCCAGCAACCGCCGCGTCAGGGACATTCGGGGGCGGTACGAGGAGAGGCACGAAAGACCTGCCGCCGATCAGCCGGTCCCGGAAGAGGCTCAGATGGGCGGCGTATCCGATCGGCGCCAGGAAGACGAGTCCGAAGACCGCGACGAACGGGCCGGCGAATCCCCACCCGACGAGGCCGTGCCTCCCGGGGGGCGGCGCCGTCGTGGCCTGGGTGGGACTGCCTGTGCGGACGTCGACAGGAGCGTCATGGTGGTTCCTTGCGTCGTTGACCGACCGGTCTGGAACGGAATGAGGGAGGCAGAAGCCTCGGGCCGGAAGGTCCGGAAGAAGACTGTTCCGATCACCGATGTTTACGCAATCATCGGTGACGTGATGGTGACACCACCGTCAGACGGGCGTCAAGCACTGCGCGGGAGCGAATAAATGGGATTTTTTAGTGATGAACATGAACATCGTAGCCACTCCAGGAGGGGTGACGTCGCCCTTCCATACAGGGCAGGGCGACGCCCGAGGCGGATTCCGCCAGGCTGCGCACCGACGGCCGAGGAGACGCAGCCGAGGACGGATGGGCAGCACCCGCAGCCCCCCTTCCTGCGGTCGGGAGGAGGCGCGATGCCCGGTCCGGCCGAAGAGAGCGGGCGGCAGGAGGCGACGCCGCGCCGGATGAGAATGGCCTGGTCAGCCGCGCGAAACCGGTCGTGCCCGCAGCGGCCTCGCCGGCACGCTGCGCCGCCGTGCGCCGTCGGCCGGAGCGGCCCGTCAGGCGGACGGAGGCGCGGTGCTGGCCCGCACCACGAGCGTGGGTTCCACGGCGAGCCGGTTGGGACCGTTGCCGCGGCGTTCTATCTGCTCCAGCAGCAGGGTCACGCAGTGCCGGCCCACCACGTCGAAGTCCTGGTGCACCGTGGTCAGCGGCGGCTCGAAGAACCTGGCCTCGGGCACGTCGTCAAAGCCCGCCACGCTGACCTCGTCCGGCACGACCCGTCCCGCCTCGTGCATGGCGCGGAGCACGCCCAGTGCCATCTGGTCATTCGCCGCGAACACGGCGGTGACGTCGGGGATCTGCGCGAGCGTCCGACCGGCCAGGTATCCGGACTCGGCGGTCCAGTCCCCGTACAGGGTCGGGCGCACGGGGGCTCCAGCCGCGACGAGGGTGCGCTCCCATGCCTCGGCGCGCCGCTGCGCGGCGAAGGAGTCGCGCGGGCCGCTGACGTGGTACACCGTGCGGTGCCCCAGCTCCAGCAGGTGGCCGACCACACTCTGTGTGCCGCGGGCCTGGTCGAAGTCGACGTTGGGGTAGCGGTGCCCGGTGTCGCCGTCGGCGACGACCACCGGCATCGTGGGCGGAAGGTTCAGCGACGGCGTGTCGAGCATCTTCGACTCGATCAGCACTATGCCGTCGACGGACTGCAGCGTCAGGTGCCGGAAGGCCTGCCGCACGGCGGCCTCGGTCTGCGCGCGGATGCCCATGAAGTTGACCGAGAAGCCCGCCTCGCGCGCCGCTTCCGCTATGGCCGCCAGCGTCCGCGCGTTGCCGTGTGCGCCGACGTCGAAACTGACCACGCCGAGGGCTCCGAACTTGCCCGTGACCAGTGCGCGGGCCGCCGCGTTCGGGCGGTACCCGAGGGCCTGCATCGCGTCCAGCACCTTGGCGCGAGTGGTCTCGTCCACATTGTCGTGGTTGTTGGCCACACGTGAGACGGTCTGGGAGGACACGCCCGCCTTCGCCGCGACCTCGGCCATTGAGGGCCACTTCCGTGGTGCGCGCGAGCGGCGTGCTCTTGCTGCCTTCTCCGCCACGTCGACCGCCTTTCCCCGGGCCCCTCGCGGGTCTGCACACAGTGCGCCACCCCTACGCAATGTTGACGCAAACACGCTCGCGGGTCAAAAACCTGGACCGGCTCCGTCCAAATCCTTGACAGCACCTCTCGCCGCCCACAAACTTCCGGCTACATCATGTTTACGCAAACATTACGTAGATCCGGTGATCGAGACCGTCTCGGCCGGCCCCTGCTCCCCCGGCCCGGCCGCCTCCTCCAGGCGCCTCACCGCTCCGATATGCCGGGCGGCCGTCACCCGCGCTGCCCGCGCGGGAGCACCCGGTCCGAAGACACCACGAGGTATCGCGACATGCGACTGAAGAAATCCGGGACGGCGGCATTCCTCTCCGCTCTTGCCGCCCTCCTTCTCTCCCTGCTCACAGCCGTGGGTACCGCGCACGCCGCCCCGGTGACCATCACCAACGGGACGCAGTTCACCGACCCGAACGGCAACCCCGTGCACGCGCACGGCGGCGGCGTGATCAAGGTCGGCACCTACTACTACTGGTTCGGCGAGAACCGGAACGCCGACAACTCCTTCCGCTACGTCTCCGCCTATCGGTCGACGGACCTGAAGACGTGGGAGTTCCGCAACCATGTCCTGACCCAGGCCACCCATCCCGAGCTGCAGTCCGCGAACATCGAGCGTCCCAAGGTCATCTACAACGCCGCCACCGGCAAATTCGTCATGTGGATGCACAAGGAGGCCGCGTACGACTACTGGGAGGCCCGCGCAGCCGTCGCCGTGTCCGACACCGTGGACGGCGACTACACCTGGAAGGGAAGCTTCCGGCCCGTGGGGCAGATGTCCCGCGACATCACCACCTTCGTCGACACCGACGGCACCGGCTACATGGTCTCCGCCGCCGCCGACAACGCCGACCTGCACATCTACCGGCTGACCGCCGACTACACGGCCATCGACGCGCACGTCAAGAAGCTGTGGCCGGGCGCCTACCGTGAGTCGCCGGCGCTGTTCAAGCGCGACGGCGTGTACTTCATGCTGACCTCCCATGCCACCGGCTGGTCCCCGAACCAGCAGAAGTACGCCACCGCCACCAGCATCACCGGTGACTGGAGCGACCTGAAGGACATCGGCGACTTCCGCACCTACGACTCGCAGACCGCCTACGTCCTGCCCGTCCAGGGCACCTCCGCCACCTCCTACCTCTACATGGGCGACCGCTGGGGCAACTCCATGGGCGGCATGGTCAACGACTCCCAGTACGTCTGGGCGCCGCTGCGCTTCCCCACCCCCACGACCATGACCATGGACTATTACCCGCAGCTCACCATCGACACCGCCGCCGGCACCATCCAGGGCGTCGGCACCTGGGAGAAGCTGACGGCCGTGCACAGCGGAAAGTGCGCCGACGTCGCCGACCGCAGCAACGCCGAAGGCGCCGGCCTCATCCAGTGGGGCTGCGGCACCGCCGTCAACCAGAACTACTGGTTGAAGAGCCTGGGCAGCGGCCGCGTGCAGATCGTGGCCCGCTTCAGCGGCAAGTGCCTCGACGTCAACGGCGGCTCCACCGCCGACGGCGCCCGCGTCGTGCAGAAGACCTGCTCCAGCGCCACCAGCCAGCAGTGGGCGCTGAAGAGCAGCGGCGGCCAGATCCAGCTCGCCGCCCGCCACAGCGGCAAGTGCCTCGACGTCGCCGACCAGTCCTGGTCCGACGGCGCGTGGCTGCAGCAGTGGACCTGCAACGGCGGCGACAACCAGAAGTGGCGGCGGACGGCAGCCTGACCCGTCCACCGTCCTACGGGCCCGCCGGAACGCGCCCCGCCGTCTCTGTCAGGGGCCGCGCGCCGGCGGGCCCACCCCTTCCCCCTGTACCACCTCCCCTGTTCGAAGGAGAACAAGGTGCAACGTTCGTCCCTCGCCCCGCCCGCACCCGGGCCCCGCGGCAAGGGCCGGCCGGTCCGTGCCCTGGCCGCCGCGGCCGGCGTGGCCGCCCTCACCCTGGGCACGCTCGGCTCCCCTCCGGCCGCGGCAGCCGAGGGCCCGGCCGCGCTGACCGTCCGCCTCGACCCCAGCTACCAGCAGCCTTCCTTCGAGGGCTGGGGCACCGCCCTGGCCTGGTTCGCCAATGTCACCGGCGGCTGGCCCGACGCCCAGCGCAACGCGCTGGCAGACGCCCTCTACGGGGCTGACGGGCTGAACTTCACCATCGCCCGCTACAACATCGGCGGCGGTGACAGCCCCGAGACCACCCCGTACATGCGCGCGGGCGGCGCGATCCCCGGCTACTGGAACCGGCCCGGTCCGGAAAGCCCGAACTGGTGGAACCCAAACAATCCCGACCACTGGAACGCCACCGCGGACGCCAACCAGCAGTGGTGGCTCAGTGCGGCCAAGGCCCGCGGCGCCGACACCTTCGAGGCCTTCTCCAACTCCGCTCCCTACTTCATGACCAACAGCGGAGTGGTCTCCGGCAACTGGGATCCCGGCCAGGACAACCTCAAGCCGGACCAGTACGAGAACTTCGCCGCCTACCTCGCCGGCTCGCTCCAGCGAGCCCAGCAGGTCACCGGCGTCACCTTCGACTCGCTCTCCCCAGTCAACGAGCCGAACACCAGCTACTGGAAGGCGTACGGCCGTCAGGAGGGCTCGCACTGGGACCCGGCCTCCCAGGCCCGCATGATCAGCACCACGCGCGTGGCCCTCGACGCGAAGGGCATGACCACTCCGATCGCGGCCATGGACGAGACCAACCCCGGGATGTTCCGCACCAACTGGGAGCAGTACGGCCCCACCGTCCGCGGCGAGGTGGGTCGGCTGAACACCCACACGTACGCCACCGGCGGCCGCACCGGGGTGCGTGACATCGCCAAGGGCGAGAACAAGCCGCTGTGGATGTCGGAGGTCGACCTCGGCGGCAGCGTCGGGCAGAGCTTCACCGACATGAGCCCCGCCCTGGACCTGGCCCGCCGCATCAACGACGACATCCGCGAGCTGGAGCCGCGGGCCTGGGTGCTGTGGCAAGCGATCGAGGACTACGAGAACATGACCCCGGGCCGTGAGAACTCCAACTGGGGCCTGGTCCAGACCGACTTCACGCCCGAGGACGCGGCCACCGAGCCGCTGCGCAAGAACAAGAAGTACTGGGCAATGGCCCAGTACAGCCGCTTCGTGCGGCCCGGCGCCAAGGTCATCGCCACCGACGACTGGGACACCCTCGCAGCCCTGCGCCCGGACGGCGGAGTCGTCGTCGTGCACACCAACTCGACCGGTCAGGCGCGTGACGTCACGCTGGACCTCGACGGGTTCCAGACCACCGGCGGAGCCGTCCAGCGCTGGGTCACCGACGGCAGCCGCAACCTCGAACGGCAGAGCGACCTGACCGCCGCCGGGGCCGTGCGGACGACCGTCCCGGCAGGCTCCGTGACCACCTTCGTGCTGCCCGGCGTCAGCGGCGTCGACACCACCACCACCTCCGTGCCCACCGGCGCCCGGCAGCTGCTCAACGACCGCAGTGGGCTGGCCCTGACCGCCGGCACCGTCAGCGGCAAGAGCGCGCCGGTGCAGCAGACGCGCCGCGCCGGCGACACGGCCCAGCAATGGACGTTCACCAAGCTGTCCGCCACCGACTGGGGCAACACCGCCACCTATCGGATCGCCAACGCCAAGACCGGCAAAGCCCTCAACGTCGCCCAGGGCGCCCTCGGCTTCGCCTCCCCAGGGACCTCGACCTCCCAGCAGTGGATCCGCTCGTCCGTGGGCGACGGCCACACCACCCTGATCAACAAGGCCACCGGTCTGCTGCTGGAGATCACCGGTGAGTCCACCTCCGAGGGCGCTCCCGCGGGTGTCTACCGGCCGACGACCGGCAGCCACCAGTCCTGGAGCGCCCCCTCGACGGCCGCCGAAACCTGGCGGCCGCTCACCTTCCGTCACAGCGGAAAGTGCCTCGACGTGAGTGGGGCCTCGACTGGGGACGGCGCCCAGGTGGGGCAGTACGGCTGCAACAGCGGCCTCAACCAGCAGTGGTTGCTGCGCACGACGGCCACCGGTTTCGCGGAGGTCGTGGCCCGGCACAGCGGCAAGTGCCTGGACGTCAGCGGCCTGTCGACGGCCGAGGGCGCCCAGGTGTTCCAGTACGGCTGCAACGGCGGCCGCAACCAGGAGTGGGCCGTGCGGGACGCCGGCGACGGTCACGTGACGTTCAGGGCGCGGCACAGCGGCCTGTGTCTGACGGTCAGCGATGCCTCCACGGCCGACGGAGCCGCCGCGGTGCAGTCCGCCTGCACCGGCGCCACGGCACAGCAGCTCAAGATCGGCTGATACACGCGAAAGAGGCCGGGCACCGGTTCCGCCGGTGCCCGGCCTTCGTATGCGCGCTCTCACTCCTCGGTCGGCCCGAGGTCCGCTTCCTCGCGCAGCGACACGGTACGGGCGCGATGGGCCGCGTGCAGCTCCAGGACCACGATCTCGTTCTCCCCCTGGCGCAGGACCGGGGCCGGAACGAAGAGTGAGCGCTGGGGGCCGCGCGACCAGTGGCGGCCGAGGTGGAAGCCGTTGATCCAGGCGTTGCCCTTCGTCCAGCCCGGCAGGTGGAGGAAGGTGTCGGCCGTCTCGGTCAGCTCGAAGACGCCGCGGTGCAGCGCGGGGCCGATGGGCGTGGCCGTCGTCGGCGCGAAGGGCACGTCGGCGAGGGAGTCGAGCCTGAGGGGACGGCTGCTCCACCCGCGCAGTTCGCGGCCGTCCAGCAGGATGTTGCCCAGCAGGCCCTTGCGGTCGTGGATGCCCTGCCCGTAGTTCACGCGCCCCTGGTTCTCCACCAGCAGGGTGAGGACGCAGCCCGGGCGCGGCACGGTGAACGCGAGGGCGTGCTCGTGGTTCTCCCGCTCCAGCACGCCGGCCGGCTCGCCGTCGAGGAAGACCTGGGCGCGGTCGCGGACCTGCTCCACCTCCAGCAGTGCGGGGCCGACAGCGGGCAGCACGGTCTCGTACTGGACGAAGCCGAAGTCCTGGCCGAGCTCCTCCATGGTCAGGGGGCGGTCCGCCTCGACGGCGCCGCCGAGCTTCGCGGCGCAGGAGAGCAGTTCGGCGGTTTCGGTCAACCGCACATTCTCCAGAGAGAGTTTGGGCCCCTTCGGCGGCAGCGGCGCGGCGGGCACGCCGGTGTGCCTGGCGATGACGTCACGGAACGCCGTGAACTTCTGGGTGGGGTCACCAGCCTCGTCCAGGGGCGCGTCGTAGTCGTAGGAGGTGATGGTGGGCCGGTAGGTGTGCTTGTCGTTGGCGCCGTTGGTGAAGCCGAAGTTGGTGCCGCCGTGGAACATGTAGAAGTTCACGGAGGCGCCCGACGCCAGGAGTTCGTCGAGTTCCCGGGCCGCGTCGTCGGTGTCGCGGACCACGTGGTGGCCGCCCCATCGGTCGAACCAGCCGATCCAAAACTCCGTGGTCATGAACGGGTCGTCCGGTCGTCGTTCACGCAGGTTCGCCAGGTGCTGCCCGGAGCGGCTGCCGAAGTTGGCGGTGGCGAGGGTGTCGGGCAGCGCGCCGCGCTCGAGGTCGGCGGGCTGGTCACAGGTGAACAGCAGGACGTCGACTCCGCAGCGGCGCATGGTGTCGGCGAGGTGTTCCAGATAGGCGGTGTCATCACCGTACGCCCCGTACTCGTTCTCCACCTGCACCGCGAGGATCGGGCCGCCGTTGGTGGCCAGCCGGGACCGCAGAGGAGTCATGAGCCGGGTCAGATAGTCGTCGGTCGCGGCCAGGAACCGGGGGTCGCGGGAGCGCAGCTCTATGTCTGGTTGGGCCAGGAGCCACGAGGGCAGGCCGCCCCCTTCCCACTCGGCGCAGATGTACGGACCCGGCCGCAGCAGGACGTACAGTCCCTCGGCGGCGGCGAGATCGATGAAGCGCGGCAGGTCGAGCGGGCCGTCCATCACGAACGTGCCCGGCCGCGGCTGGTGGAGGTTCCACGGGACGTACGTCTCCACCGTGTTGAGCCCCATGAGGCGCGCCTTGCGCAGGCGGTCGGCCCACTGGTCGGGATGGACCCGGAAGTAGTGCAGCCCGCCCGACAGGATGCGGAAGGGTTCTCCGTCGAGCAGGAAGCCGGACGAATCTCGGTGAAGGACGGGCATGGGCTGCGACTCCTGTTCAGGGGATCGGGCGGCCGAGAGGCCGCCCATCACTATGTTTACGTAAACACCACCGCGCGGCAAGCCTTCTTCTCATAGCGGCAGGTACCAGCCGGTGAGCAGCTCCCGCACCGCCTCGGCGCGGTGCACCTCGTACAGCCGATCTTGGGCTGCCGCGTCGTAGGCGATCCGCCCGTGCAGCGCGTACCGCAGCCGCATCCCGCCCCAGGCCCGGAACGGGGCACCGTAGGCCGCCACGTTGGCCGCGGCGTTCTCGGTCACCGTCATCACCGGGCGTACGGCGCCGCGCTCGGCGGCGGCGGCCAGCACCGCGACGTGCAGCCCGGCCCGCGGGTCCAGCACCATCCCCTCCAGCCCGAGCGACGCCAGACTCACGCCGTGGTCACGCGTCCGGGACAGGACCAGCAGCCGAGGAACGTCGTGGGCGATGTTCAACAGGTGCGCCGGGGTCCGGGCGCCGGCGGCGTGGAAGTCCCTGCGTTCGAGCACCAGGCCGTGCGCGGCGCGGTCGAAGACCAGCAGCTCCCGACGCGCTCCCAGGGCGACGCCGTGCCCGCAGGCCCGGCAGTCCTCCGCGACCGTGCCGGTCATGTGCCCGCACCGCGCGCACAGCCGGACCGGCATCTCCCGTACGGCCAGCACCCCGTCGGCGAGCAGGGCCTCGGTCATCTCCAGCGCCAGGTTGGCCACGACCGGCGCGGTGTCGGTGAGCAGCGCCGTCAGGACCATCAAGGGCGGCAATCGTAAGGACGAGTGCGACCTGGATGGCGGCTCCGGACCGGGCGGGAAGCGTACGGGAGCTGACGGCGGACGTGCCAAGCCGGACCGCCTGGATGAGGCGAAGGAGGATGCGCGTCGTAACGCGATCTCGCTGAGGAAGAAGACCTGCGAGACGGACCCGGTCGATGTCGCGACCGGTGAGATGGTGCTGCCGCAGACGGACCTGTCGTTGCCTGGTGTCCTTTCCCTCGTCCTGAGCCGTATCCATCTGTCTGAGTACCGTTACGGCCGGTGGTTCGGGCGGAGCTGGGCATCCACGCTGGATGAACGTATCGAGCTGGACACGCGGGGGCAGATGGCGATCTGGGCTCGGGAGGACGGCTCGGTGCTGATCTATCCGCGGCTGCCGGGGCCTGGTGACGGTGAGGGTGTTCTTCCGGTGGAGGGTCCGCGGCTCGCGTTGGTGTACGCGGGCCAGGAGAACGCGGTGACGACGTACCAGGTGTTCGATTGTTCCTCGGGATTGACCCGGTTCTTCACCGGCAGTCCGTACAGCGAGTCCTCCGCCTACTGGCTGTCCGAGGTCCAGGACCGCAATCACAACGGCATCACCTTCGTGCGCCGCGGCGACGGCGCCCCGGTCAGGGTGGTACACGACGGTGGCTATCAGGTCGCCGTGGCCGTCGAGGACGAGCGCGTCACCGAGTTCGCGCTGCGTACGCCCGAGGGTCCGGTCACCGTCAGGCGCTTCGGCTACGACCAGCAAGGCAACCTGGAGACGGTGGTCAACTCCTCCGGGCTGCCGCTGCGGTACACCTACGACACGGACGCGCGTATCACCTCATGGACCGACCGAAACGACTCGACCTACCAGTACGTCTATGACGATGCAGGGCGTGTGGTGCGCACGATCGGCCCTGAGGGGTTCTTGTCGTCCGCCTTCGCCTACGAGTCGCATCCCCAGACCGGCGGACGGATCACCCGGTACACAGACTCCACCGGTGCCACCACCGTCTTCCAGCTCAACGACCGGCACCAGATCGTCGCCGAAACGGACCCGTTGGGCAACACCACCCAGTACACCTTCGACGCCTACGACCGGCTTCTGGCGGTCACGGACCCCCTCGGACACACGACGCGGCTCGAACGCGACGGGGCGGGCAACATCATCGCCATGACCGCGCCGGACGGAGAGCGCACCACAGCAATCTACGACGATCTGCACTTGCCGCTCGAGATAGTCGAGCGCGGTGGGGCGCGGTATCGCTACGAGTACGACGCGGCAGGCAACCGCACGGCCGTGACCAGCCCCGCCGGCGAGCGAACGGATTACATGCATGACAGCTCCGGCGCGGTCAGCGAGATCCGTCCCCCGGCAGGTGGTCCCGTCCGCGTCACGAACAACGCGGCCGGCCTGCCTGTGCTGGTAACGGCGGCGAACGGGGCCACCGCCACCTGCACCCGGGACGCATTCGGCCGCATCACTGCTGTCACCGACGCGGTGGGCGGCACTCTTCGCCAGGGATGGACGACCGACGGATGCCTGTCCTGGCGCGAACTGCCGGACGGCACCCGCGAGGAATGGTCCTGGGACGGTGAGGGCAACCTTGTGGCCCATACCGACCGGATGGGGCGCACCAGCACCCACAGCTACACCCACTTCGACCTCCCGGCCGCCACCCACAGCGCCGACGGAGTCGGCTACGCCTTCGCCCACGACAGCGAGCTGCGCCTGACCAAGGTCACCGACGCCCGAGGCCGAGAGTGGACCTACGTCTACGACCAGGCGGGAAGGCTCATCGAGGAGACCGACTTCGGCGGCCGCACGATGACCTACCAGCACGACGCTGCCGGACGCCTGACCATGCGCACAAATGCGGCAGGTCAGAGCCTCGCCTACGAGCGTGACGCCCTCGG
The DNA here is from genome assembly GCF_040675505.1 of Streptomyces sp. NPDC049597. Taxonomy (NCBI): domain Bacteria; kingdom Bacillati; phylum Actinomycetota; class Actinomycetes; order Kitasatosporales; family Streptomycetaceae; genus Streptomyces; species Streptomyces sp. NPDC049597. The sequence continues at coordinate 23,172 of NZ_JBFAOY010000023.1, forward strand.
CCGGGTCGTCCAGGTGTCCGACAGCAACCGGGCACTCTCGGCGTTCTCCTACGCGCCCACGGGCAGCATCCACGAGATATCCAGCGCTGACGCGCACATCACCCTCGAAGCCGATGCCGCCGGCCGTGTCGTGGCCGAGACGGTCAACGGGCGCACATTCCACTACGCATACGACGCGCAAGGCCGGCGCACGTGGCGACGTACCCCCTCCGGTGCCGAGAGCAGGCTCGACTACGGTCCCGACGGCCTTGCCGCATACTCCGTCGGGGAACACACCTTCCGCTTCGACCGTGACGCGCTCGGCCGGGAGACCTCCCGAACCCTCGACAATTCGCTAGCCATGCGGCAGGACTGGGATCCGGTCGGACGGATCACCCGCCACAGCCTCAGCAGCGCCGACGCGGAGATTCTCGAAAGAGTCTTCACCTACCAGCCCGACGGCACTCCGGTCGGCATCGACGACAGCATCATGGGCCGCCGCACATTCACCCTGGACACAGCTGGCCGCATCACCGGCGTGCAGGCCCGCGGCTGGAGCGAGCAGTACTCCTACAACGCTGCCGGCGACCAGACCCGAACCGAGCTTCCCTCACCTGCGCCTGGCCAGGACAGCGCAGGCGACCGCCGCTACGACGGCACCCGCCTCACCCGTTCCGGTAGGACCAGCTACTCCTATGACGCGCAGGGCCGACTGACCACACGCAGCATTCGAACCTGAGCGGAAAGCAGTTGACCTGGTCCTTCGAGTGGAACGCCGAGGACCGCCTGGTCCGGGTCGGCACCCCGCGGGGCACCGTGTGGCGCTACCTCTACGACGGCCTCGGCCGCAGGATCGCCAAGTCCCACCACCGCGCGGACGGGACCCTCATCGAAGCGATCGACTACTGCTGGGACGGCGCTCAACTGGCCGAGCAGCGGTCCGGTGGCACCACCCTCGTGTGGGACTACGCCGGCTTGTACCCGCTGGCCCAGCGGGAGGCGAAGAGCAGGAACGAGGACCAGCAGGACGTCGACCGGCGTTTCTTCGCCATCGTGGCCGACCTGAGCGGCAGTCCGAGATACATGATCGCGCCCGACGGAGCCGTGTGCTGGCGGGCGCGGAGCACGGCATGGGGAGCAACGCAGTGGAACAGCGATGCCAGCGCGTACACGCCGCTGCGATACCCGGGGCAGTACTTCGATGCCGAGACGGGACTGCACTACAACGTCCACCGCTACTACGACCCGGAGACCGGCCGCTATATCAGTCCCGACCCCCTGGGCCTGGCACCGGCAGCGAACCACTACGCCTATGTGCCCAATCCGTTCACACTGGCGGATCCCCTGGGGCTGGCCGGCTGCTCCCCGGACCACACGTGGGGCGGCAAGGTCGTGTTCGTCCGTGACGAGCACGGCCGGCCGTTCGAGATGCATGCCACGATCACGCGCGACATGCTCGACGAGGGCACGGATGCCAACAGCCGGCTCAAGCCGCCGGGCTTCGTTCACGGCACCGATCACAATCAGGCTCGTGGGCACATGCTGGCCAGGATGCTGGGCGGCACCGGCGATCACCTGGACAACCTGTTCACCATCACGCAGGACCCCACCAACAGCCCCCATATGCGGGACCTGGAACAAATGATCTACAACGCTGTCGCGGGTGACCCTGCTCGGGGTATAGCTGGTCAGACGGTCCAGTACAGCGTCTACCTTGAGTACAGCGACGACAGACCGGACTCGGTGCCGTCCCGCATCTACATGCAGGCAGACGGATCCAACGGTTTCCACCTCGACACCGACTTCGCCAACCCCGACCACGCAGCACAGCAACGCCGACGCCGCCTAGGAATCCAATGACCGACCTCACTGACCTCACCCGGCTCTGTCCGCCTCCCAACCCGCCCCTGAACATCCGCTGGGACACGGTCGAAGCCGAGCTCGGCATGCCCCTGCCCCAGGACTACAAGCAGCTCGCCGAACGGTACGGGCCCGGGAAGTTCTGCGACTACATCCACCTCTTCCACCCCCACGGAGTGACCGAATTCGTCCAGCTCACCGGCCCCATGCCCAGCTGGATCCGAGCACACCTGCGCAAGGACCACGACCAGGGCACGCACCCCGTCCCCCACCACCCCGACCAGCTCTTCGCCTGCGGCTCGACCGACAACGGCGAGTACCTCTTCTGGATCACCGACCCCGCCGCCGCGCCCGACCGCTGGCGCATCGCAGTCAACGAGGCCCGAGGCCCGCGCTGGTTCACCTACGACGGGACCCTGACAGCCTTCCTCGTCTCCGTCCTCAGCGGGCACACCCAGGTCCCCCAGTTCCCACCCAGCCTCCTGGAGACACCACCGGAGTTCACGCCCTCCCACCCCACCCTCTGGAAACCCGGCCCCGTCTCCGACGAACAGCCCGTCGACACCGGAGCAATCCGCACATGGGCACGCGCCAACGGCTACGACGTACCGCCCCGCGGACGGATCCCCCAAGAGATCCGCGAAGCATGGCAACGCGCCCACCAACCCTGAACCGACCGTCCCCACCGTGGCGGCTCGCGGATCGACCATGCAACGAGCACGCAGAAGCATGACAGCCGTACCGAAGGTTGAGTCGATCACAGCTGCCGATTCCCCAAGTCCACTGATGAAGAGAAGTGGGGACATTGAGCTTCTTCAGCGTTGCCGCTCCAGGGTGAGGACGGCTTTGGCGATTGACGTCATGCGGTTCGGACTGCATCGGGATCTGCGGAAGGTCCGCCAGGACTTCAGGCGGGCGACGCCCCTTTCGACCAGGGCTCGTGCCGTGGCCAGGGCTCGGTTGACGGTCTTCTCGGTAAGCGTGAGTTCCTGCAGGGGCCTGCGTTTGATGCCGGTGGTCAGCCACGGGCCGGCGCCCTGGTAGGCGAGATCCGCCAGGATGGGGACGCCCTGGCGTTCGCAGATCCGGATGATCCGGTGGGTGCGGGCGGCGGTCAGGTCATGGATGCGGCCCGGCAGCGTGGGCGAGAGCCACAGCAGCCGGCCGTCCGGATCGGTGATGACCTGCACGTTCACCCCGTTCCGGCGGTGCTTGTGGGAGTAGTCGGCCCGGCCGTCGCCGACCCGGTCGCCCTCGGCGAGGGTGCCGTCGAGGAGGCCGAAATCGGGTTCGTGCTCGCGCAGGACTTTGAGCAGGCCCGGGGCGCGTTCGGCGAGCAGGCGGACGACCGCGCTGGTGTAGGCGTGGGCGGTGGACTCGCTGATCCCGAACCCGGCTGCGATCTCCGCGAGAGTGGTGTGCTCGCGCAGGTACACCAGTGCCACCATCGCGCGCTGAGACGGACGGAGCTTGCAGCGCCGGTCGCCCTCACGGGTGACGATCAGCATGGTGACCCACTCCACGAGTGCATGCGGCAGGTCGAGTGCGGCAGGATGGATGACCAACGAGGCCCCCGAGCAACGTGATTGAGACGTCAGACATCTCGATAAACAGCCCGGGGGCCTCGTTCGTTGCGCTTCCGGCCCATCAACCGATCGGTGGCCAACTCGAAGAAGCTCATTGGCTGCTACAGGGGTCCATGCGGGTGCCCAGCCGTGGCAGTATGACCTCATGTTGATCCGAAAGGGCGATGCCGCGTAGGCGTCCCAAGGCCGTCCGTGCAGATTTCGCACGTCCTTGACGACTGTGGATACCCGCCCCGCATGATCCGCAGCACCCGCCTCGTCGACCTGGTCAACACCATGGACCCCAAGCTCGTCGCTGCCGCCTTCGGCATGGACCCGCAGGCCACGCTGATCTATCTCGCCAACCATGTCGACGAGGGCAGACTCCCTGCCTCGGAGCCGGGCCGGAAATGACGCGAGACACCACAGGAGGCTCACGCAGAATTGCGGCCATGACCGTCTTCTCGTGCAGTGCCTGTCAGCAGCGATTCAGCCCCGACCTCCGGGAAGTGCCGATGCCGCCTCCGGTGAAGGAGGAAGCCCCGGGACACAGGTTCCTGCCACCGCTGATGCCGCGCGGGTCGTATGCGGTCAGCCCTCACACGGGCGTGCTCGTGCTCAATCCCGACGACATCTCGGGGGTGGCCAGACACCGTGAGCGTGGGCGCCTCAACGGCTGTTGCGGACTCGACGGCTTGGACGGCCCCAACCTCGTCTGCGATGCCTGCGGAGCCGAGGTCGCAACCCAGCAATCGGATTGCTGGTCTCAGCAGCTGATCGCGTTGATCCCCGACGCGGTGACGACGGCCGTCTCGCCCTCCGCTTGAACCCGTGCTGTTCAGCCGCTGACTGGCACGGGTTCGCCGGAACATGTGCGCTTTACTGAAACTCTCGTTCGAAGCGATCGCGACACTGTTCTTCTCCTCGCGCTCGGTCAGAACCTGAAACAGCAGCTCAGCGCCCCCTGCTGTTGACAACATGGAATTGCTGGCCGAGAGCTACGCGTGGCCCGCGACCTCCTCGGGCAGGGCCCTTGCGGATCAAAGCTTGGTGGCGCAGATGAAGCCGAGTGAGCGGAGACCTTCCGCTTGGCAGAGGCGGTCGGAAGCGCCGCCTGTTTCGGTCTGTAGGAGTTGATAGTCGGCGCCGTGAGCGGCGCCCCAGGCCATGGCTGCCCGCCACAGTGCCCGGCCGTAGCCGTGGCCGCGGTGTTCGGGCAGGACGCCGAAGTATTGCGGCAGCAGGCGGGTTCGCCCGGCGGAGTCGGTCATGGTCTCCATGGGGCCGATCGCTCCGACCACCCGCTCCGCCTCAGTGACGGCGAGGACGGGGCCGACCATGCCCGCCTGCATCTGGCGATGGAGGAACGTGAAGCCGTCGCTGGTGAGGCGGTCGGCGAAGGCGGCGAAGGCGGCCTGCACGGACCCTGGCAGGCTGTCTACGGGCTGGACCCGGCCTTCCTGGTCTTCGGATTGGGACCGGTGGAATTCGCGTAGCTGGACGCGGATGGCTGCCGTTCCGGCTGGCGGGTCCTCGTCGGGCCGCTGGAAGGTGATCACGCGGGCCGTGGCAGTGGCGTGGTCGGCGGCGAGCTTGGCGGCCAGGGCTGCCGCCTCCTCGTTGCCGGGCCCGTAGCTGTAGACCGTGAGGACGCCGTGGCCGCGGCGGGCCAGGGTGGGGATCAGGGTGCGGACGCTGGTGTGCTCGATCGCGTCGGGAAGGACCGTCTCGTCCTTGCGCTCGGCCCACCGCTGGTCCTTGTCGTACGGGAGGAAGATGCCGGTGCCGGCGACGCGGACGATGTCGGCGAAGAGGGCGGGGGCGAGGGCGTCGGGGTGGACGGGGCCGATCGTCGGCACGTACGGCACCCGCATCACGGGCAGCAGCCAGTCCCCGGTCAGTCGCATGAGGTTCACGCTACTCGCCCGGCACACAGGGCTCAGGCCCCGGCGCGAATGCGCCGGGGCCTGAGCGGCTTGACCGGATCGGGTCAGTGGGGGTTGTCGTCGCCCGCGTTGCACGAGCACTTGATGGTGTCCATCACCGTGTCCGGGTCCGCGACGGGTGTGATCACGGTGACCGGCGGGGCGGCGGCCTCGACCGGCCGGGTCAGGTACGGGTCTGCACACGGTGCAGGACCCGGAGAGCTGGCGGCCGGAGCAACCACCGGTGCGAAGCATGAGGCGGTCCGCGATCTCGCCGAGGCGGGCGAGGCCCTCGGTTCCTTCGGCGGGCAGGCTGGAAGAAGGTGTGGCCCGCGTTGCAGCCGGTGAACGGCTTGCGCATCCGCAGGGTGATCTTTTGACTGGGCGGTCAGTGATTCGGCGCCGCCGTAGATCGTGGGCGTCATGTTGGTGAAGACGTTGTACTCGACGCCCCACTGTTCGCACAGGGCGGTCATGGCCTGTTCCTCTCGGGCGTTGTCCTCGGTGACGATGACGCTCATCCGTGGTGGCAGGCCGGCCGCGCGGGCGGCGTCCATGCCCTTGAGGAACAGGTCCCAGGCGCCCTTGCGCTAGGTCAGCTCGTCGTAGCTGTCCTTCGTCGCCCCGCGCGGCAAGTCACGGAGGAGAGCAGTCCCCGCGCGTGCGGGGAGCAGCTGGGCCAGCAGTAGCCGTAGGGGTCCGTCCAGGGACCATCCCCGCGCGTGCGGGGAGCAGCTCCGTCCGGCGGTCGGGGCCGGGCTCCGCCGGGGACCATCCCCGCGCGTGCGGGGAGCAGGGGTGCCCGTTCGGCATCGTGCGCGACCTCGTGGGACCATCCCGGCGCGTGCGGGGAGCAGGATCCTCTCGGGTCTGAGCGCGGGCGCTCGCGGGGACCATCCCCACGCGTGCGGGGAGCAGACGGTGGCGCTGAGCCATCCGGCGCCGAGGTCGGGACCATCCCCGCGCGTGCGGGGAGCAGGCGGACACGGCGGACACGAGGATCCAGGACACGGGACCATCCCCGCGCGTGCGGGGAGCAGGGCGCTGTGCTGGTCGCTGTCGAGCGGGGTGAGGGACCATCCCCGCGCGTGCGGGGAGCAGTTCGCCAGAGACGGAGCCGGGGATCCGTATCCGGGACCATCCCCGCGCGTGCGGGGAGCAGGGCACCGGCTGCCGCAACTACCCGGTCACGAAGGGACCATCCCCGCGCGTGCGGGGAGCAGGACGGCACCCGGGGCGATGACGGCGCGTTCACGGGACCATCCCCGCGCGTGCGGGGAGCAGTCCGGCTGGTGCTGCGAATCCGGAGACGGTGCGGGACCATCCCCGCGCGTGCGGGGAGCAGTCCCTCAGGTGTAACCGCGCCCAGCGCGTATCGGGACCATCCCCGCGCGTGCGGGGAGCAGGGCGGACGGCCCGGAGGTGCGAACTCTGGGCCGGGACCATCCCCGCGCGTGCGGGGAGCAGATGGCCCGTGAACTGCTGGGCTTGTGGTGGGCGGGACCATCCCCGCGCGTGCCGGGAGCAGTTCGCCTGCCATTAGGCGGCGCTCCTCTGCGGGGGACCATCCCCGCGCGTGCGGGGAGCAGGCAACCGGCTTGGTGACCAGGGCCACGGCCTGCGGACCATCCCCGCGCGTGCGGGGAGCAGCACGCCGCTCACGGCGGCACCGCGTGACCGCAGGGACCATCCCCGCGCGTGCGGGGAGCAGGCCGAGATCGACCAGCTGCCCACGCCCTGCTGGGGACCATCCCCGCGCGGGCGGGGAGCAGCGCTGCTCGAGCGTGCCGGTGACGATGGCGCGGGGACCATCCCCGCGCGTGCGGGGAGCAGACGAGCGACGGCGCGACCAGCCTGGTGTGGGAGGGACCATCCCCGCGCGTGCGGGGAGCAGCTGCTGCTGGTGTGCCGGGTCTGCAACGGCTGGGGACCATCCCCGCGCGTGCGGGGAGCAGCACCGGGTCCGGCCGCCGCTGGAGACCAGGGTGGGACCATCCCCGCGCGTGCGGGGAGCAGCGCAGCAGCATCGGCAGCGCGGTGCGGCAGTAGGGACCATCCCCGCGCGGGCGGGGAGCAGCAGGTGACGTTGAGCATGCGGAACGCGCTGTCGGGACCATCCCCGCGCGTGCGGGGAGCAGAGCTTCTTACCGTCGAGATTCCCAGTACGCGTGGGACCATCCCCGCGCGTGCGGGGAGCAGAAGCCGCGCTCACGGCCCGGGCGGTAGCCGACGGGACCATCCCCGCCCGTGCGGGGAGCAGGCAGCGTGTTCACTCTATCGGCCTACGTCAGGGGGACCATCCCCGCGTGTGCGGGGAGCAGCTGCCGGCGCTTGGCGCGCTGGGCTTCGGTGACGGACCATCCCCGCGCGTGCGGGGAGCAGCTGCCGGCGCTTGGCGCGCTGGGCTTCGGTGACGGACCATCCCCGCGCGTGCGGGGAGCAGCACGTCTCCTGTGGTCATGGCCCTCGGCTGGTGGGACCATCCCCTCGCGTGCGGGGAGCAGGCTGGAGCCGGGGGAATCGCCGGCCTCCTCGAGGGACATCCCCGCGCGTGCAGGGAGCAGGTGGCGATGACGCCGCGGCGGGAGTCGTACAGGGGACCATCCTCGCGTGTACGGGGAGCAGAACCAGGTCTTCGCGCGGCGACCGCTACCCGCAAGGACCACCCCCGCGCGTGAGCAGTGGTGGAACTTCGACAGCGGCTGGTCGATGCGGGGACCATCCCCGCGCGTGCGGGGAGCAGACCGTGCCGAGGACAAAGTTCACCGTGTGCTGGGGGCCATCCCCGCGCGTGCGGGGAGCAGCGCGGTGTGGCGAGCTGCAGGTTGGTGATGTCGGGACCATCCTCGCGCATGCGGGGAGCAGCAGTTGACGTCGGCGAGTGCGATGCGGGTTCCGGGACCATCCCCGCGCGCGCGGGGAGCAGCGCTTCAACACCCTGGAGCCCAAGATCTACAAGGGACCATCCCCGCGCGTGCGGGGAGCAGTATCCGGTCTCGCCGGGGCAGGAGTACGAGGCGGGACCATCCCCGCGCGTGCGGGGAGCAGTCGTCTGCCAGCTTGTCCAGCCGGCCCTCCGGAGGACCATCCCCGCGGGTGCGGGGAGCACACTTCACGACATGCGATTTTATCCAAAGCACTGCGGCTGACTCCCACCTGTGGCGACTCGGCCCGCATCCTCGGGAATCACGAACTCAGGTGCGACGAGCCCCATCCGTACCTGTCCGCCTGGATGCGCCCGGACAAGTTGTCAGCGCCGGGCCGTACCGTTCGGGTCATGCTGCAGATCTGTGACCGCCTCGGGCTGACTACTGAGGAGATAGCCCGCTTGGGAACCCTGTGGGGGAAATCCGCGGAGAAGGGCGGCGGGACGATGTCCCTGCTGCTCTGCCACATGCTCGACACCGCGGCCGTCGCAGAGTTCATGTTCGACCGTTACCTGGCGCCCGCCACCCGCGACATGCTTGCACGGTTGTCCGATGGGAACGGCCGCCGGTTCTTCGCATGGCTCTGCGGGATTCACGACTGCGGCAAGGCAACTCCCGCGTTTCAGCGGAAGTCCAGAGCCGAGGCCGCCGCGCTAGCCGATGTCGGCCTCACCTGGCGTGCCGGCATGGTGACCGCCGACACTTCCCGTCAGTGGAGCCACGACAAGGCCGGGGCGTTTCTCCTCCGCCAGTCCCTCAAGGACGTTGGCCGGTGGGAGCGGCGGCATGTGGACTGGGTGTGTCCGCTGGTGTCTGGACACCATGGCACCTTGCGTGGCGCCACGGCGAAAGACATCACACATGCGCGCGGCAACGCTCACGGCAAGTCCCATGAGTGGAAGCGGGCGCAATCTCTGGTCGTCGAGGTGTTCACTGCCGCGCTCGGCTACGACTCACTCGCCGACGTCCAGCCCGTGACAGTGCCGGCGCGCGCCGAACAACTTGGCCTGCTCGGCCTGGTCGTCATGGCCGACTGGATCGCCTCCGACGCCACGCAGTTCCCTGGCATTCCCGAGCTGGCACGTATCACCCTCGCGGTCGCGCGGCGCCGGGCTGCGGCCGCCTGGCGGCAGGGGCGTTTCGGCGGGGGTCTGCGCCGCCTGCAGCCGACCGACGGAACCGATCTGGTGAAGCTGCGGTTCGGGCACGATGCCCGTGCCTCGCAGGCCCTTGCCGTCGATGTCGTCCGGGCGATGGGTGCGCCGGGCTTGGTGTTCCTGGAGGCCCCGATGGGCGAGGGCAAGACGAAGACGGCACTGGCCGCGGCGGAGGTGCTGGCCGAACGGTTCGGTCTGTCCGGCGTGTTCGTCGGGATGCCCACCCAGGCGACCGCCGACCCGATGTTCACGAACGTCCGCGCCTGGGCTGCCGCAGCCGAACCAGGCAGCGAGGACGACGTCGTACTCCTCCACGGCAAGCGCGCCTTCAATCCCGAATGGAAAGCCATCCAGTCAGGAGACTGGACCACTGCCGACGCCCGGTTCCGGACAGTGCAGGAAGACGGCCCCGACTCCTGCTGTGCGAACCGGCAGGGCCCGGCCGACTGGTTCCTCGGGCCCAAGCGTGGCCTCCTCGCACACCTCACCGTGGGAACCATCGACCAACTCCTGTACGCCGCCACCCGCACCCGACACGTCATGCTGCGCACCGCCGGACTCGCCGGAAAGGTCGTCATCCTCGACGAGGTCCACGCCTGCGACGTCTACATGTCCCAGTTCCTCAAGGAGGCCCTGCATTGGCTCGGCCAGGCCCGCATTCCGGTCCTGCTGCTGTCCGCGACCCTGCCGCCCACGCAGCGTGCCGAGCTCGCCGACGCCTACATGTCCGGTGCCACAGGCAGTGCCGACGGCCTCCAGCTGCCCGCCCCCGGCGGGTACCCAAAGGTCACCGCCGTCTGGCCCGGCATGACTTCCCCCCTCGTCGCCCACACCTCGACCTGGCGCGATGACCTCCCTGTTCGGGTCCGTGTTCTGCCTGAATCGCCCGCCCGCAGGAACGACCCGCGCACGGACCGGGACATCGAGCAGCCCATCATCGATCTCCTCACCCGCAAACTCGCCGCCGGCGGCGTTGCCCTCGTCATCCGCAACACCGTCAGGCGCGCACAGCGCACCTACCGCGAGCTCGCCGCGGCCTTCCCCGAAGAACGTGTGATCCTGCACGGGCAGCTCACCACCAGCGCCCGCGCCGACCGCACCGAACTCCTCCTCGACCAGCTCGGCCCCAGCAGCACGCCCCGCCCGGATCGGCTGATCCTGGTGGCCACCCAGGTCGCCGAGCAGTCATTCGACATTGACGCCGACCTGATCGTCACCGACCTCGCGCCGATCGACCTCCTCCTCCAGCGCATCGGCCGCGTCCACCGGCACACCGCCACGGAGCGGCCCGGCCACCTGCGCCGACCCACCGTGTACGTCACCGCCATGCAGCCCCGCCTCGACACCCCTCCCGGGATCGACCGCGGTGCAGAGTTCATCTACGGCCGTCACCTCCTGATGCGCACCGCAGCTGCTGTCCTCGATGCGGAGCGTGCCGACGGCTGGAGCATCCCCTCACAGGTCCCCAGCCTTGTTGCCGCCGTCTATGGCGAACGGGACCTCGTGCCCGACGCCTGGGCTACCGCTGCCGAACAGGCCCAAGCGGACTGGGAGACCAAGCAGAACGACCGCCGCCAGGCTGCCGGCCCCTTCCTCCTGTCCAGGCCCGGCGAGCGCGCCCTCCCGCACCTGGACGGCCTCCACTACGCGGCCACCGGAGCTGCCACCGAGGAGCACCTCGCGGCCACCGTCCGAGACGGCGACATGTCCCTCGAGGTCATCCTCCTCGTCCAGGACTCCGCCGGGTACCGCACCCTCGAGGGGCATCGCCTCGGCCCTGGTGGAACACCTAGCGGCGATCTCCTCGAGACTCTCGCCGGGGACATGATGCGCCTGCCACAGCGCCTCACGCCGGCCGCGATCGACAACCTGAGTCCACTGCCCGGATGGACCGATCATGTCTGGCTCCGCAACACCCGCGCGCTCGTGCTCAGCCCCTCCCTCATTGCCACGATCGGCGAGTACGCAGTGAGCTACGACGCCGAGACCGGACTGGCATACACGCGCGTCTGAGCTGTAACCCGTTCAGCGCCTGGCAGACTGTCGGCCAGGAAGCCCCGCCCCGCGCCCGCCTGCATGCCACCTGCAGGTGGGAGTGATTGGCCAGCCCCCCCGCATGCGTGGGGGTGCCTTGCACGATGGACGGGGACGGGATCCCGCCCGGTCGCGGGATCCCGCTTGTCGCACCGCGCAGCCCCCGCGCATTTCGCTCCGCGCAGCCGAGGGCGAGCAGCTGCCCTGACGGATCGTTGATCGCGTAGTCCCACGCATCAGGGGGATGCCTTAGGGTTTCGTTCCCCCCATGAAAGCGGTTCGGCTCTTCGGACGGCAGGGATTGCCTGAATTCGGACCTGATTGTCAGACCCCTCCTGTATGTATGTCGTCGGGTCGCGCGGAACGCGAGGCCCGGCTGATGCCTGCTCAAAGGCAGCGCTAGGGAGGGGACTTCGTTGGATCCGAGGTGGTGTCTGGTCGACAGTCTTGACTGGCTCCCTGTTGAGGGGCCCGACGGGCCGAGAGAGGTTCCGTTGCGCGAGGCCCTCCTTAGGGCACACACGTTCACGAGGCTGGCGCCAGACATGCCAACCATGGTGCCAGTGCTTCTGCGGCAGGTCCTCGTGCCGGTTGTTCTCGACGCACTGGGACCCATCGACCCGGGTGCGTGGGCGGACATGATGAACGGAGGCGGATTCACTCTCCAGCAGCAGGAGGCGATCGGCCGCTATCTGGACGAACGTCTAGACCGCTTCAACGTGTTCGACGACACGGCGCCGTTCGGCCAGGCCGCCGGGCTGAAACACCCGGGGGGAAAGGTCCATCCGGTGTCGGTGCTGATGCAGCACGTGGCGACCGGCAACAACACTCCGTTGTGGGATGCCCGGTTGGTGTCCGACCCGGCACCGCTGCCTGTGGGGACAGCGGTGCGCTGGATGCTGCATGCTCAGTGCTGGGACACCGGCGCGATCAAGACGGCAGCGGTCGGTGACCCGCAGGTGAAGGCGGGCAAGACCACAGGCAACCGTACCGGCCCGCTTGGAAAGCTGGGTGTGGTGACGCCCCTGGGCCGCACCCTGTTCGACACGATCGTGCTGAACCTGCCGCAGGGCGAGCGGGCTGCCGGGGACCGGCCGCAATGGGATCGGGCGCCGATGGGCCCTTCCTGGCAGATGCGGGTGCCTTCGGGGGTACTGGACCTGTTCACGTGGCAGGAGCGCCGTATCCGGCTGATCCTCGAAACGTCAGATGCCGGCGGCGCACCAGAACAGGTTCGGTGGGTCGTGATGTCGGCCGGGGACCGAGTCGACGGGCCGCAGCCGGAGGATCCCCATACTTGCTGGACGATCAAGACAGACAAGGCCAAGGGCAGCGTCCGCTACCCGCGCAGGCACCTGCCGGGAATGACGGGGTGGCAGGGTCTGGACGCGTTGCTGACGATCGACCGGGACACCGCCGGGTACGAGACATCTGGGCTGCTGATGCAGGCTGCCGCCGGGACCCTGCTCGGGGACCTGCCGCCGGACTACCCCCTGCGGGCAGCGACATGCGGCATGGTGTACGACACCAAGGGCGCCATCGTCAAGGACGTCCTCAGCGACGAGGTACCCATCCCCGTCGGCGCGCTCCGCTCCGACCTCGCCGTACGCGGCTCGGTGATACTCGTAAGTGAGCAGGCCCAGGCCCTTGCCCGCGCCGTCCATCACCTGGCCGAGAACCTGCTGCGTGCGATCGGCGGCAAGCCGCCAGCCCAAGGCAAAGGGCAGCACGCCGGCACCAAGCTCCTCCACGTCCTCGACCCACTGGTGCGCAGGTTCCTCACCGGCTGCCAGCGCAACCCCGAAGACGACGAACTCGACCAGGCGCACAAGGCCTTCGAGACCCTCGCAGAGCGAGCGGCGCGAGCGGCCGCCGAGGAACTCCTGCATCGTCTGCCCGGCAAGGCGTTCACCGGCCGGGCCGTCACGAAGAAGGACCGCGGCAAGACGGTCACGACCATCTACCAGCAGGCGAGCGCCGAGCGGTACTTCTACGCCGCCGTGCGGAAGACCCTGACCCATCTGTACCCGCAGCCGGCCATCGCCGAGGAGACCGCAGCATGACCACTCCCGAGACGAATGCCGGCACATCCGGCACGGAAGCACCCTGGTACTGGGCACAGTTCGAGCCCGGACGGCCCAAGGCCGGTTCGATGCCCCCTGGCGGCGAGCTGGCCGCACTGCGTCTGGGCCTGACCGTCGATGCCGGGCAGGTGCCGCAGATGTGGCCGTTCTACCGGTCCCGGGTCGATGACGAACTGGCCGCACGCGGTCTGGTTCCCGACCGGCTGGTGGCTGAGCACATGGCGCTCGCCCTGTTCGCCGCCCACCAGCAGGGCCAGCCGCGGCTGATGCACCGACCCGGCGTGCGCCTCGGTACCGCCATGCGGGCGCTGCACGACCGGTTCAGCCGGGAAGGCGTCGACAGCCGGATGGCCGCGGCCGCGCAGGCCCGCACCATGGGCACGGCCTTCTACCACCTGCGCGGCTTGGTCTCCCAGCTGGCCGTCACGGGACAGCCCCTCGACTACACCCGGCTCCTGGCCGACCTGCGGTCGTGGCCATTCCCCGACTCCCGGGCACGCACGGTCCGCACCTGGGGGTCGGACTACTACGCGTGGGCCAAGACCCCGGAGAAGTAGCTCCGCCCCGCAGCCTCAGTACGTTCCATCTCAGCAAGGAGTTCAGCATGTCCATCGGCCTGACCCGTCGCCGGTTCATCGACGTTCACGTGCTGCAGACCGTGCCGCCGTCCAACCTGAACCGGGACGACGCCGGCGCTCCGAAGGAAGCGACCTACGGCGGGGTACGCCGGCCGCGGGCTTCCTCGCAGGCGTGGAAGCGAGCAACCCGTATGGTTTTCTCCTCCCTCGGGATCGGCGAAGACCAGCTCGGTACCCGCACCAAGCAGATCGCCGACCACCTCACCGGCCGCATTGCCGCCCGCACCGGACTGGACGAGACCTCGGCCGGCCGGCTCGCGGTCGCGGTGCTGGCACCGCTCGGGATCTCTGCCAGCAAGAACAAGGAGGAGGAAAGCGCGTATCAGCTGTTCTACGGCAACAAGCAGATCGAACAGCTGGTGGACCTGGTCGCCGACCGGGCGGCCCAGCTCGCCGCCCTGGACGACAAGAAGCTCGCCACGGAGTTCACCGCCGCCCAGGCCCGAACGGCCCTGATGACCGGTCACCCCATCGACGTCGCACTGTTCGGCCGCATGGTCGCCAACCTGCCCGACATCGACGTCAACGCCGCATGTCAAGTCGCACACGCCATCGCCACCCATGGCGCCGAGCTCGAGTTCGACTTCTACACGGCCGTGGACGACCGGCAGGGACCCGATAGCAAGGGCGCCGGCATGATGGGCCGGATCGGCTTCAACTCCGCCACCTTCTACCGCTACGGCGCTGTCGCCCTGCACCAGCTCGACACCAACCTCTCCGACCCGGCCGCCGCAGTGAAGGCCACCATCGCGTTCGTGTCCGCCTTCGTCCGCTCCATGCCCACCGGCTACGGCAACTCCTTCGCCCACCGCACCATGCCGCAGCTCGTGGCCGTCACCATCCGCGACGACCACCCCGTCAACCTCGTCACCGCCTTCGAGAAGCCCGTCACCGCGTACGGCTCCACCGGCTACGCCGCCCCGTCCGCGGCCGCGCTGGCCGCCGAGCAGACCGCCATCGCCACCACGTGGGGTGCCCCGGCTCTGTGGACCGGTGTCACGCACGCGTTCACCGACACCACCGCTAAGGCCCTTGACGAGAGCTTCGGCCAGCCACTCACGTTCCCCGGGCTGCTGGACGCACTGACGGCGGAGCTCTCCCGGTGACCGGCACGGCCACACTGCTGCTGCGGCTCGCCGCCCCGCTGCAGGCCTGGGGCGACCACCGCGCCGTCCTCGACAGCCGGCACACCGCCCCACAGCCGACGAAGTCCGGCGTCATCGGACTCCTCGCGGCCGCGCTCGGCCGCGACCGCGACGAGCCCCTCGGCCAGCTCGCCGACCTCACCATGGGCGTCCGAGCCGACGTACCGGGCACCCTGCTGCGCGACTACCACACCGTCAGCGACTACCGAGGCGTCCCACTATTGTCGACGAACCTCAACGCCAAGGGCCGGCAGAAGCCAACGAGCAAGCCCCGGTACATCCAGCCCACCCAAAGGTTCTACCTCCAGGACGCTGCATTCCTCGTCGGCGTGAACGGCCCGGCCGACGTCATGGACGAACTCGCCGCTGCCGCAAAGGCCCCGGCCTGCCTCCTCGGCCTCGGCCGCCGCTCCTGCCCACCCACCTTCCCTCTCGTCCTCCGCCTCACCGGCAGCCCTCTGATCGAGGCCCTGACGGAGCAGGACTGGCTGGCCTCTCCGCACGCCCGGACCATGTGGCAGAACCGCAACCGCGGAGCCAGCCCCGCCACGATCGGCCTGCCGGCCACGATCGACGACCCCAACGGCGACACCGTCCTTCACGACCAGCCCATCAGCTTCGGCCTCGGCCAGCAGCGGCACACCACCCGGCGCGTAGCCCACCGGCTGATCACCGTCGCCACGGGCTTCACATCCGTCTCCGGGACACCGGCCAGCGAGGAACACGACCCCCTCGCGCTCCTTGGATGGTGACCATGACTTACCTCTCCCGCATCCCCCTTGCGCCGCTGCGCGACGGCGCCCGCAAACTCCTCAGGTCGCCCCAGGCCATGCACGCCGCCGTCCTAGGCGCCGTCGCCTACCATCCCGAACCCGGCCGCACGCTGTGGCGCCTGGACGCCGACAACCCCCACCGCCCCTACCTGTACGTGCTGACACAGCCCGAACCGGACTGGACGGCCCTGGTAGAGCAGGCTGGCTGGGCCGTCGACCACGCCGGTGCCAAGCCTGCCGTCGCCGAATACAAACCGCTCCTCGCTCGCCTTCAAGCCGGGCAGAGCTATTCGTTCCGGCTCACCGCCTCCCCGGTGATAAGCACCAAACGCACGGAGCTGCTGAATCCATCACAGGCTGCCCGTCAGGAAGTCACCCGGACGGGAGCCAATCCAGCGCACCGGTTGTCGCACCGCGTCGCCCACCGCACGACCGAGGCACAACTCGCCTGGCTAACCAGCCGCGTCCACAAGCACGGCTTCGAGCTACTGCCCATACCCGGCACCGCCGACCCGGCGCCTGGCATCTTCCCCTTCGCCGACACCGAGACAACCGCCGAGCCGATCCTCGACGTCCGCCTCGTCCGCCGCGACAAACACGTCTTCACCAAGACCGTGACCAACGAGACTGGAAGCAAGACTGGAACAACGAAGGTCACCATCGCGGCCGCCACCTACGAGGGCACCCTCCGCGTCACCGACCCCGTCGCCCTGGCCCGCAGCCTCATCAGCGGCATCGGCCCGTCCAAGGCCTATGGCTGCGGCCTGCTCACCCTCGCTCCACTGTCCACACAGAAACCAGCGCCATGACAGCGCATCGGCCACGCACCGGTGCGCGCGAGCTGGAAGGCATCGGCCCTGTGCCGCAGGGATGGTCCCATCGGCGAGCTGGTCGGTAATCTGCGCCGGCTGCTCCCCGCACCCGCGGGGATGGTCCCCAGTCGACGGGCTCGACCGTTCCGATCGCCGTCTGCTCCCCGCACCCGCGGGGATGGTCCCAGCCCGCCTGACACCCGCAGAAACGGGGGTGCCTGCTCCCCGCACCCGCGGGGATGGTCCCCTGACCGCGGACAAGCCGACCGTGAGCGTGCACTGCTCCCCGCACCCGCGGGGATGGTCCCAGGCCCCAGCAACCGCACGCGGGGCAGGCGTGCTGCTCCCCGCACCCGCGGGGATGGTCCCAGCAGCGGAGTGGTCACGGCGTCGCGCACCACCTGCTCCCCGCACCCGCGGGGATGGTCCCACGTGACGTCTCAGAAAAGGTTGAACGTGCGTCCGCTCCTCGCACCCGCGGGAATGGTCCCACCTAATACTCCAGCCGTAGATCATGATCTTGCTGATGGGGGGTGCGATTGGGCGTTTCAGTCGGCCAGTTGAGCGGCCACCGACCTGGGAGTCGCGGGCTGGTCAAAACGAGAAATGCTTGACCACCGCCCAGCCCCGCTCCGCCGACCTGCAGTAGAAGGCCCGTAGGTCCTCGTGGTACCGCGCCAGGCGCTCCCGCAGCTCCTCATCCGACTCGGACGAGGGCAGCTGCCGCCACTCCTGCCACCGGTCCGGGAACGACACCCCCTCCAGGTACGCTGCCGCGCGCGCCACCTCCGGCGGCTCGAGCACCACGTGGCCCGGGCCGCTGCCGGGGTCCGGTATGTGCCGGCCGCCGAAGACGGGGAGCTCCCGGTCGCCACCCGGCTCCGACGGGGGCCAGTAAAGCTCATTGAGCTGGAAGAAGCCGCTCTCCAGCCATACTGCACCTCCTGTGCGGACCCGCCGCCTCAGCTCGTCGAACTCCACATCGAATAGGGCTTCAAAACCCGCCACGTCCCCGGGCAGCCCGGAGGATTCGAGCCCTTGAAAGTAGATCCACATACTCACAACCCGGCAAACTACCTGGCGCCACTGACGCCAACACCGTGGCAACAGCACACCGCAGGCACGAGCGGCACGGCGAGGAAACACTCAAAACAGCCATCCGCGACCAGATCTGCCGGTTCTGCCTGGCCAACGCGCAATTGGCCAACCGGGGTGCGCAGTTACAGGGGGATGGCTGAGATACGGGTGCGGTCACCGTTGATCATCGGCGTGTGAAGACTAACGATCTTGCGGTGGCCGCGGGTCACAGCGTAGACCCTGCCCGCTGGCAGGAGGCGTTTGAGGTCCTGATGGGCCGGATAGCCGGCCGGTTCGCGCGAGTGGAGCCCCGGCGCCGGGTGAGGGACTTGGTGCTGGGGCTGCTGTCGGACCTGCCGCGCAAGAACTGCTGGTCGATCGCCGAGTGGGCCGGAGAGGCCACCCCGGACGGCATGCAGCACCTGCTCGGCCGGGCCCGATGGGATGCCGACCGCGTGCGTGATGACGTGTGCGAGTACGTGCTGGAGCATCTACACGACGAGGATGCGGTGCTGGTGGTCGACGAGACAAGGGACGTGAAGAAGGGCACGCACACCGTCGGCGTCCAGCGCCAGTACACCGGCACCGCCGGGAGGATCGAGAACGCCCAGGTCGCCGTCTACCTCGTCTACGCCGGCCGCCGCGGGCACGCGGCGGTGGCCCGCGAGCTGTACATCCCGCGCTCGTGGACATGCGACCCGGACCGCTGCCGGGCCGGCGGACTGGCCGAGGACACCGTCTTCGCGACCAAGCCGGAGCTGGCCACCCGCATGATCGGCCGATTCCTCGACGCCGGCCACCGCGTGGGCTGGGTCGCAGGCGACGAGGTCTACGGCGGCAACCCGAAGCTGCGGGCCGCGCTGGAAGAGCGCGGGGTCGGCCACGTGCTCGCGGTGGCCTGCTCAGCCGAAGTCACCACCGGTGCGGGGAAGTTCCGCGCGGACGCCCTGGCCGCGAAGGTGCCCAAGCTTGGGTCGATGAACCGGCCGCACCAGAGAGCTCGGCGCGTGCCGCCGGATCCGTTCGATGTACTGGTGGTCCGGGACCGGGCTGGCTCCAGCCTCAGGACTTCGGTGACCCTGCGACCGCCGAGATCTGGGACGGCAATTTGGACGAGCCCGGGCTCGCTTCGCTCATCCACCACAGCTATGCGCCCGACCACTGGATCAATGACACCCGCGGCATGGACCGCGTCAGTTGCTGGCCGGCCGAGATGGACGCCCGGGAGCCCACCCGCATGGCGGCCCGCAGCTGGGAGGGCGCCGATCCGTGGTACACGTCCACGGCCTGGATCAAGCAGTTTCCCGTGCTGCCCGTGGGCGTCAACTTCATGGCCCCGCTGCTGCTGTACGTCAGCGACGTGATCTTGACGGTCGGGGTGACGATGCGGCTGCTGCCGGCCGACAAGGCCCTTGAGGACGCGATGGCGGACGTCACCAACGAGGCGGGCCAGGCCGACAACCACCCAGGGAAGATCATCGACCCGCGCGAGGAGCGTGAGCTGGGGGCGTCCGCCTCCACCATGCACGACCTGGCCAACGGCGCGGCCGGCGTGCGGCTGACCGGGTGGGTCACGGTCACCGCGCCGTCTCCCGAGCTGCTGGTGCAGCACCGCAACACGGTGCGGGCGGCCGCGGTCAAGTCGCAGCTGGCGCTGGAGTGGTGCGACTCCGAGCAGTACCGCGCGTTCGCCAACACCCTGCCCATGGTCACTGGACTGCTGAAGGACTGAGGCGCCATGCTCGAGCTCATACGCCGCCAGTCCCTGACCAGACGGCGAGCGCTGCGGACCACCACTGCCACCGCGTCCGGGCTGTACCCCGCGGTGGGCGCCCCGTCCTCGGATCCCCGGGGGGTGATCATCGGTCGGGAGATCTACTCCGGCAAGGCCTACATCTACGACCCGTTCATCCTCTACGACCCCAGCGCCCGCGAGCGTCTTCCCAGCGGGCACGCGCTCGTGCTCGGCAAGTCGGGCTTCGGCAAGTCGTCGCTCGAGAAGTGCTATGTGCTGCGGCAGTTGCGCTTCAGGGACCGCTCGTTTTGCGTCCTGGATGCCCAGGGCGAGGACGGTGTCGGCGAGTGGGACAGCATCGCGCGGGCCCTGGGCGTCACCCCCGTCCGTCTGGTGTACGGCGGTGAGGACGGCGAGGGGGTGCGGCTCAACCCGCTGGACCCCCGGATTCCCGCGCAGTACCAGTTCAAGATCCTCTGCTCGATGGTGGAAATCATCGGCGGCCCGCTGAGCAGCGAGAGCGAGTTCGCACTCTCGGTCGCCCACGCGGCCGCGCAGGTTCGGGCCGCGGCCGAGGAGCGGGTTGCGGTCCTGTCCGACATCCACGACGCGCTGACCAACCCCGAGCCGGCCATGCTCGGCCGGCGCGAGGTCGGCGTCGAGGACATGGTCGAGTGGGGCCAGCCGGCCAGCCTGGCGATGGACCAACTGTGCAGCCCCACGCGGGATCTGGCCGGGTTGTTCAACGGTCCCACCACGCCCGGGATCGACCTGGACGCGCGGCTGATCGTCTTCGACCTCACGCGGTTGCCGCGGGAGGGCGAGGCCATGCCGTTGCTGATGAGTGTGATCGGCCCGTGGCTGCGCTACGCGTGGATCAAGGCCGGGGACAGTGTCAAGCGCACGTTGATCGTCGAAGAGGCCTGGCACATCCTCTCCCATCGCCCCGTGGCCAGGCTTTTTGAGGAATTCGTCCGGTATGGACGGCGGCTTGGTCTGTCGTTCTGGGCGATCCTGCACCACCTCGGCGACCTGATGGTCGACGAGGCACCCGAGGCTGCGGCCATCTTGAAGCTCACTGCCACCCGGGTGCTCTACCACATGGACAAGGCCGAGGCCGACATCACGGCGGACTACCTGCAACTGCCCGACTGGGCTCGCGAGGCGCTGGTCGACGGCGCGAGCCGCTGCTCGCCGGGGCGTGCCGTGTGGCAGGTGGGCAACCGGATGCACCTGGTGGAGCACATCCGCAGTGCCACCGAAGCCGAGTTGACCAACACCAACCGCAAGATGACCGAGGCCAGTTCCGGGAGCCAGGCGCCCGCGGCACCGCTCATCTCGATGCGAAAGAGCACAGCCTGATGACTTCCTTGAACCTTGCCGCACGCGCGCCGTTTCGGCACACCACGACGCTGTCCACCCGGTCGCCTGATGATCCCCGCCGCGGTGCCCGCGCCGGTGTGGCGCCCACGGCCGGTCGGCCGACCAACCGTGGCTCGATAACCGCCGGTGGGGGTGCACGGTAGTGGCCAAGGTCGTCACCCCGCACTCGGGCAACCGCCTGCACGTCTACAAGGACGCATGGTGGATCGCCTTGTGCGTCGCCGCGGTTGCACTCACCCTCTGGACCTGGGTTGCCGCCGTCGTCTCCGGTCTGCTGGCGCACGCCTCCCCTGCCCTGGTGTCGTGGAACGAGACGGCGGCCGCCATCCCCGCCCTGCTGTCCGATCCGCTGAGCCCGCAGGACGCCTACCCGGCCGGGGCCGGAGTGGGCGGGCCGCTCGCCTTCTACCCGCCCTTCCTCGCCGCAGCGGCCGGCACCTGCTGGGGAGCCCGGACCGGGTGGCGGCGCTGGCGTTCGATGCGGGACGAGGGCACCGACGGACTGGCCACCAGCGGCCAGCTCGAAGAGGCCATGGGCGAGGCCAAGGCCCTGTCCCGGCTCGGCGCGCTGCGCCCGAGTCTGGCCACACCGCGGCCCTCCCTCGACAAGGCGGGCGGACCCGCCCGTGCGCTGCCGTGGCGCTCCAGCGCGCCGCCCAAGGTGACCGATGTACCGGTGACGGAGGTCGCGGTCTTCTGCGGCACCGCGATCCCGACGGGCGTCAAGCTGTACATTCCGTTCGAGGAAACCGTCTTGATCGTCGCTCCTCCCCGGGAGGGCAAGACGTCGCAGCTGATCATGCCGTGGATCCTCGACTTCCCCGGCAGTGTGCTGGCCACCTCCTCCAAGACCGACGTCCTGTACGCGACGGCGAAGTTCCGCGAGAAGTACGGGCCGGTCATGGTGCTGGACCCGACGGGGTTGTCCAATTGGCCGCTCCAGCTGCAGTGGAGCATCGTCGACGGTTGCGAGGACTTCACCGTCGCGCGCAAGCGCGCCGAAACGCTCACCGGCACGACCAAGTCGGATGAGGGGACAAAGAACGGCGGTTACTTTGTCATGAACGCCCAGATGCTCATGACATGCTGGCTGCACGCCGCTGCGCTCGATGGGCTGAGCGGCATGGACATCCTGCGCTGGGCCACCGCGCCCACCGAACGGCAGCCGGTCGACATCCTCGCCGCCCACGGCCAGGAGAACCTCGCTCGGGCCCTGGCCGCCCAGCATGCTGCGGCGCCTGAGGAGCGCTCGGCGAGCTGGCGCACCGCCGAGCAGTCCATCCTGGCCCTGTACGACCACAAGGTAGCGGCGATCTTCGGCAAGTCCCCACGCGATGAGAAGAACTTCTCCATCACGAAGTGGCTCACCGAGGGCGGCACCGTCTTCCTCATCGGCGAGGAAGACGAGGGTTCCAGCCTGGCGCCCATCATGGCGGCGTTCAGCCGGGCGATCCTCGACACCGCCAAGGTGATCGCGGCCCGGATGCCCAACGGCCGTCTCGACCCGCCGCTCGCGCTGCTCGGCGACGAGCTGGCCAACGTGGCACCCCTGCCGCAGATCCCCAGCCTCATGTCCGTCTCCGGATCGCAGAACATCTTCATGGTCGCCGTCTTGCAGAACTTGGCGCAGGCGCACGAGAGGTGGGGGGAGCTGGGTGTGAGGAAGATGTTCGCCGCCGCCACCATCAAGGTCATTCTGGGTGGTGTCTCGGACGAGCAGGAGCTGAAGACCTACTCCCAACTCGCCGGCGAGTTCGAGGAAGACACCGAGTCGATCAGTGACGACGGAGACCGTGCCTCCATCAGCATCTCCACCCGGCGCCGGGCCGTGCTCGAGCCCGGGGACATCCGGCAGATCAAGGAACGTGAGGGCCTGGTCGTACATCGCCGCACCCCCGTCACCCGGGTCAAGTTCGAGCGTATCCACGAAGGCCCCCGCGCCAAGGAGATCAGCGAAGCCACCAAGGAAGCCCTCAAGAAGGTGAACAGCCATGCCGCCAGCAGCTGAGTGGTCCGAGGACGTCCTGTCGTCCATTCACGGAGAACTGGTCAGTCTCGCGCGGCGCATTGCCCGCCTGGAGGAAGGGCCCTCCCCCAGGCCTGCGCCGCCCCCGCGCAAGGACGACGATCCGCTTGGCCCGCTCTTTCACGCTCTGGAGTCCATCAGCAGCGAACTCACCGACTTCGCCGAGCGCCTGGCCCAGCTCGAAGACGCCGGGCCCCGCTCGCGGCGCCGACCCCGCTTCCCCCTGTTGGTGATCTCGCCTGGGACGTCCGCTGCGGCCGTGCGTGCGGCGCGAAGCCGGCGGGCACGAAAGGCGGTGCACCGTGCCTGATCCACTCGGCCCGCTCTTCGACGCGCTGGAGTCCATCAACGGTGAACTCACTGGATTCGCCGCGCGTCTGGCCCGGCTTGAGGACGCCGGGGCCGTGCGTGGTGCGGGGAAACAGGGGGCCTCCGGCGAGGACGGCGACAGCGCCCGTGTCCGCGGCGCACCTATCACGTGGCACAAGGTCAAGAAAGAGGAACGGGAGGAACTGTGGGGCGAGTTCACCGCGTGGGTGATCCGAATGGCCGACACCTACGAGCTGACCACCGAACAGCTGCCGCATGCCTGCTGGTGGGAGCACGGCGCCGTAGTGGCCGAGCTGACCGCGCTGTGGACCGGCTGGGAGTCGGCCTACGGTAACGAGGAAGACGCGGCCGCCGGCCCCTACCTGTGGCATGACGCCTGGTCACGCGGCATCGATCGGATCAGCCGCACGTGGCTCGGCGAGTGCACCAACGGATATCACCAGACCAAGTCGCGCACCGTCTGGGGCACCGACCCCGCCTACCGCAAGAAGATCATCGAGGCCGGACCGCCCGGAGTGTAGGGTCTCAGAGTTCGTGGCCAAATCTCAGACCAGATGGCCACTGTTTGGCCAGTTGGCCACGTCGCTGAGACGCGCACGTTGTCTTGTCGCACTGAGGTTGTCGGATTCTCACCGCTTCTCGTTTGCGCTGTCGGATTCTCATTGCGTCGCGCGCTGAGCGACGACGTTTGCCCCGTACGTGGGGTTTGATCTCATTTTCCTGGTCCGGTTCTCGTTGTACCTGGCACGGTCGTTTTCGGCAGGTACGCGGAGCCGGGGGTGGCGATGGATCTGGGGCTGGTCGATGTCGAGTGGGCTGACGATGAGGGCGGCGGGCTGCGGAAGTCCGTGCTGTTGCCGTCGGCCAGTGGCGGCCAGGTGACCCCGAGGTTCTGGTCGTCCTGGACGCCGGATACGACGCCCCGCGCATAGCCCACCTGCTGGCCGGACTGCCTGTCGAGATCCTCGGCCGACTCCGGTCCGACCGCGTGCTGCGGCGGCCGACACCGCCGCGGGTCTACGACCCCAAAGGTGGCCGGCCGCCCAAGCACGGAGGCGAGTTCGTCTTCGGCGACCCTGGCACCTGGGGTGCTGAGCAGGCCGTGACGACCACGGACACCCGCCTCTACGGGAAGGCGACCGCGCAAGCGTGGGACCGACTGCACCCGCGGCTCACGCGCCGGGCCGCATGGCTTGACCACGACGGACCGCTGCCCATCATCGAAGGCACCGTCATCCGCCTGGTCGTGGAGAAGCTGCCCAGCGGCGGGGTCAACAAGCCGGTCTGGCTGTGGTGGTCGAGGATTGGCGCCACCGATGCGGACTCGACCGCTGCTGGCAGTCGTTTCTGCGTCGCTTCGACCTGGAGCACACGTTTCGCCTGTTCAAGCAGACACTCGGGTGGACCAAGCCTCGGCTTCGCAGCTCGGAAGCGGCCGACCGGTGGACCTGGCTGGTGATCGCCGCCTATGCCCAACTGAGGCTCGCCCGCCCGCTGGCCACAGACCTTCGCCGACCGTGGGAGAAGCCGGCCCCGCCGAACAAACTGACACCCGCTCGGGTCCGAAGGGGGTTCAGACACCTCTGCACGAAGACCGGCTCTCCGGCTGGTGCGCCGAAACCATCTCGTCCTGGCCTTCCAGGACGGCCCCTGGGCTCGAAGAATCGCCACCCGGCCACCCGTCATGACGGGGGCCGGGTCCTCGCGACCGGCGAGGCGTTCAGCCGCCCTGCCCACCACAAGGTCGGCACCAAACCCCGGCGAACGGGTCAAGAAGAAACTGGTCGGAAGGGAACCGGACCTGCCTGATCGTCCGAAAGGGGCCCAGGTGCGCGATTACCCTGCTTCAGCACGCGGGTTCAGTGTCCAGGATGCCCTGGACAGTCAGCGCTCCTTCGATAGTTGCGCTCAGCCACTCTGCCAAGTTGATGCCCTGAGGCCAGTGCTGGCCCTCATGCGTGCACCACATCGGACCGGCGGGCTCCCGGAAGTCAACCAGGGACCAGATGGTGCAGCCCCAGTCATACACCGGCACCAGGCCGGCAGGGATCCGACCGGAGGGATCCGGTCCGTCTTGATATATCTCTGCCAGGTCATTCCAGTCGCCTTGGGAGGCTCCTCCGCGCACTCCCAGGATGCCCTCTGCCGGACCGAAACCCCCGTTCGCCACCTCCAAGTAGAGGCGCCGCAGCAACGGCGGGAGAGGGAAGCCAATCAGCTTCTCTGCCTCCGTGACCGCCTCCGGTGTCGCCGGCGCAGGCAGGCTGCCCAGACCAGCGCTACCACGGACAGCCTCAACGATCGCTTCATCCATCACGCCGGCAGCATCGCAGACCCGCCATGGCAGGTGACTCTGGGGCGTTGAAACGGAGCGCCAGTCAGACGTCGTGACGTTAAAAGACAAGCTAAGTTCGGCTCGTGGACAACACAGAGATCACGATCAAGCTCACCCCCGACGAGGCGCTCGTCCTCTCGGACTGGCTGGAGCGAGTTCAAATGACGGATCTCAGCCGTCTGGTCGACGATCCGGCCGCATGGGCCCCGATCCACAAGCTCGCGGGGACGTTGGACAAGGCACTTCCCGGGATCTTCGCTGCTGACTATGCAGAGCGTCTGGACTGCGCACGGCGCCGTCTGAGGGAGACCATGGGCAGCTTCGCTGAGGAGCAAGACGGCCGAGTCGGCTGACCTGTCCGTCAGCACGATTCCGCGAAAGCCATGTCGAGTGAGAAACCCACGGCCAGCGTTCTCAATGAACATGGCACCCCACCAGGTCAGCGGCTCGTCATCTGACAGATGCACGTCGACAGGACACACGTCAGCGGCATCACTCGTTCGGCCTCGCCTGGCTCCCCGGCACCCCCTCACCGTAGGACGCAGAGAGTCGGGCCGCGCTCCGGCCGTGGGGCACACGGACCTGGCGGCAGTCACAGGCCCTGAGCCAAATCGTTGAGGGACTGCTCGGCCTGCCAGCGGGCACGCACCACCCCGTCGCTGTCGGGCATGACAGCAGTGAACAGAGGGACGCGTTCATCGGCGTACACGGATAGAAGCGATGCAGCGTCGGCACCGGAGATACGGGCAGCCAGCCCCGGGAAGTCGTCTTCGTCAGCCACAGCGCTGTGGATCTGGCCGTCCGCGTCCTGCCAGACAGCCTCGACGAGGCCCTCGGTGGGCAGGGTGCCGAGAACTGCGCTGATGTCGGAGAACAGGGCTGGCCACACGGCCAGACGGGCACGGGGAGCGAGTCCGGCGCGAACCGTGTCGATGGTGTCGCTGGTGAGGCGATGCCATCGCGAGGCGTTCTCGACGTATCTCTCTTCCAAGAGGCCGGCGCGGCCACAGGCAACCGCCCGGTGCAGGCCAGCCCAGAACTCGTTGTCGCCTGGTCGCTGGACGCCTTGTTCCTCGGGCTCGAAGTCGTATGGGGAGGCGTCCATGCGTTCGGGAACAGCCGGAGCTCGCGGGTGCGGGCGAGTGCCACCCGGCACGGTCGGTTGCTGCTGACGTAGAGGTACTGGTCCCACCCGACGTGCACAGCGAATTCCCCCTCCCCTTCCGCCGGCACCAGGCACCGCTGTCCCGCAGCATGAGCCGCACAAGCTCCAACGCAGTATCCAGCGGCACCTCTGCTCCGTCGTGGAAGTCGGCAAGACCGCTCGGAAGCAGCCCGTCGAGCCCGAAGCCGTCCAGAGGCCGCTCGAGGCCGAATTGAGAGAGCAACGAAACCTGTGGCTCGCGGACGGCCAGTCGGACGATGCTCGTGTCCGCGGCGAACGCCTCGACCGCCTGAAGATAGCCCGCCTCGATCTCGCCGTGATCGCTGACGGTGTCCTCGGCGCCGGTGTAGTGCCCGTGATCGTCACGGTCGGCGGGGTCGTACTTGGTGACGCGGTAGACGTAGGGGAGTTGCACGTCGCCATCTTCCAGCGCATCCCCCAAGAAGTGCCACGAGATTTGAGACAAGGCGTCGGCACGCACTCTGAGACCGATCCCAAACATGCTGGTCAGCGCGCTGTCTCGTGACACCAACGGCGAGACCCTCCACAGCAGCAGCGGTGGTTCGGCCAAACCCGAGGCTGAATAGCCGCATCCGGTTACTGATGCCGCATGCCGGGCGCCCAGCCAACAGGACGCGATGAGGCCCGACCGTTCTGGTCGGGCCTCATCGGCGGATGGGGGCGGGGTTGCGGCTTGGCGGGGGAGGCCGACGGGCCGGGCTCAGGGTGCCAGCGGGCGGCTCTCGGGCACGGCCGGTGGCAGCGGACAGGCGGCGAGGGCGCGCCCCGTGGCCCCAGCTGGTCACCTCGTTCAGCGGATGCCTGTGTAGGAGTACATGGGAAGTTGCGATAGTGCGGCTCCTTGGTGGGACGGTCAGCCGCACGGCGCTCCTGGTCCGAGGCCTCGCGGTCTTGCTGCCGTAGTCGTAGGGCCGCGGTGACTTTCCGCCTGCGGCGTTCTTCCTCCTGCTCCCGCAGCCTCTCCTGTCGCGTGTGCTCGTCGCACTGATCGTTTGCCATTCTGGGTATCCCTTCTCTGTTCTGGCCTCATCGCATCGGTGTTCAGCGCACCGTGACACTGGCGGTCCGCTCAGCCAGCTGCGGCTGGGTGAGGTGTTGTGCTTCATCCCTGGTGGTGGCCTTGGACGGGGTGGTCTCGGCAGGTGCGGGATACTCCTCTGCGCGCCCGTTCCTGCCGGCGATGAGGGTCTCGCTCACTTCCTTGATCCGGTCCTGCTCGCCTTCCAGGAGTTGCGTCAAATTTTGAGCGGGAGGTGCTTCAGCAGTTGAATTGCGAGGGACACCGAGATTGCCCGGGTGGCGACGTTCCCTGGTTCGGTCGCGGCGCGGCAGCTCTGGAGGCGCGGCGGCAGGGGCGCGTTCAGCGGATGCAGTCGGCGAAGCTGCAACGGTAGTCGTTGTCTGGGCCTGGTGTGGCCCTTGATCGGCGGTGATGTCGGCGTTCCGTGCATCGGCGGTGAGGTGGGGCGGACCCGTAAGCTCCTGGGTGAAGCGGTCCTTGACAGCGTTGAGGAAGGCCGCATCGCGGTGGTAGGGATTGTTTTCCACCCGTCGGCGCAGTGCTGCGATGAGGGCGAGCCGTGTTTCCTCTGGAGTGTTGGTCTCCATTCCGGCGACGTATTCTGCGGGCAGATAGAAGGGAAAGGGGCGGGTGCCCCACTCCTGATCTCCGTGTATGGCTGCGTGGAGGTCTCTCTGGGCGAGGAGGAACCGGATCTGCAGGTCCGTGCGGACTTCCGGTAGCAGGTGCTTCGCGCGCAGTTCCATGACAACGGCATGTGACTCTTCGTAGAGCGCCCCAATGTAGCGATCGGGCGGATCGGATTCGTAGTGGCCTAGCTCGCGTTGCTCGTCCGCGCCAAGGGTTCCTCGCATGCGTTCGAGGCGCTGCTCCGCGTAGTGGACGATCATGGAAGCGATGGTGCGGCGCCCCTCGCCACTCCGGCCTTGGTTGTCGTAGCGCCGCATCACGGCCCTCGCGCTCGCCGAGATGATCTCGAAGCCGCGAAGCTGGGCTGCTTCGACCATGCCGTGGAGGCGCACGTCGAGGGTCAGGCGGTGTGCGGCGCGCCGGGCCTGTGCGGCGAGTTCGCTCAGGGCGGTCATCAGCCGGGAGGCTTCGGCGAGCTCTGGATCGGCCGTGGCGCCAAGGCTGAGGGCGCTGTCCAGGGCGGGGTCGTCCGGGGTGTCTAGGTCTACGTCCTGGGTACTGGCTTGGGCCGGTTCGGCGCGCTGCAGTTCCTTGTTCAGTTTGTGTATGTGCGCGATGAGCAAGCGTGGGGTGTCGAGGGCCTGTCCGTCCTCGAGGCCCGCTGCCTGGGCGGCGTGGGTCTCTGCAGCCCTGACGAGGGCGTGCACGGCCTCGGCGGCAGGGGAGTCCTGCAGGTTCCGGTTCGCGAGGTAGCTGCTGACCTGTGCGGCGTGTCGGGCGATGAGACTGGCGGCCAGGGTCGTGATTCGGGCGGCCTGTATCGCCGCCTGAGGAGTGCGCTCGGCTTGCCCGTTCAAGTCGCGGAGTGTCTCGGTGGCTTGCCGGTGGATCTGGGTGAGGGCGTTCCAGCCGGGCTGGCTGAAGTAGATGCCAAAGTTGGCGTACGCGCGGCCTATCGCCTCATCCAGGCCACTGAGGTCACGGGGGCCGGTGGCCGGGGGTGCCCCCTGGTGTTCGAGAGAGCCGGCGCGGCGCACGCCTGGCGGGTTCTCCAGCTTGGCCCGGCGCTCGAGGATGTCCAGCATCTCATCCGCGGACGCCGCGGCGCGCAGCGCGGGACCAGATGTGGTCGTTGCGGGCTGGGTTGGGGTTGGCGTCGTCATCAGGATCTCCGCGTCGGGACCTAGCTGGGTGTGAGTGTGGTGGGCTGGCAGGCTGCTAGAGCGTTCGTCCCTGCCTCGTGGTGCAGGGCTTTGCGGGCGTGTGGCGTAGGAGTGGTGCGGTGCGCGAGGTCGGTCCCGCCACGGGTCTCGCTGCGTTCCTGTTGATCGGCGCGACGCTTGCGGCCCCACCGGTTCCAGATCCGCGCGTCGAGTTCGTCGGAGTCCATCCCCGCAGAACCCAGGCTTCGGTAGCCGGCACCTGAGACGGCTCGTCTAGCAGGCGGTGGGGGGCGCGGGACGGGCGAGCACGGCGTCGATGCCGGCCGGGCGTTCGCGGGGCAATAAAGACGTCGGGCGCGGAGGCGGACTCCACCACGGCGAGCCCGAGGACGGCTCGGGAGGAGGTGGGCCCGGTCGAGAGCGGCTCGAAAGTCCTCGGCGTGGTCGCCTCCCGAGTTGCTGCCGCCCCTGTCGTCCCAGGTGTCGACCGAGCCGAGGTCTCCATACGGGGGCGCTTTGGTTCTCATGTGCTGAGGGAGTATTTCCGGTTGCGGCCGCTTGGTCGGCAGTTTCACCGGAGCCTTCGCAGCAACCGAGGTGCGCAGCGCAGAGGATGTGGTTGAGCCCTGTTCCTGGGAGATGTTCGGTGCTGTGGACCCTGGATGTCCACGGGCATCCGCGTCAGGGCTGCGGCGCGAGGACCCGCGGCAGTCGGAGGAGGCGGACTCCGGCGCGTTCTCAGCGACAGCAGAGGGAACCCTCGGTCTCGGGGCCCACCTGCCCGATGTGCCGTCGGGGGCTGCGGGAGCCTCCTCGTCGCCCCAAGCGTCTGCGTGGTGCTGGAGCGGGAGTTCTTCGGGAGCGGTGGCCAATTTCGTCACCTCGTCGACGATCACGGATGGCGGCCGCGCCGCCTGCTTCCCCTGCGGCAGGTCAGTTGCCCTTCGACGCTAGGGTCACGCCCGAAGCAGAGGTGGTCCGAGGGGCAGCCCTCCCGCCTGGGGGGATGCGAAGCGCGAATATCTTGTGGCTGGTCCCTCCCTACGGTCCGGTCGCGCTAGCGGCCCCGGACCGGTGCCGGTCTGCCGCGCGTGGTCGCTGAGGTGAGGCTGGTGCTCGGGCTCCTCACCCCAGAGAAACGCCAGTCCGGGCGAAGGCTTCGGACTGGTGGCGGCGCCACCTTCGATCGGGTCACTAGAGATCTTCAATGGTGCGGGTTACGTCGGGCCGTGACGGTGAGCTCCGCCTCCGTCAGCTCGACGGCTTGAACGTGTTCAAATTCTATGCCAGGCTGCGGAACACGTCCTTGATCTCCCCGGTCGCGCACGCGACCTGTAGAAACCGCTGGAGGTGGAGCGTGTTGCGTTCCTGCCGGACCGCGCTGGTCCTCCTTTCCATGGCGCTCGCACTCACGGCCTGCGGCAGGATCTGGAACCGGCCGCCGCCCGAGGGCGAATCCGTCGTTCTGAAGCCGGCCGAACTCACGACCACATGGACCGACGCCGAGGGCGGCACCCTGACGCTGAAGCCAGATGGAACTTTCACCGCCACCAACGTATGCGGCGACTGGATGGGCGCCTCGGACGGGAACTGGACAGGACCCCGGTCAGGATCGGGCACCTGGAAAGACGACTCCGACAAGACAGGGACCGCGGTCCGGCGGTCGTTTGACACCAAAGGCCCCGAGGGGGATGACGTGGAAGATGCCCTCAGCGCTCTGCGGTATGGGAAGACTCTGATGCTCTGGACCCGCGTGGGCGACGAAGACAACGACGATCCCCACTGCATTCTGACTAGAGATCTTTGACAGCTGACGGCGGTCAAGAGTCGAGCCCGGTCTGGGGGATGAGACCCTCGATGAGGCGGGGGCGGTACTGCATCCGTTTCACCCGTGTCTTCACCAGCGCAGTGAGCTGGTCGAGGCTGTGTTCGGTGAGATTGGCCAGCGATCTCATCAAGTGCGACCACACGCCCTCGACGGGGGTTGAGCTCGGGAGCGTACGGCGGCAACTGGTAGACGGTCAGCCATAATCGGGCGGCGATCAGCTCGCGCAGGGTGCGGCTGACATTTAGGACGCCGGGGCCTGGCAGCCTTCAAGGGTTTGTCACCCGTCCGGCAGCTCACCCTGCTCTGGGCGAGATCTGTTTGAAGACGCGTCCGAGCCGCCGTCAACCTGCTGCAGCATCGCTTCCGCGGGCGAGTGCCGTTCACGCCTTACATGATCACCGGCGCCCTCGGCGTATCTCTGCGGCTGTCGTGAAGCCGTAAACCGAGAGGCGGTGGGCGCCCTGGCTTCAGGGCCACCACCCTCGGCTATCCGCGGACTCGGAGACGACTTCCCAGGTCAGGCCGCTGGCCGGGGTCAGGAGTCTAGCTCTCTAGAGCAGGTTCCAACGCAATGAGGCGTCGTTGCTCCGAAGGCCTTCGATGCGACGTTCCACCTCGGCCAGGCTCCCAGGCGCATGCCCCGTTTTGCGGGCATTTGTGGTTACCATGCGAAGTTCTCGAATGGCCGCGAGAGTGGTGTACCCGGGCCAGCGAACGATGTCGAATCCGTAAGTGTCGGCGAAGGCCTGGTAATGCGGCTGACCGTAGCCAAACCGCCGACAGTGAACCTCTATGGTGACCAGGTCCCATTCCGGTTGTCCCACAGCTACGGTGTCCCAGTCGCAGAGCACGGCACCGCCGTCGGGGGTATGCAACGCGTTCCGGTGTTGGGGATCGCCCTGGATAACCCCCTCTGGCAGGACAAAAGCTACGCCGCGAAGTTCCTCCTCAAGACGGTCGGCCAGGTCCTGAAGGAATCGGAGGCCGCTCGCTGGCACCGAGGTGATCGCGGAGAGGGATCGCCGGATAGCCCGGATGTTGTCGTGCTTGGGTAGCTGGAGCGGACGCGGTGTCAGGGTATGCAGCGCGTAGAGGGGCTTGGCGAGCTGCGCCGCATCCACCGGCTTCTCCGGCTGAGGAAGATAGGTCCAGAAGGTGGCCGCATGCTGACCGATGACAACTGGTTGATCAATGTCGAGCAGCGGCACGGTAGGAAAGCCGACGCTCATCAGTTCTCGAACGAACTGGACAGTTCGCGACACGTCCTCGATTCGTGAACCTCTCCGTGCGATCTTGACAACCACCGGCTCTCTGCCGAGACGGATGACGGCGTTGGTCTGCCCTCGCAGGAGGTGCGCGCCAGCGCTGTCGAGGCCAGCTATCGCGCAGACTTCCTCCAATATTTGGTACATCTCGGACTCATCGAACCCGCCGGGAATCGGTGCTGCTGCTGTCATGCGACCAGGCTCGCTGACACTCCTGCGTGCTGTCACCTTTGCCCAGGCGGGAGCGCGAGGATCTCGTGTAGCTCGCGTGCCGCCCGGCTGCCACGCACCGCTGCCGGGAGCGCCTGGATGACGTCGCGGGCCCGTTCCTCGACGATCGGCGTTCTGTGGGCCGGTACAACGCGCAGGAACACGGTTCCAGCCAGTTCGCAGGCCTCTGCCGGACTGTGCTCGAGGGCCAGGCAGATGGCCGCTTCAAGGCTGAGTAGCGTCGGATCGATTCCCGTCTCGGCGGGGTAGAGCGCCAGCGCTTGCGCCTGAGCCTTTCGGGCCTCGACAGTGCGGCCGAGAGCGGTCAGCGTGCCGCTGCGGTAGAGGAGGAACCGCCGCTCAGGGAATGAAAAGGCGTCATCTTCGCCACGCGATCCCACTTGCTCGAACATCTCTGCCGCATAGCGGAGGGCCGCTTCTGCGCCTTCACTGTCGCCTAGCTTCGCGAGGGCGCGCGCCTCGGCGGCTGCGGCGAACGCCCCGGTGGCGGTCGGCCGGCCGCGGCAAATCATCCGGGCGTCCCGTGAGAGCGCGACGGCTGCGGAGAGCGGGCCGTAGTAGAAGGGCAGCATGGCAGCTTGAGCTCGCACCCTGGCCCGCAGCTCCGTGTTGCCGCTGTCGTCTGCGGCATGCCGGGCGGTTCCGTACCATGCTTGGGAGCGGTCGAGTTCGCCCAGTTTCATCAGGGCGTCAGCAACGAGGGTTGCCAGCATCGCGGTCAGTTCTGAGAGCCGGACCTGCACGGCAGCTGGCTGGCGATCGGCCGCCAAGTTCTCAACGTCGCTCAGGTGGCGAAGTAGCACGGCCAGCATGGGGCCTGGGGGTGTGTAGACGTACTGCTGGCGGGCCCACAAGACCTGCTCGTCGAGGAGGTCGAGTTGACCGCTGCTAACAGTCGAAGCGGCCAGGGTCCGGTCGACCGCGCGGCGAGCTGCATCGACGGAGGTCAGGCGGTTTGTCAAGGACACCTTTCGGGCGACCGCTGTGGCTTCAAAACCCAGCTCACCGGGGCTGCATTCGTAGAATTCGCACAGAAGGGCGATGGCCTGCGGCTTCGGATGGTGCCGGCCGGACTCCCAGTGCGCCAGTTGGAATGCGTCGGCCTTCGGGGCATGTTCGCCGAGTCCCATACCGAGAGCTCGGACCCCCTCCGCTACTTCCTTCTGCGTGAGGCCTCGCGCCAGGCGATGAGCTCGTAGCGGCGAGACGGAGCAGTGGTCCTGGATTGTCTGTGCGATCTCGAGAAGGGTCTGTCCTGCGGCGGCGCCTTGCAGTCGTAAGCGCTTCGCGCAGGATGGGCCATGCGGCTTCACACGTTGTTCCATGTGAGGTTCCCTCCTCCTCGCTTCGTCGAGAGTAGTAATGATGGCCTCACGTTGTGTTCGGTTCCCCGTTTTCATCGCAGATCTGTGAAGCCAGTTGCGACTGCGTGATGCCCGCGTCGCATATCTGTGACTCGTGACAGTTGCCCAGCAGTGTCCTGTCCGGGGACTGTGCTGCTCTCGGAAATCCGAGACTCAAGCGGCTCAATGGCCGGCGGTCCTGAGGCCGCTGCTGGCGAGCCTGCGGGAGCTGTGTGGGCTGCTCTTCGGATGCCCGCGGCAGCTCCCGCCGTATAAGTGGGAGGTGGATCACGGTGACGGCCGTGAAGACGAGCCCAGCAGTGTTCCTGAGCGCTCTGGAGCGCCAAGACGGCGTCGAGCGGGCCACCGTCGAAGTCAAGTCTGAGGTCAGTTCCGTGCCGCTGGCTCGGCGCTTCGCTCGTGACTGCCTTGCAGGTTGGGGCTTCACTCGGGAGGGCGACCTTACTGAGCGCGTCGTTCTCACCGTCAGTGAGCTTGTCACCAACGCGATTCAGCATGCCCGGACCCGGGCCGCAGGTGAGATCGAACTCGTCGTGCTCTCCTGCTGCTACAGCCCGGGTACCGCTCTCGGGGTTTCGGTGACGGACAACTCCTCCACCTTGCCAGCGATCCGCCCGTCATCGTGCGACACCCGAGGTCGTGGCCTGGTGCTCGTTTCCGCGGAAGCGGACTGCTGGACGACTACGCAGAGCAGCGCGGGTGGGAAGGAAGTCTGGGCGTTCTTCTGCAGCCCGGCTGCCGAGCTCTGCACATCGGCCTGACACGCGCCTAAAGCCCTTCGCTTCGTATGGGAGACGTTGATGATCGTCGCCGTTGGCGGCCTGCCGTGGACTGGTAAGTCGACACTGGCCAGGAACCTGGCTGAGAGGCTGCCCGGGTTCCTGCTCGACAAGATCGCGGTGCGCGATCAGCTGTTCCCCGGCGGGCGCAGCACGGCATCCCGGGAACAGAACGACTGGTCCTTCGAAGTCGTTCTCACGGCTGCTGCGTGGAACTTGGAAGCGACACCTGGCGGGGTTGTCGTACTCGACGGCCCCCCACTCACTCGGGGGCGGGACGTCCAAGCTCTGAATAGGTTCGCGTCGGGTATTGGGCAGCCACTCAAGGTCATCGAGTGCGTGTGTCCGACCGAGATCGCACTCGAACGGGGGCGAGTCGAGCCGGTGCCCCGGCCAGCATCGATCGACGTCCGCGTGCCATGTCGGGAACCGATCCCGGACCCGAAGATTGTCGTGGATACCACCTTGTCTGAGGACCGCTGCCTTGCGCTAGCCCTTCAGGGTTTGCGACGGCCAGACGTCGGAGCGCAAGCCCCTATTGGGCTGGCCGGCCGGTTTGAGTAAGAGGTACTACCCCCAATCAGCAGGTACAGCTGCCACACCTGCCTTCCCGCAATCGACATGGGAGTTCCGCGATGCGTTCCTCGCCGAAGGTTCGTTCCATCGTCTCGACGGTGGCCGCCGTCGGTACCGGGCGCTCACCAGGCTGACGCCGCCGTTACGGCTGCTGACGGGTCGACACGGTCTCACCAGCCAGTCCCTGGACCGACCCGTGCACGGCAGGGCACCAGAACGGCCCCACCCCCCCAACCCTCCGACGGGAGCTTCCCGTCCTGACCGGAGAGCTGATGACTCCCCTACTGAGCACTCGCCACTCCTGGCGGCTGCATTTCAGCGAGACTCCCCCGCCTGACCTCCCGCGTGACTACGACGTGGTCCGGGTCAGCATGGGTCTGGGCATGTCCGCGATCGATCACCTTGTCGAGACCGGGGCAGCCGTCGGGCCGCTGCTGTGCTGCCTCGCTCACCGGATGCTTCTTGTGCCGGTCGAATTCGGAACCGCCGCTCTGTGGGGAGCCGCGCACTCGTTCTGTGACACCGGGCCGTCACTGCGGTGCTCGAGGCAGGGAGCGCAGTCGGTCTGCCACCACCGCTTCTGGGTCGCCCCGCCCGAGTCCCGGGCGTACGCGACCACAGACCCGCGGACTTTGCACGACTGCCTCAGCCTGGTGCGCTCCCAGATGCGGAACGCCGGACGGCGCCCGATAGGGCTTCGCGTACGGGAGATGTGCCATGTCTGATCCCGCCGCCCAGGTACCGGTGCGCAACAGCCGACGCCGACGCGCGCACGCCAGCACCAGAGTGGACCTTCCGCCCGCGTTCACCGCCAGCGCGCTCACAGGAGCGGTTGTGGCCGGTGGCTGGCTGATCGACGACTTCGACGTCCTGCCCACCCCGGTCGGCATCGCAACAGCTGTAGCCGGCGCCACCTGCGTGCTGTGGTGGACCGGAGCGCGTGCACTCGCCACCCGCCGTGGCCTGGCGCGGGAAGATACAGTCCGCCAGGAGCGTGACGACGCCCTCGGGGCCCTTGAAGCAGTTATTGCTGCCATCGATGAGGGCCGGCAGAGCGTCCGCTGGGCGGCCGAGCAGGCTGAACAGGGCGCAGCGCACACCAACTTCCCGCCGCCTGCGGCCCCGTCGCGCACCGGAGATGTGCGCACCGACGCGGTGGCCCTGCTGAAGCAGGCCTTCGAGGAGTCGTGGAAGACGGTGATGGCGGCAGCGAGCCGCCAGCACCAGAAGCTCAACGCCCAGGCGGAACTCGCCGAGATCTTCAAGTCGATCTCTCCTCGTCTGCAGAGTCTGGTCAACCGCAGCATCACCGTGATCTCCGAGGTCGAGAGGAACATCGAAGACCCGGAGCTGATGGCCGAGCTCTTCCGCGTGGATCACTTGCTGACCCAGATCCGGCGCGCTGTCGAAAGCCTCGCAGTCCTTGGCGGCAACACTCCTTCGCGTGACAGCGCACCGGTCCTGCTGGCCACGGCGATCCGGCGCGCCGTCGCGGAGATCCCCGAGTACCAGCGCGTGCGCGTGGCGCCGTCCCAGCACACAGCTGCCGCACTGCCGGGATACGTCAGTCCGAATGTGGTGCACCTGCTTGCCGCCCTGATGGAGAACGCCACCGCCTTCTCCAGTGACCGAGTGGAGGTCTTCACGCACCAGGCCGGCGGCGGGATAGCCATCGAACTGCTCGACCGCGGCACCGGCATGTCGCAGGGCAAGCGGGAAGCACTCAACCGTCTGTTGGCAGCCCCCGAGGCGGAAGATCCCCGCGCCCGCCTCCGGGAGGGCAGGATCGGCCTCCTGGTCGCCGCCCTCCTCGCGAAGCGCCACAAGATCACCATTCAGCTGGGGCCCAACATCGTCGGCGGAACCCAGGCCGTCGTGGTCATCCCCCCGGATCTGCTGGTTTCCTCCGACATGCAGAGCCTGAACAACCGGCCCGCCGCCCAAGATCCGCGTCCCTCCATGCCGTCCAGCCCTGCGCGACGAGTGCACACGATGCCACGCCCGGACGACACAGCCGAGCTGCCCCGGCACATCCGCGCTGCCCTGCCGGGCGACGCGGCCCCTGCCGCCTTGTCCCAGAGCGAAGGCCGACCGCCCCTGCCGCGTCGCGGCGAGGCCGAGAAGCGCGTTCCGCCTCCCGCCCAGCAGGCGCCGGCAGGAAACGCGACCAGTGGACTGATGGCGAACTTCCGCTCCCGCAGGCCGTCTGGAGAAGACGCCACCGCGCTCCAGCCGCCCGACGCCTGAGACACCCCCTGTCCGCATACACCCCCATCCCTGACCAGGAGACATCCATGCAGAGCGACGGCATCCCCACCCCTGGCACGTCCGCGCGCGAACAGCTCAGCGCACTGCTCGCCGCGCTCCTCAAGAGGGCACCCGGGACCACCGCCGCCCTCCTCGCCGCCGGTGACGGGCTGAAGGTGGCCTGGACCGAACAGCCAGTCGATAAAGCTGACAACACTGCGGCCGTCATCTCCGGCCTGTACTCGCTTGCGCGGCAGCAGTTCAAGGACACCCCGGGCGGAATGCGCCAGATAGTCGCCGAGCACGACAGCGGCCTCCTGTTCGTGATGAGCGCGGGCGTGAAGTTCACGGACGACAGGGCGGTGAACACCGTCCTGGCCGTCGTCGCCACACCCGACGCGGACGCAGGTCAGGTCGGCTACGAGATGGAGGCCTTCATCAGGGGTCTGGACGAGCACCTGGTCGTGCAGGCCCGACCCAACGCCTTCAGCGGGCCGGGGGTGTGACGTGGCGTCCGGCAGCGGCTGGACCGACAGCTCTTTAGGGGATATCCGCCCCTACACGATCACCGGCGGCCGCACCCACTCGAATCACCCGCTACACCTCACCACCTGCCTGATCACCCGGCCGGCCGCCCGCGGGGCGGCCCACCCGAGTCCCGAAGGCGAGGCGCTGCTGCTGCACTGCAGCGGCGCCCCCCGCCCCGTTGCCGAGCTCGCCGCCCGGCTGGGCCAGCCCGTGCAGGTGGTGAAGGTCCTGATCGGGGACCTTCTCGACTGCGATGCCCTGGCCCTGGCGAATCCCGAAGGCGCCACTGCCGGTCACGACGACATACAGCTACTGGAGGCACTGCTTCATGGCCTACACACTCGGCTCTGAACCAGGGAGCGCGGCGGCCCCCATGGCGGAGCTGAAAATCGTGGTGGCCGGCGGCTTCGGCGTCGGCAAGACCACGATGGTCGCCACGCTCAGCGAAATACCGCCGTTGACGACCGAGGAAGTCCTCACCGACGCCGGCCGGGGCATCGACGACCTCACCGGAGTGGCGAACAAGACCACCACCACCGTGGCGATGGACTTCGGCCGGATCACGTTCGCCGACCTGCCCCTCCCCATGATCCTCTTCCTGTTCGGCACCCCGGGACAGGAGCGCTTCTGGTTCGCCTGGCCCGACCTCTCGTACGGAGCAGTCGGGGCTGTCGTCCTCGCCGACACCCGGCGCCTGGAGGACTCCTTCGCCGCGGTCAGCTACTTCGAGCAGTTGGAGACGCCGTTCGTCGTCGCCGTCAACGAGTTCGACGGCGCCTACCGCTACACGCCCGACGAGGTACGTCAGGCCCTCGAGCTCGACCCCGGCGTCCCCGTGCTCACCTGCGATGTCCGCCAGCGCGCATCCGCCATGACCGTTCTGATCCGACTCGTCGAACACAGCCTTCGGCGCCGCCGTCATCTCACCTCCGGAGCCCTCGCATGACCTTCTCCGCTGACCTCCCACGCTCCGACGCCCCGCAGACGGAACGGGATGCCCTACTGCGTGCCCTCGGCCTGGCCGGCCCCCAACCGGAGCTCGACGCGTTCGCCACGCGACTGGCCCAAGAGGCCGACGTCCCCTACGCCATGGTCAACATCTTCGGAGCCGAGCAGCAGTTCTTCGGCCTGCACACGCCCGGTGAGGAGAGCGAACTGCCGACCGTCGGCCGCAGCATGCCCCTCGACCACGGCTTCTGCCCCGAAGTCGTCGACCGCAAGATGGCCCTGGTCCTGCCCGACGTGTTCGCCTCGCCGCGGTTCGCGGGCAACACGGTCGTCGACCTCATCGGGATCCGCACGTACGCCGGTGCTCCCCTTCTCCACGGTGACACGGTGCTCGGCACCGTGTGCTTCGTGGGCCCTGTGCAACGGGACCTGAGTACCGGCCGTAGCTCCCTGGCTCTCATCAAACAGCGACGCGACGACGTCATGAACTTCCTTTACCAGCGTGCAGGCATCCAGCCGTAGCCCACCTTCGCACCGCCGTACGCCATGAGCGACCAACAGGGAGGGGAGCCCCCACAGTGTCCGACGCCTATCTCGACGAGCGACACCACCAACTCCGGTCAAAGGTCCGCGCGTTCGCGGAGTCCAAGGTCGCGCCGCGTGTGGCGGACATGGAGCGCACCGGAGGGATCGAGACCGAGCTCGCGTCGGCCATCGCCCGGCAGGGGTGGATCGGCGTCACCGTCGACAAGGCCTACGGCGGCATGGGGGCCGGTCACCTCGCCAAGACGCTCATCATCGAGGAGCTGTCCCGGATCAGCGGTGCGATGGGCGCCGTGGTCCAGGCGTCCCAGCTCGGTGTCGCGAAGATCATCCATTTCGGCAATGAGCGGCAGAAGCGCATGTGGCTACCCCGGGTCGCCGATGGCTCGTGCCTTCCCACCATCGCCGTCACCGAGCCCGAAGCCGGCAGCCATGTGCTGGGCATGCAGATGACCGCACGCCGCGAGGGGCGCCACTACGTCCTCAACGGCCGCAAGATCTACGTCGGCAACTCTCACATCGGCCACCTCCACGGAGTCGTCGCCCGCACCGGCTGCGGCTCCACGGGGCTCACCGCCTTCCTCGTGGAAGCGGACCGCCCCGGCCTCGTCCTGCCGGCACCGGGCAGAACCCTCGGGCTCCACGGATTCAGCTTCGGCGAGCTGCACTTCGACGACTGTCGAATACCGGTCGGCAATCGCCTCGGCCGGGAGGGAGACGGCCGGGACGTCGCCTACTCCTCCAGCGTGCTGTACGGGCGCCCGAACCTCACAGCGGTGGCGCTCGGCATCCACCAGGCGATCCTCGACGAGACCATCCGGTTCACCACCGAGCGCCACCGCTACGGCAAGCCCCTGCACGACCTTCCCACCATCAGGCTCAAGATCGGGCAAATGCAGTCACGGCTGATGACCGCGCGCCTGGCTGCCTACCACGCCGCGCATCTGCTGGACATGGGTCAGCCGTGCGACGCCGAGCTGATGAACGCCAAGTTCATCAACGTCGAATGGGCCATCGACTCCGCCCGCGCGGCCATGGAGATCCACGCGGCAGCCGGCCTGTTCACCGACCGCCCCATCGAGCGCTACGTACGCGACGCCTTCCACATCTTTGCCCCGGCCGGCACCTCCGACATCCAGCTGCTTCGCCTCGGCGAAGTCGCCCTCGGCCTGGACAAGGGCCAGTGGTCGGCCCGTGTGACCGCGACGACGAACCCCGACGACACCCTGGCGACCGCCGGGGTCTGACGGCCCCGGCGGGCCGCCGCCACCACACAACCCGCAGCCGCACCGTTGAAGGACACGACCGTGACCGTGATCGAGGACTACGCCCTGGTGGGCGACATGCAGACGTCCTGCCTCATCAGCTTGGACGGAAGCGCCGACTGGATGTGCTTGCCCGACTTCGAGGCGCCCGCGGTTTTCGCCGCGCTCCTCGGCACCGACGAGCACGGCTCCTGGCAGATCCGCCCGAAGGGAGAGGCCACATCCACTCACCGCTATCTGCCCGGCACCCTCGTCCTGGAGACGACCTGGCGCCGCGCGGAGGGAACCGTCCGTGTGCTGGACTTCATGCCGCCCCACTCCGCCGGCTCTCCCGGCAGCCCCCAGCTGATCAGGATCGTCCAAGGCGTTGCCGGCACAGTCCGCATGGTCTCCCGGGCCCGCATACGGTTCTCCTACGGGCAGGTCGCCCCCCGCCGCGAGCGCATCCCCCAGGCCTTCGGCTCCACCAGGCACCGCGCGGTGGCCGGCGCCGATGCGGTCTGGCTGGACAGCTCTGTCCCCATGGCCGATCAGGACGGCCACACTCGGGCCGACTTCACGGTTCAGGAAGGCGAGCAGGTGGCCTTCGCGCTCACCTGGCAGCCCTCGCACCTCGGCCCGCCGCCCTACCCCGACCCCGACCAGGCACTCACGGACACCACCCGCTTCTGGACGGACTGGTCCGCCCGCAGCACCTACGCCGGTCCCTACAGCGAAGCGGTGTCTCGCTCCCTGATCACGCTGAAGGCCCTCACCTACGCGCCGACCGGTGCCATCGTCGCCGCACCCACCACCTCGCTGCCCGAGGACATCGGCGGCTCCCGCAACTGGGACTACCGCTACACCTGGCTTCGTGACGCCGCGATCACCCTCGCCGTGCTCGTGCGCACCGGATACCTCGACGAGGCCAGGGCCTGGCGCGAATGGCTCCTGCGTGCCGTGGCCGGCGACCCCAGCCAGCTGCAGATCATGTACGGCATCACCGGACGCCGCGATCTCCCCGAGACGGTGCTCGTCCACCTGCCCGGCTACGAGAACTCCCGCCCCGTCCGCGTCGGCAACGGTGCAGCCCGCCAGCTCCAGCTCGACGTCTACGGCGAAGTCATCGAAACCCTGCACCTCGGCCACCTCGCCGGCCTCGACCACCACGACGACGCCTACCAGCTGCAGATCGAGCTCATCCAGTACCTCGAGCACGCCTGGCAGGAAATGGACGAGGGCATCTGGGAAGTCCGCGGCGAACGGCGCCACTTCGTGCACTCCAAGGTGATGGCATGGGTAGCCGTCGATCGCATGATCAAGCTCGTCGAGTCCGGCGACGCCACCGGCCCCGTCGAACGCTGGCGTCACCTGCGCCAGGCCATCCACGACGATGTGTGCACCAACGGGTACGACGCCGAGCGCAACACCTTCACCCAGTCCTACGGCTCCAAGGAACTCGACGCCGCCCTGCTACTCCTCCCCCAAGTCGGTTTCCTCCTCCCGAGCGACAAGCGTGTCATCGGCACCGTCGAGGCCATCCAGCGCGAGCTGTCCACGCCTGAAGGCTTCATCAGCCGCTACCCGACCGCCGGACACGACACCGGGGTCGACGGCCTTCCGGGGGACGAGGGCACCTTCCTGGCCTGCTCGTTCTGGATGGTCGAGGCCCTGGCAATGATCGGCCGAGAAGAGGAGGCGCGCTGCCTGTTCGACAAGCTCCTAGCCCTGCGCAACGCGGTCGGCCTCCTCGCCGAGGAATACGACAGCGATGCACACAGGCAGGTCGGCAACTTCCCACAGGCCTTCAGCCACTTCGCCCTGATCCAAGCGGCACTCAGACTCGACTCCGTCGCCGCCACCGACGGCCCCCGGGACGACGTCCTTGCTTCTCCTCCACAACCACAGCGGTCGTTCGTCACGAATGACCTCGAGGCGCTGCCGGTCTCACCCGGCCGATCCGCCTAACCCCAACCTCAGCAAGCCCGTCATCGCAGCCCCGAAGGAACATGATGTCCGCCAGACCGCCCTCTGCCTCGACTTTCGTCCGACTGACGCCCACCCAAGTCCTGGTCATGGAACACATCGCCGCTGGAGCCACCAACAGCGAGGCGGCAGCCGCACTGGGGCTGAAGCAGGGAACGCTCGAGGGGCACCTTCGGCAGATCGGCAACAAGACCGGCGTCTCAAGCCGCCCTGCGCGGGTCCATGCCGCCTTGAACACCGGTCAGGCGAAGCCACCGTCGGCCCCCCAGGAGCGGCCCGACTTCTCCCCCGACGAATTGCTCCTGCTGTACGCGGTCGCCATGCGCTCCTCCAGGGAGGAGATCGCCACAGCAGCCGGCGGACTGCCACAAAGCACAGTGCACCCCCGCATCAGGAACTTGGTGAAGAAGGCCGGAGCGAAGGATGCCGCCCACCTGATCGGCCTGGCCCACGCCTGGGAGCTCCTCGGCTCGGGCCCCGATCGCACCACGCACGCGGACTCGGCCTCAACGGGGTCTGGCGGACGGCGATGAAGGGGCG
Source organism: Streptomyces sp. NPDC049597 (assembly GCF_040675505.1). Taxonomy (NCBI): domain Bacteria; kingdom Bacillati; phylum Actinomycetota; class Actinomycetes; order Kitasatosporales; family Streptomycetaceae; genus Streptomyces; species Streptomyces sp. NPDC049597. The sequence continues at coordinate 67,036 of NZ_JBFAOY010000023.1, forward strand.
GACTCACGCGCACCTATACGGGCAGGCGGAGCCCACTGCTCCAGAGGCCGTGAAGAGCACCACCGGAACGTCGGCCTACCAGATGCGTCCGATGGTCACCGCTGAGGATTGTGCCGCTGTCTACCAACTGGTCGAGGAGCGCAACCAATGGCGAATGCCCAGTTGATCACCGGGCCCGGCATGGGCGAGGCAGCGCCCGGAGTGCCCAAGGAAGCTCTCGCGCCGGGGGAAGGCCCCGGCCGCCCTCGGCGCAACCCGATCCGCGTCCCCGCAACCACATCCCACCACCGTCGACCAGGACTTCAGATGACCACCGCCCCAACCAGACCGGCAATCCTCACCCCGGAACAGCGTCGCGTTGCCGCACAACTCGTCTACGGCATGCCGAACGTGGCGATCGCCCGCAAGGTCTCCCTGTCCGTGGACGGGGTGGCCAGCCACCTCAGCTCGGCGCGTAGGAGGCTGGGCTGCCCGGGCTCCTCACGCGCCGTCCTCGTGCACGCCCTGCTCACAGCACGGGAAGTTCCCCCGCCGGCCAGCCTCACGCCAGCCCCCGACCTCACCGAAATCGAGCGGAAGACCATCTGTGCGATCGCAGAGCACACCCGCAACGCGGACATCGGCAACGTAATCGGTGTGTCGCCCGATGATGTGCGGGCCGAGATCGACGCTGTCATCGTCAAGGCCGCCGCTGACAGCGCGGCCCACCTGATAGGCCTGGCTCACACCTGGGGCATCCTCGGCGACACGACATCCCGCTCCGCTTCATCCACGGCAGGACCGGTCTGATGGGCGCCGCGGGCACCATCGGCGGGCTGACGGTCAGTAGGTACAACCAGCGGTCGGCGTACGAGATGCTGCCGATTAGCACCGGCGCCTCCCGAGCCGAAGCCTTGGCCCTCGCGCAAGAGGCTGCGCTCCGTCTCGCGGAGCAGCACATCGACCACCCCACCAGTCAACTGGTCGGCCTCATCCGGTCGCAGGCTGACATGCTCGGCCTGTACGAGGACGGAGCCCTCGTCGGCTGCATTGTCGTGCCCCCGGAGCCTGAAATGCGGCACTGGGGTGCTGAGGGCCGGGCCCCCGGGCTCCTCGTGTCCCTGGTACCGCCGGTCCCGGGTGAGAACACCCTGGGAGGACGGCTGCTGACCCTGTGGCTCGCCGACCGGGCGGCACGAAGCGGCCTGGAGTGGGTCTGGTGGGAGATCCCGGCCCCCGCAGACGCCACCAGCGAAGCGAGCACATCGCTGACGGACACTCTGCAGGACCTCGGGTGGGAGTACCTGCCACCCGTCCGCCGCGCTGACGGTGAGCGCGTAGCACGACTGAGGCTGCGCGCCGAGGCCCGAAATGCGCCCGCCGTGGCGATCTCCGCCCCCGACACGGCACTGCGCATGCTGGCGGTGAGCGGACGATGAAGCTCCGTGTGTCCGCCGAGATCCCCGCGGCCCTCGCTCTACCGGCCGCAGATGGTCGGACGGCACCTGAAGAGGTTCGGCAGCTTCAACGCCGTGTACGCGGGGTGCGTCCGCCGGCGGCTGAAGGCGGCATAGTGAGCGGCGAAGCCGTGGTCTGTGTACGCCCCCTCGGCTGCACCAGGCGGCTACGCGGCTGTCCCGTCGGCGCGGATCGGGGCCGGGAGCGTGCGCAGACGCTCGGCGAGCTCAGTGGCCGAGGAGATCGTCGAGCCGTCGAGCAGACGTCCGAGGCGGGCCAGGCGGTTGCGGGCGGTCGCGCGGAGCCTGTGTGGAGGGATGAGGTCGAGCACACCCAGCGCGCGGGTGGCCGCCTGGTCCGGTGTGTCCCGGGCTTCGGCGAGCGCGAGGACGAGCGTGGCCGCGACCCACGCTGGCGTTTCGGCGGGCGCGGCCGCGATCGACTCGTGGGCGACGTCGGCAGCGCGGTCGCGGCGCTCGAGGGTCAAGTAGGCCTCGGCGACGTGAAGACGGTGCTCGGCGCGGTCGTATCCGAAGCGCCCTGGCAACTCGGCCGCAGCGCGCATGATCTCGTCACTCTCGCTGACCACGTCGTCGGCTTCCGAGGCCCGCTGCAGGGCGGCGAGCGCAGGAAGCAGCGCCCAGCCCAGGAGCTGCGCCCGGCGCAGACCCTCGGGAGCATGCTGGAGACCGTACTCGGCATGGCGGCGGGCGTGGTCCCAGTCCCGGCGAGCGGTGGCGACCATGGCCAGGGCCCCACTGGCCCAGGCAGTCAGCGCTGGCTCGTGGGTGGATTCGCCAAGAGCGCCCGCCAGGGTGAGGTGGGTCCGGGCCCCGGCGCGATCGTCCAGGTGATAGGCGAGGTTGCCGAGGAGGGCCGACAGCCAGCCGACCTGCCGACGAAGACCATGCGCAGTTTCGCGGTCAGCCGCTGCCGTCGCGGTGGAGAGCAGGTTGCGGGTCCCGCGGACTTCTTCGAGCAGGACAGCCGGCGGGTGTTTGCTGTAGTTGAGGGCGTAGTGCTCCACGGCCGCCTCGGCCAGGGCAACGAGCGCCGGGGAGCCGCCCGGGGCGTCCAGCACAGCCCACTGAACGGATTCGCGGATGGCGGGCAGCCCGCTGGCGGTCGTCATGGGTTCCTTCCGGCCGATGTTCAACTCTTCTGGCTGATGCTGACCGTAGTGGAGTGGCGGCGGAGTCGCGCACGTGCTGCACCACAGGCAGCGTGTTGCCAGGCCGAGTTGGTCGGGGCGGGCCCCGTACGCCCGGGAGATCATCAGCCGGTACTCGTCCCCGGGATCCGCCTGGCCGTGCTCATAGCGGCAGAGCAGGGCCTGGGTCAGGTTCGGCGGGAGCAGGCCGTCGGCCCGGTAGACGGCAGCCACCTCCCGGATCGCCTGGGGCCGCGACCACCCCAGAGCCAGACGCCACGCCTCCAAGGCCGTCAGCTCCGGCAGCGCCGATCGAAGGTTCGTGACGATCCGCTCCTGAGCGTGCCCTTCGCGCTGGCACTGAGCACGGATCCGGGATGCCTCCCGCTGGATCTCCGCACGACGCTTTCGGGAAACCCCGCCCACTGCCCGCCCCTCCGCAGCTCCGCCACATCCTTGAGCCGTCCAGTTCGTCAGGAGACCCCGGACGGACATTGCGCAGACCCGTCAATGTTCCTACAGAAGCCCGGCAATGACGACCACTCAGGTCTGGGCGCATCGTGGGAGGCAGTCCTCGCACGATGCCGATGCCGGTGTGTACGGCGCGCTGGGGCTCGGGCCCGCTTGTCGACCCATGTGCGGATCCCTCCGGCGGCTGGAGCCGCCCCTTCTCAAACTCGCGAAGGATGATCATGACCCTCGGTTCCGTTCCACTCCCGCCCGGTGCCTTCACCATCGGCAAGACGTTCACCTTCGAAGCCGGCCACCGGCTTCCCGGACTGCCGCCCGAGCACAAGTGCTCCCGCCAGCATGGTCACAGCTACGAGGTGGAGGTCATCCTGACCGCTCCCACCCTGGAGGAGCCGGGCTTCGTCACGGACTTCGGCGCCCTCGCCCCGTTCAAGGTATTCCTGCACACCGAGCTGGACCATCGCAACCTGCACGAGATCCTCCCCTTCGAGCCGACCTCGGAGCGCCTGGCCCAGTTCCTCGCCGGCTGGTTCATCCAGAACCTCGAATCGAAGATATCCGGCCGCCTGATCGCCGTCCTCGTCCGCGAGACGACAAGCAGCTGGGCCCGCTTCGATGTGGAGAACCGATGACCACCGCCGGGCCGATCGACGTCGGCTTGGCGGCCACCGATGCCGGGTTACGGCTGATCGTCGCGGAATGCTTCGGGGTCGAGGTTCCGACCTTCCAGGGGGAGGGCCCGAGCTGCGGGCATCCCGCTCTGTTCATCCGCCTGTCCCGGTGCAACCTCACGTGCACCAAGTGCGACACGAAGTACACCTGGGACAGGAGCCAGTTCGACCTGCGTAAGGAGTCGACCAAGCGGACGGTGGCGGACCTCGTGGCCTGGGCCACGTCGTCGCCAGTGAAACTGGTCGTGATCACCGGCGGGGAACCCCTGCTCCAGCAGACGCGCCTGGTGCCGCTCGTCCGGCAGCTGCTGGCCGCCGGGAAGCGGGTGGAGTTCGAGACGAACGGCACCCTCGCGCCCGTCCCCGAGCTTGTGGCCGACGGGGTCCGCTTCAACGTCTCACCCAAGATCGCCAGCTTCGGCGTGGACGAGGCCAAGAGCATCGTGACCGCCGCACTCGAGGCGTTCGTGGCCTCCGGGCGGGCGGCATTCAAGTTCGTCGCGTCCTCGGTGGCCGACCTCGACCGCATCGCCGAGCTGGCCGACGCCCACCAACTGGCACCGGTGTGGGTGATGCCCGAGGGCACCACCGCAGACGCGATCACCGAAGCGACCCGAGTCCTCGCGGACGCAGTCGCGGCGCGGCACTGGCACTTCACCACCCGACTGCACGTGCTCGCCTTCGCGGACGCACGAGGCCGCTGATTCCTTCCTACCATCCCGTTCCCTAGCCCCCCGAAAGCGAGAGAAGTCCATGACGACCTCGGTCGCCGGCCCCGACGCTGATCGGAGCACAGCCTTCCTTCTGCCCGGTCGGCCCACCGCGGCCATCGACATCGCCCGCGTCACCGACCTGATCGCCCAACTCCTGGTCGAGCTGGGTGAGGACCCCGCCCGCGAAGGGCTGATCGGCACCCCGGACCGCGTCGCGGCCTGGTGGAGCGCCTTTCTGTCCCCGGACGACTCCGCGATGGCCACCTGCTTCACCGAGTCCCAGCTGAGCGGGCAGCTGGTCATCGTGAGCGGCATGAGCGTGTGGTCGCTCTGCGAGCACCACTTGCTTCCCATGCAGTTGCAGGTCATCGCCGGATACGTACCAGACGGCGAGGTGGTGGGCCTGTCGAAGTTCGGGCGGACAGCCCAGCACTTCGCCGGCCGGCTCCAGGTCCAGGAGCGCTTCACCCGGCAGGTCGCCGAATACCTGGCCAGCGTGATCGGACGCGAGGACGTCGCCGTCGTCGTACGCGGGGTGCACCTGTGCATGAGCATGCGCGGCGTGCGGATGGAGGCCGCCCGCACCACCACGGTGCACACCGGAGGCCGGTTCGGCACCGACCCGGTGCTGAACCAGCAGTTCGTCAGCCTCGCCGCCGCCCAGTGGAACGCGGCCTGATCCCGACCGGCAAGCAGACCAGGAAGGAGGTGCAGCAGATGGCCACGTCCCCGATGCCGCCCGCGCCCAACGTTGACCGGCCCGCTCCCCTGTACCTGACGTGGGACGACATCAGCGCCGCTATACAGGCCCTCGCCGATCAGGTGACGTCCGGCGGGGTGCCGCAGGCCGTGGTGGGCATCGTGCGCGGCGGCATGGTCCCGGCCGTGTGGCTCGCTCACCGTCTCGGGATCCGCGACGTTCGGACCGTCGAGGTCACCCGCACCACGGGAGACGGCATCCACGCCGACAAGACCCCGCTGCCGACTGTCCGCAACCCCGCCTCGCTCGGCGACCTGACGGGCCTGGACGTGTTGCTCGTCGATGACATCGCCGGCAGCGGCACGACCCTCACCAAAACGGCCGACCTGCTCCGCGACCTGGGACCCGCCCGGGTACGCACCGCGGTCCTCTGCGTGAACCGGGCCAACTGGACGCAGGAGGCCGACCCCGACCGCGTCATCGACCACATCGCATCGCTGAACGACACCTGGATCGTTTTCCCCTGGGAGGGACAGCATGAGCGCTGAACTGAGCGAGCAGTACCGCCCCCGACCGGGCGCTCCGGTCGCCCGGGCTGGTGTTCGTGTGCCGGAGGCCTGCATGACCACCACCAGGGTTCCCAGGCCCCGGCGCGACAGGAAGGCGAACGGCGGGCCTCTGTGGGTGAGCGTGGAGGGCATCAACGGGGTCGGGAAGACCACCGCCGTGCGTGCGACGGCCACCGCGCTCGGCTCGCGGTGCCTGCGGCTGGACGAGCTGACCGACCAAGCCGCCGACACCCTGGCTGGCCAGGTGATCGCCACCCTCGCCGCAGGCGGGGACGTCTGCCTGCGCACCGGGCACCCGGTCGTGGAGACGCTCGCGCTGCTGGCGCTGAAGTTCCGGGAGTTCGAGCGCCTCACCCCCGAGCGGCTGGACGGCGTCGACGTGATCGTCGAGGACCGCGGCGTGGACAGCGTGGCCGTGTGTCAGGGGGCGATCCTCCACGACGAGCACCGAGCCACGCCCGCCCGGACGGTGGCTGAGCAAATCCTGGCCACCGCGCGTCGGTGGCGGTCGATGCCGGACGCCACCCTCCTGCTGACCGGCGACCGTGAGGTGTGCGTGGCCCGGTTCGCCGCCCGGATCGGGCGCACGCTGCCGCAGAGCGCCTTGGAGGTGATCGAGCAGACCGACCATCTGTACCGGGAGCTGGCCGCTGCCGACCCGGACCGGTTCACCGTGATCGACGTGACCGGCCACGGCCCGGAGGAGACCGGCAAGGCCGTCGAGGACGCCGTGCGCGCCCTTGTGGAGCAGCGGGAGGTCAGCCGTGCTGCGTGACATCACCGTGCTGTGGGCGCTGCGTTCGCCCTGCTCGTTCGGCTGCCCCCACTGCTACTTCGGGGAGCTGGCCGAGCACAAGGAGACGCTTCCCGAGGGTCCGGGCGTGCTGTCCCACATCCCTGTCCGCGACCTCGACCGCACCGTCATGGAGGAGTTCGCGCAGTCCTTGGCCGGCTCCCCGGTCGAACGGGTCGTCCTGGCCGGCGGCGAGCCGCTGGACTGGCTGCCCACCCTGAGCCTGATCAAGACGATCAAGGACGCAGGGTGCGAGGTCGTCGTCGCGACCAACGGCGTGCCGCTGACCCGGCCGGGCATCGCCCGGCGGCTCGTCGAGCTCGGCGTCGACGGGGTCTCGGTGTCCCTCGACAGCGCGGACGCCGCCGTCAACGACCGGCTGCGGCCATCCCGGTCCGGGCGGGTCGGCCACCACGAGGTCCTGGACGGCATCCGCACCCTGCTGAGCAAGCGGGGCTCCGGGCCGGGCCCGCGGGTCGGCATCTACACCGTGGTCATGCGCGACCGGCCCCAGGAGATCACCGACGTCGCCCAGCTCGCCTCCGACGTCGGCGTCGACTACTACGTCCCGCAGCCCATCTCCCTCCCGCCCGACCACAAGCTCTTCGCCGAGCGGTGCCACACTCCCGAGGACGTCCCCGCGGTCGAGGACCAACTGCTGCGCCTCCAGGCAGACCCCCGCGGGCTCGCCCTCCCCGACCCCGCCTACATGCGGCAGTTCCTCGCCTCGATCTCCACCCAGGACAGCGGCCGCGTCAAGGAGTGCTTCGGCGGGGCGCAGCTGTTCTTCATCCAGCCCGACGGCTCGCTGTGGGACTGCCCGTCCGACCGGCGGATCGCCGCCACCGCCTCCTCGGAGCAGCGCACGATCGTCGGCGCCGACGCGCGGACCCTGTTCGCCGACCGCCCGGCGTGCACGGACTGCTCCCACTTCTCCCGGGACTGCGTGAACATGGTCCCGCTCGTACTCGGCATGCCCCGCCTCCTCGCGCGGGAGGCAACGTGACCGGCCTGCCCGCGCTCCCCGAGACGGAGTGCCTCGGCGACAGCATGCCGGCCGCGCTGGCCGGCATGCCCGACCCCACCCGCGCCGAGTTCACCGGCCGGTTCGAGCACGACCTCACCCAGGTGTTCGCCCGGCGGCACGCAGTCGCGGTGTCCTCCGGAACGACGGCCCTGCACACCACGCTCTCCGCGATCGGTGTCGGGCCCGACGACGAGGTCCTGCTGCCGGCCCTCACCGTCATCATGACCGCCCAACCGATCGTCCAGCTCGGCGCTAAGCCGGTGTTCGTCGACAGCGACCCCGACACCCTCGACCTCAACTACGCCGACGCCGCCTCCAAGGTCACAGCCCGGACCAAGGCGATCGTCCCGGTGCACCTGTGGGGCAGGATGGGCAACCCGGCCAACCTCCGCGCGTTCGCCACGGAGCGAGGGCTCACCATCGTCGAGGACGCCGCCCAAGCCGCGGGAACCTCGCGCGCCGGCGTCCCGGCCGGCGCGGTCGGCGCAGCAGGGTGCTTCAGTACGAAGGACGGCAAGATCCTCTGGAGCAACGAGGGCGGCTTCGTCCTGACCGACAAAGCTGATCTCGCCGCCCACATCCGAGCCTTCCGCGGCCACTGGCTGACGCCCCCGCCCGGCAGCCGCCCCCAGGAACACCTCGGACTCCCTGGGCGTATGCCTGAGCTGATCGCGCTGCTCGCCCAGGCCAACCTGCAACGGTTCCCGGCCCTGCTGGAACGACGCCGCGCCCAGACCGCCTACCTGCTGCGCGCCCTGGCCGACGCCCGCGGACTCACGCCGCTCCAGCCAGCGACGGACGAGACGTGGAACCACTACTCCCCGCTCCTGCACGTCGACCTGCCCCATCCCCGGGCGTTCGCCGAGTACCTCGCCCAGCTCGGAGTGCCCAGTTCCACCGGCAGCTTCCGGCTGGTGCCGTGCGACACCCGGCCCATGTTCACGGGCGGCGATCGGGCACCGTGCCGCGGCGCCGCCGAGATCCTGGACCGCACCCTCGCCATCGTCCTGACCGAGCGCGACGACGAAGCGACCCTCGACCGCTACGCCGCCGCCATCACCCGGGAGGCCGCCGCATGGCACGCGTGACCGACACCCCGCAAGCCCGTACCCGCCGGAGAACTGCGTCCGGCGACCCGCCGTCCTCGTCCCCGAACGGATACCGAAGCATGACGATCACACCGGTACGCCCCGCGTGCAGCCGTGGCCCGCTGATCTCCGCCGAGGGCCTCAACGGAGTCGGTAAGACCTACCTCACCAACCGTGCTGTCGATGCCCTCGAGACCAAGCCGTTGATGCTGGACGAGTTCTCCCAGCGGGCCAACGGGCGCCCCGGTCTCGGGGAGGCCCTGCTGCGCGCGCTGCGCGAGGCCAGCGCCGGGGATCCGTTCCTGCGCGGCGGCACCCCGATGGCCGAGGCGCTGATCCTCATGGCCATCAAGCGGCACGACCTGGACACCGTCCTGCCCGACCTGGCCCGCGGGCAGACCGTCGTCGAAGGCCGCAGCGTGGACACCACAGCGGTGTGCCAGGCGCTGCTGCTGCACCCCGACGACCCGGACGCCGCCCTGAAGACGGCGACCGACCTGCTGGACCTCGCCTCCTCCTACCGGCCGCTTCCGGACCTCACGATCCTCGTCACCGACGACGCCTCGAAGGCCTTGGAGCGCGCCCAGCGACGCGACCGGTGCGTTTTCACCGGCGAGCAGGCGGACTTCATGCGCGCGGCGTGCACGCTCTTCGAACAGCTCGCCGCCACCGACCCAGCCCGCTACCGGGTCGTGGACCGGCGAAGCGTCGACGAGTACGAGGCGGCCGAACAGATCCGAGCGTGGATCCAGGGCTCCGGCGGCGCCCTGTCCTGCCTGATGGAGCCGTGGCAGAGCCCAGACACGACGTGCATGTGCTGCGGCCGACCCAACACTGCGGAGGCGGCATGAGCGCGGAAGCCCAGCCTCCCGCGTGCCCGGGCGGCCGCGCCGCGGGCACCTGCGTGCCCTCGATCGGCGAAGGCGCCCAGGCCCTGGTCCTCGACTTCGACGGCACCCTCGCCGACTCCCGGCGCGGGCACGAGGACGCGCTGCGCGCAGCCCTGCGGCCGTACGGCGTCGCTCTGGACCCCAACTGGTACGGCCTGCACATCGGCCTGTCCATCCACGACCTCCTGGCGGTGCTGCCCGGCGGCCGGGATCTGCCCCACGCCGAGATCATCCAGCACAGCCGCACCCATCTGCTGGCCACGGTGCACTCGATCACGCCGATCCCGTGCGTCGTTGAGCTCCTGCAGCAGGCACGCCGTGCCGGCCTTCCCTGCGCCGTGGCCTCGGGCGCCACCCGGCAGCTCGTCACCCCGGGACTCGACGCCCTGGGCCTGAAGGATGCGTTCGCGGCCGTCGTCGCGCGCGAGGACGTCACCCGCGGCAAGCCGGATCCGGAGCTGTTCCTCACCGCCGCCCGCCGCCTGGGCGTCGCGCCGAGGCGCTGCCTCGCGGTCGACGACGCCCCCGACGGCGCAGCCTCAGCCCGAGCAGCGGGCATGCAGGTGCTCACGGTGATCGACGGCCACCTGGCCCGCGCTGGCAACGCGACTGCGGAATACATCCCCTCGCCCGCCGCAGCGCGGATACCGCGCGGGAGCACACAGCCGAGCGGCGCCGGTCCGGCTTCCGCCAGGGGCACCGAGGTGCCCCGGCCCGCAGACCCCACCCGATGACGGCGCGAGGTCGTCGAACCCGAGGAGCACGATGCCCGTCCTGAACTCGACCAAGAACCTGTACGTCATCGAACCGCCGACCGCGCACCGGGAAGGCGTCGGCGTCTTCGAATACACCGACCACTACACCGTCTTCCACTACGGCCGGATGCCGGACGCGATCCCCGGCAAGGGCGAGGCAATCTGCCGCATGGCCGTCTTCAACTTCCGCCTCCTGGAAGAGGCCGGCGTACGGACGCACTTCCGCCGGTTCATCGCCCCGAACCGCATCGAGTTCACCCTCGCGCGCCTCCCGGACCCGGCCGCTGCCCGCCCCCTCACCCCGGCGCTCGGCAACTACCTTCTCCCCCTCCAGGTCCTCTTCCGCAACGAACTCCCGCCCGGTAGCTCCGTCCACCGGCGGCTCGCCGCCGGCGACCTGACCCCGGCAGACGTCGGACTCGACGCCGTCCCACCGGTCGGCGAGAAGCTGAAGCGGCCGCTCATCGAGTACGCGACGACCCGGGACGACGTCAACCGCTTCCTCACCCCCACCGAGGCCCAGTACCTCGCCGGACTGCACGACGAGCAGTTCCAGGCCCTGCGCGGGACCACCCTCAAGGTCAACACGGTGCTGACCAGGCACGCGGACAAGGTCGGGCTGAGCCACTGCGACGGCAAGGTGGAGTACCTGATGTCGAGCGATCAGGAGCTGGTACTCGCCGACAGCCCCGGCACACCGGACGAGAGCCGCCTGATGCTGGACGGCGTGCACTGCGGCAAGCAGATCCTGCGGGACTGGTACGTGGGATCCGGGAACGAGATCCCCACCAGCAAGCTGATCGCCGACGGCGTGCCCCGCAGCCAGTGGCCGCGGCCCGCCTCGCTCCCACACGAGTTCCTGCCGATCATGTCGGACCTGTACCGGTCCCTGAGCGAGACCTGGACGGGCGAGCAGCACTGGAATGCACCGGACCTGCCCGCCGCGACCCGGGCCGTCACCGACCGCACCAGCCAGTGACGGCACATCACGACAGCTGCTGCTCGGGCATGCTAGCCCCGGCGCGGACCGGGGCGAGCGGCGCGACGGAACCTACGAGAACGGTGAACATATGGGCGCCTTGACCGAGGACCCGGCCTTCCGGGCGACGACATTCGTGGTCATCGACTTCGAGACGACAACCCCCACCGGCTACCCGGCCCAGCCCATCGAGGTAGCAGCCCTCGCCCTGCGCTGCCCGGACGGCGTCTGGAGGGAGACCGGCCGCAGCACCTCCCTGATTCGGCCGCCCGCGTTCGCCCCGGTGACCCCGGCGGACACCGCCCAGACCGGCCTGACCGCCGAGCAGCTCCAGACGGCCCCCACCCCGGCCGAGGCCTTGGGGGCGCTGGACCGGAGGCTCACGGCCGGCACCCCGTACCTGCTGGTGGCCCAGCACGCGGCCACCGAAGCCGGCGTCATCCACCACCAGGCCGAGCACTGCCCCACGCTGGCCCGAACCGACTTCCTCGACACGATCCCCCTGGCCAAACGGCTCATCCCGAACCTGCCGAACTACAAACTCGACACGCTGCTGGCGCACTTCGGCATCCCGCAGCCGTCGGACCGGCACCGGGCCTCCGCCGACGTCGCGGTCACCGCGAAGGTCTTCCTCCAGCTCATCAGCGCCGCCGACGAAGACCCTCAGCTCGGCGTCCTTGCGGCCCTGGTGAAGGTGGCCGGTCGCACCGCCAAGCACAACCTGCCCGTCCAAAGCGGGCTGTTCGACATCTAGCCCACCCGCAGAACGACGCCGTGCAGGACCACTCGGAGATTGGACGGTACCCATCATGACGATCAAGGAAGAGACCGGCGACAACGAGATCCACGAGGTCCCCTTCTGGTTCGACCCTCTGTGCCCCTGGGCCTGGATCACCTCGCGCTGGCTCCTGGAGGTCGAGAAGGTCCGGCAGGTGCGCGCCGACTGGCGAATCATGTCGCTCGCCTACCTGAACCTCGACCAGCGAGGAGGCAAGGGCCTCAGCGAGGACTACCGGAAGCTGATGGAGACGGCCTGGGGGTCGGTGCGGGTCTGCGCCGCCGCCACCGAGCACGCCGGCCGCCTCGTGCTGGGCCCGCTGTACACCGCCATCGGCACCCGGCTGCACAACCAACGGCGCCGCGAGGACCCCACCGTGATCACTGAAGCTCTAGCGGAGGCGAAACTGCCGGCGTCGCTGGCCGCGGCGGCCACCAGCACGCAGTTCGACCAGCTCATCAAGGACTCGCACCACGAGGCGTTCGACGAGGTCGGAATCGACGTCGGGACCCCCGTCCTGCGGATCGCCGGTACGGCCCTGTTCGGCCCCGTGGTCTCCCCGGCGCCCCGCGGCGAAGCCGCCGGACGGCTCTGGGACGGCCTGCTCGCCGTGGCCGCAACGGACGGCTTCTTCGAACTCAAGCGGACCCGGGACCGAAAGCCCTCCTTCGACTGAGCCAGCATCCCCAGCTCGGGCCTGCGCACAGCACGGCCGAAGCCGCAGGTGGCCGACCGGCCCGGGACCAACGACGATTCAAGGACACCGCGTTGACACAAGACGCACTGACCGGCTGGGACGACGAAACCACCGCCGAGGCCTACGCCGCGTTCGCCCACACCTTCCCCATGTACAGCGCCTCCAGCCGCGACCTCGTCGCCCGCGCCCGCCTCACCGACAGCCACGTGATCGTTGACCTGTGCGGCGGCACCGGAGCAACCGCCGAAGCCATCCTCGCCCTGGCGCCGCCCAACGCCCAGGTCATCTCCCTCGACAACGCTCCGTCCATGCAGCGCATCGGCCGCCGCACCCTGAACGATCCACGCCTGTCCTGGGTCACCGCACCCGCCGAAGGCCTGGCCGAACACGCCCCCGCCCACGGCGTCGACGCGGTCGTGTGCAACTCGGCCATCTGGAAGACGGACGTTCCTGCCGTGTTCGCCGCGGTGCGCCGCGTTCTGCGGCCCGGCGGCCGGTTCGTGTTCAACGTCGGCGGCGGATTCGCCGGAGTCACCCACCCGGACGCACCGACCCTGCCCACCAGTCCCTCACTCGGCACCCTGATCGAGCGGATCGCCGCCCGCGACTACGGCACGCCCCCGGCGTCGGCGAACGGCGTCCCCCGGTTGCCGCTCACGGCCGTCACCAGCCACCTGACCGCTGCCGGGCTCACGCTGGTGGAAACGGACGTCACGGCCCAGCACGTCACCATGGCCGAACGGAGAGCCTGGCTGTCCATCCCGGTATTCGCCCGCCCGGACAGCGGTTTGTCCTACGAACAGCAGATGGCGATCCTGCAGGAGGCGTACGCCCAGACCTGCCCCGACGACGTCACTGTCACGAGCTGGCTCGTCGTCGTCGCTCAACTCGAGGAACCCCAGGCGTGATCGGAGATGTGGGACGGAGCCCACCGATCTTCCGCAGGTGCGCAACTCCGGTGCTGCGACCGGCACGAACCGCACGGCTCTGCGGGGTCAGCCCGCATGAGCCGGCCTGCTGACTGCCCGGGAAATGCGGTGGCCGACCAGCCGTTCGGCATCCGCGAGCGGATACCAGGCGGCACCGGTCACCTCCGCTGCCTGAATCCGGCCCACGTCCGCGTGGTCTGTCGTGAACGCGAACCCGATGTCGAGGTGGTAGTGATCCGGCTCCCCCTTCTCCGGGCGCGCCGGAACGCGCCCGTACTCGACATACGCGGGAACCGGATCAGCCAGGAACACGGCCCCGGAGTCGAGTCCGGTCTCTTCGGAGAGCTCGCGCACAGCAGCGTCGGTCAACGTGGTGTCCGTCGGCTCAAGATGGCCGCCGGGCTGCAGAGTGATCCCATAGGCCCGGTGCTCGATCAGCAAGATCTCGGAGCCGCCACGCACCAGCAGGGCACCAACCGTCACGTGCATCGGGAAGCTGCGCCGAGAGGCGAAGTTCTCACCGCTGGCGAGCATCTGCACCGGCTGAGACAGCAACTCGACCTCATCCGGGTGGCGCCCCAGGTAGGCGGCCAGGGCGTCCGAGATGGCGGCATCACTGATCGCCACGAGCCACCTCCGCTCCGGTCCAGGAGCGAAGCTCCCGGCCACCGACCGCTCGGATACGGGCAGCGAGCACGTGCACAGTCAACTCCAGCGAAGGTCTGGGCGTACGAGGAGGTTCGCACTCTACAAGTCGGGCGCGAGTCAGTGCGGGCCAACGCACCTATCCCGGACGCGCGATCACCATCCTCGGCGATTCGGCCAACCGCCCACGTTCGCAGACTTGTTGCGCGGGCTGGGTGCATGCATCCTCCACGCGCCGCTATCGGCTCTACCTCGGGAATTCAGTCTGGCCGTTAACACCCACACTCCGCCTCAACGGACTCCGGCACGATGCCCTGGGGGCAGAGGCCCCCGCGCTCAATCGGCTGCCGGCGCCCCCAGCCACTCCAGCCGCGGGGCCAGCAACTCGGCTGCCCTGCGCCCGTGTTCCCCGCTCAGAGCCAGCGAACCGGGCAGCCACGCGCGGTCGCCCCACCGGAAACCGGGCTCGCCCGCGGCGGCCAGCTCCTCCGGAGTGAAGGGTCGCGCCAGCGGCAGGGCGGAGCGACCCAGCGGGTCGGAGTCGTAGGGGTAGGCGCCCCAGGCAGCGGCCTCGGCGTGGGTGGGGCGGGTCCAGAACCCCCGGAGCACGGACGAGAGGACCGGGCGGATGTCCTCGTTCGCCGCCTCGGTCTCCAGGGCCTCGGTGAAGGCCCGGACCGTGGCCCGGTAGACGTCGAAGCCCCATTTCGTCACCGCCGTGTTGCTGTCCTTCAGCTCCGCGGTGAGCGTCCCGTCCGCGGCCTCCCGGTAGCCCGACACGATGCTGTGGTCGGACATGCAGAAGGTCTCGATGATGTACGGGCAGTCCGGCACGCGCCACTGGACGCCCGGCTCGCCCGCGGTGTTGTACATGTAGGGGCTGACATGCTCCGGGGCCACGCCCCCCGCCTTGCGCCGCTCGTGCCCCCAGAAGTAGGCGTGGGGGAGGGGAAGTCCCGCACTGTCGAGCACCGAGTGCAGGGCCGCGACCATACGGCCCGTCCAGCCCGCGTCCACCAGCCCGGTGGTGGCGGAGGCCATGCCTTCCTGGCGCGCGTAGGCCAGCACCAGATCGCGCATCCGTCCGATGCGCGGGGCGATGGCGCGGGCGACCTCGGGCAGGGCGACGAAGCGGCGCAGCGCGGCGTTCTGGGCGGGTGAGTCCGCCCGATCGGCGGGGTTGGAGGAGGCGCCGACACGGGCGAGGAGCGGGGGCGCGATGCCGGGATCGAGGCCCAGCCGGGCGCACACGTCGGCCGCGTTGGAGCGGATGAAGCTGTTGAAGAGCCAGTCGGCCTCGTCCAGGCGGTACGGATCGGAGGCGGAGAGGCTCCAGGTGCGGCGGCTGCTGTAGACGTAGCGCAGTTCGATGTCCGTACCCAGCCGGGGTGCCAGTGTGCGGGCGATCTCGTGGAGCACCTGGGCGTCCCGGGAGAGGAAGCAGAGCCGGTCGAGGTCACGCTCGCGCGCCTCCTCGAGCAGCCACAGCACATAGCCGGTGAGCACGGGCGCCGCGACGCCGGCCGCCACGTCGCGGATGGCCGTCTCGTGCTCGTCGGCGACCGGTACGGCTTCCCGGGCCGCGCGGGAGGCTCGGCCCATGGCGGCGGCCAGCCCACCGCCGTTCGCCAGTGCCACCTCGTAACGTGTGTCCTTCACTGCGGTTCCCTTCAGTGACCCCGTACTTCCGTGCCCGTCACCAAGCGGCCAGCCACAGGGCCACCTCCGCATCGTCGCGCGCGCCCGTGGCTGAGACCGAGCTGATTCGCAGCGTGCGCGATGCAGGACGGCCGGGCCGGCACCGAACTCGGCATCCTGGACTGATCGGAGCCGGCCGGGATCCGCCGGGAACCAGCGGCAGCGGGTGCGCCTGGCAGTCGGTGGAACGCCGAGCGCGCCTCACCGTCACCATCACAAAACCTGGTTACGCTGCGTATCCCGGCCATGGCGAGCCCTGGGAGGCACCTGTGACACAGATCCGGATTGCCACGTTCAACCTGGAGAACTTCGATGAGGCCGCTGCGGGCGCACGCCCGTCGCTGGCCGAACGCATCAAGCTGATGAAGCCGCAGATCACGCGGCTGCGGGCGGATATCGCCTGCTTCCAGGAAGTCCACGGGCAGGAGCGCCCCGGGCAACCGCGCGCCCTGCTCGCACTGCAGGAGCTGCTCGCCGGCACCAACCTCGACGGCGCGCCCTTGGTCAGCACCAAGCCGGCGAACGACGCCGTCTTCGACGTGCGCAACCTGGTCATCGCCACCCACCTGCCGGTCATCAAGCACCAGCAGCTGAAGAACGACCTGGTCGCCGAGCCCCGCTACCAGCGGCTCACCGCCACACCCCCCGACCAGGAGCCGGTCCCGATCGGGATCGAGCGGCCCATCCTGCACGCGCAGATCGACATCGACCACGCAGAACCCGGCCGCCTCCTACACGTCATCACCGTGCACCTGAAATCCAAGATCCCCACCAGCATCCCCGGTCAGGTGATCGATCCCCAGAAGGGCATCTGGCGCACCGCCGACAGCTGGGCCGAGGGCAGCTTCCTGTCGTCCATGAAGCGCATGAGCCAAGCCCTGGAAGTCAGGCGCCTCATCGACCAGATCCTCGACGACGACCCGGACGCGCGCATCATCGTCGCCGGCGACTTCAACGCCGAACCCGAAGAAGTCCCGGTGCTCGCAATCTGCGGCAACGTCGAGGACACAGGCAACGGCGACCTCGCCACCCGGGTCCTGGTCCCCATCGAGCACACCATCCCCACCGAGGCCCGCTACACCCTCTTCCACCACGGCCGCGGCCAGATGATCGACCACATGCTCGTCACCCGCAACCTCCTCGCCCACTACCGCGGCTCAGAGATCCACAACGAAATCCTCCACGACGACTCCATCGCCTTCGCCACAGACATCAAATACCCCGAGTCCGACCACGCCCCCGTCGTCGCCACCTTCGACTTCAACTGACCTCACAGCGCCCCGCCCAACACGTTGAGAGATCAGGCCCGATCGTCCTTGGCACGCAGCCCGGCCCACGCGCAGAGTGGTCCTCAACCTGGTGTCCGCACATGGCTGCTACTGGTCAGCCGAACCTGGACAGGCACCGGTCATGCTGCTGCTTCGGGACATGGGCTGACCGTGGCGACCCGGGCGCCTATGGACGGGGTATCCCAATTCCTCACGAGGCGGTGGGCTTGGCCAAGGGGCCGAACATCTGCGACGCGAAACGGGTGACCGGTCAGCATGAACTGCTGAGAAGGCAGGAGCGGCCCCACGTAAGGTGCGAAGTGAACGCGGGGCCGCTCGGTTAGCCGTCCTGTCATGGGCGAGCCTCCTGGCGACTGTACGGTCGCCACCGCTGATCCGCCCGTTGGGCGGTCACCAGCAGAGGCGTCGCGGCACTCGTCCCACCCACCACAGAGTTCGATCGGGTCCCTCCCGCGCCCAGTGGATCCCTCACCGAAGGTCAAAGGGCAAGCTCAGAGCCGGTGCACCCGCGCCGACTGCTCGACCCAGTGCCAGTTCACCGGCGCGAAGCGCTTCTTCAGTGCCGTGCGCTGGGTTCTGAACGTTTTGAGCGCGGTCTCCACGACTCCCTGTAGCTCACCCAGGTCCTCCGGTACCGGCACGCGCAGCACCAGGTTCTGCGTGCGGTGGACGAGGAGGAGATCACCGGCAGGCGTGCAATCCATGAGGGTAAAGTGCGTGAGGGCCTTGAGCGCCGTGTCCTCGGTGGACATCCTGGCCCGCAACTGTCCGTCCGGGCCCCATGCGTAGAGGCCGTAGCGGTTCAGGTGGAAGGCCCTCGCCCGGTGCGGATCGGTGACCACGGTGAAGCAGAAGCCGGTGAAGGGGCTGTCCTTGTAAAGGTCCATGCCCTCCAAGCGTCCCGCCAGTCGGCCCCGGTCGTCCAGCAGGGCGAAGGTGAACGCCCCACCGCGGTTGCCGGAGCGGTAGATGCGGCTGAAGACCGGCACGACGAAGAGGTCGTCGCCGAGCGGCGCGGGCCGTCCGAGCGTGCAGTCGCTGTACTCGTAGGGGCTGCGTGCGTACGACGAGACCAGCTCGGTCAGCGAGGGCGAAGGCCGGTTGTCCCTGCCGACCGGGGCTCCCTGGAAGCGGACGTGCGGGCTCAAGTCCGCTTCCGTCTGCCGGGCGGTTCGGGCATCGAGTGAGGCGATCGCCTGCAACGTGGCCTTGGCCCCGGGGGCCAGGCTGCTCCCGGGTTCCGAGAGGGCGACGATGTTGGGGCGCGCCCCGGCCCAGTTACTCAGCCCGTACTCGGAGGTCACGCCCAGGAGCCGGCCTGACGGAGTGACCGAGAGGGAGACGGCGTAGGGGTCACCCGGCCCTCCTTCCTCGATGGAATAGCCGAAGGGCATCCGCCAGGCTTCCAGGACTCGGCTCAGGTCGGCGGAGAGCAGGAACGTGCTGCCCGGACTCTGGCTGAGGGCGACCGTGCCGTCGGGCAGTACTGCAAGAGTCATGTCCCCGGCTTCGGGGAGCGCCGAAGGCGAGCCGTCCAGGTGCGGCTGCGCGAACAGGGCCGTGTCCACAGGAGAGCCGTCCGGCGCGTACCGGGTGATGAACCCGTACGTGAAGTTCTCCTCGGCGGGATCACGCGGGGATTCCGGCAACGTCCGGTAGCGGCGCACTCCGCCCAGCACGTACGTATCGCCGAACGGAGCCGACCCGACGTCGAACACCGTGAAGTGCAGTCCGTCGGAGGGCTTGGCGGTCAGATCGACGCGGTGCGCGTTGACCATCAAAGCGGGCAGGGTCAGAGGAAAGGCGTGGACCATGATCGGAATTGTCCGACGCCCCACTGACATTGAGACTTGGGCATGGCGCTGGCCGCGGGTTACAGGGTCCTGACGGGGCGCCGATCAGGGACCAAGTCCGAAAGACACAGGGTGGTTTGGCCGCCTGTGTCAGGATCGCCATATGATCGAGCTAGGTGTGCGGATCGAGTTCTACGAGACGGTCAGGGCCGTGGGCGAAGCCTCGACGCTCTACGCAGGTGCCCTGTACCGAGACGACGGTTACCTCGCGGCGGCGGTCCCAGCGGTGGGCGACAGCATCGCCCTGGCTGGGCTGCGCGTCGCATCGCGTGAGGATGCGGTACCGCTGCCGTTCACCGGTCCGCCTTTTGTGCCCGTGCGCGCGGTCGAGCACTACCTGCTCCCCGTGCGCGACGGGAACCCGCCAGCGTACTGGGAGGCAGAGGGTGGGTACGCGGAAGCGTCCGCGAACCTCGTCATTCACCTCGAGATGGGCTACTCGCGCGAGCGATTGCGCACGATGGTCCGCCAGTTCGTCGCAGACGGCTGGTCGTACAGCGGCAGCGGAGAAGGATCCGAGCTGGAGAAGTACGGGCGGGAGGCGTCGGCCGAGCTGCGTCAGAACCCGATGCCGTAGAGCGGGCGAGCGGGCGCGAAGACGTGGCGGGCCTCGAGCCGAGGACAATGCCCTGCCCGCCATACAGCCGGTCTATGGCCTTGGGAACCGTTGGGCCGTTTTCCATTAGACATTCGGCATGCGGGCTGGAACAGCCAGCACGGGGACGGGACGCCGTGTCTGGTTTCGCAGGAAGTTTGTTGGTCGCTGGCGAAGGGCGGCGAAGGCCAGGCGCGGCCCATTGGATGGCGTCAGAAGCCGTCGCTCCGATCCAATGGTTCGTCCCGTCTTTGCCGATGGGGCCGGTGTAGCCCGCGACCACAAAGGTTGGCCAAGGCCCAGTCCAGTCCGGTGGCACCCCAGCCGCTGACGATGAGGGCATGGCCCCACGGCGCATTGCCGTTAGGCGCCAGCTTTACAACCTAGGAGGCGCGCGGCTTCCGGCCTGTGGTCTTCTTGGCCGCGGTCTTCTTCGTGGCCGCCTTCTTCGCCCCGGCCTTCTTCTTCGGCATGTCGTGGACGGTGGCGGGCTCCTCGCCGCGGGACTCCTTGGCGGCTTTCACTGAGGCGTTGAGCGCTGCCATGAGGTCGACGACCTGCGCGGCCGGCTGCGGCGCCTCCCCTGCTGGCTCCAGCTTCCGGCCCTCGGCCTTCGCTGTGATGACCTCCTCGAGGGCATCCCGATAGTGGTCGGTGTAGGCGGGCAGGTGGTCCTCAGATAGGGCGTCCATGAGGCGCAGGGCCTCGTCCACCTCCGAGTCGCCCAGCTCCACCGGCGGCGGCGCGAGCTCCTCGGAGGAGCGGATCTCGTCCGGCCAGTGCATCGAATGCAGGACGATCGCCTCGCCCTTCACGCGCAGGAGGCCGAGTCGCTCGCGGCCGCGGAGGGCGAACTTCGCCACGGCCACCTTGCTGGACCGTTCGAGGGCCTGGCGCAGGAGCTTGTACGGCTTGGCCGCGACCTGACCATCCCCCTCCAGGTAGTAGGAGTCGCCAATCCGTACGGGGTCGATCGTCTCCGCGGGGACGAACGCGACGAGCTCGATCGCCTTCGCAGTCGGCAGCGGCATGTCCGCCAGGTCGTCGTCCGTCACGGGAACGAGGGTGTCCTTCGAGACCTCATAGCCCTTGATGATCTCGTCGTCCCGCAGCTGTTTCCCGTCCAGCTCGCAGATCTTCCGGTAGCGGATACGGCCGCCGTCCTCCAGGTGGATCTGGCGGAATGGGATGTCGTGGGACTCGGTGGCGTTGATGACCTTGATCGGGATGGTCACGAGACCAAAGCTGATGGCGCCGCTCCAAATCGGACGGGGCATGACGAACCTCCGTGACAGCCCCGAGCAGAGCCAGCCTACGACAGCGTGCTTCGTAGGTAGGCCGTCACGATGTCCCGGAGGTACGGGGCGGGAGCGGTCATGTCGCTCCTCGTGACCTTTTCGCGGGGGCGTTGCGCGCGGCGCTCCCGGAGGCGTAGCTGGCGGACGCTCGTCGTACGTAGCGGCGCATCTGCTCGAGCGGGCACGGATGGGGCGAGCACCACCCGGGCGTGCGTCGAAGGTGCTGACGCTAGCCGCTGTCGTGGCCGCTCACGGGATTGCCGCCCCGGCCGGTGGCCCGGCCAGCAGTGAGATCAAGCCACTTTGGCGGGCGCCGGATTTCGGGGGCGGCGCGGTAGCTCGAGAATCCTTTCTCCGGGCTGCGTCCCAGGTCATCAGCCCGCAGCGGCGTGGCTGTCCCTTCACGGCCCGGCCGGTTGGGAATGACCGGATCACGGTGGCGGCCTCCGCTGAGTGTCAGTGGCGTGGACGAGGGTGCGTCCGCAGAGCACATCCGCGCCTCGCCGAAGGAGACCGGTGCCCTCGACGCCGTCATTCAATCCGCCGTTCGGGCTACTGCGGTGCCGCTGCCCCCGTGAGGGTGAATCGAACATGCAGGTGCCAAGCACCTAGGCCGACAGCACTTGCCCCGTCTACCTGGCGTCGAACTTTCGCTCGCCCCATAGCCCGAGGCTGCCCGTGTCGGCCCTGTGATCAGGGACGTTGTCCGGGTGCTCTACCCGTTTGCCGCTACCGAGGAGGATCCGTGAATCCCGTCCGTGTGCTTACCGCCCTTCGCCCCGTATTCGAGAATCCTCCCGCGCAGGCCGCCCAGGCCATCGCGTTTCGGCGTCCGGTCGATGCGCGTCGCGCCCTGTTCGCCTCCGCATCACGACCGTCATCGGGGTGGGGGGCATGACCGACCCGAGCACGTCCGCCCCCGCCTTGCTCGCGTGGGCCAGCCGGGCCCTCGGCGCCCGGCCGTCCGTCCGGGACGCCTCCCACCCACGGGAGAACTCCCGCGTCTGGCAGCTCTCCCTGCCCGGAGACGTCCGCTTCTACCTGAAGGTGTCCCCGCGCTCGTTGATGTACGAGCGCGAGACCCTGGCGCTGCGCCACGCGGCTCCGGCCCTCGGCGGCGGCCGCGCGCCACAGCTGCGCGCCTCGAGTGCGGAACACCTGGCCCTGCTCCTGACCGCGGTCCCGGGACGGCCGCTCAAGCAGCTGACGCTGACGCCCGCCGAGGAAGTCCGCGCACACAGGCAAGGCGGCACCTTGCTGGCCCGCTTCCACGCGGCCGGCGCCCTGTCGGGCCCCCGGCGCACCGAGGCCGAGCAGGCGCTGCAGGCCGCGGCGGATGGCGCCGAGAACCACCTGCGCACGGCTGGGGCCCGGCTGACTCCGGCGGAGCAGAAGCTGGTGCGGGACCTGGCCGAGCAGCTGTGCACCCTTCCGCCGCTGCCGATCGCGTTCATCCACGGCGACGCCTGGGACCGGAACCTGATGTGGTCGAGCGACCGGGGACAGGCAGGATTGATCGACTTCGAGAGATCCCGGTTTGCGACCGTGGTGCAGGACTTCGTCCCTCTGGCCTGCGCCACCTGGGCTGATCGGCCCGACCTACGTACCGCGTGCCTCCAGGGCTACGGCCGAGACCTCACGCCCAAGGAGAAGCACGCGCTGAAGTGCCTGGCGGCGCTCGACGCGGTGAGCTGCCTGGTCTGGGGGCCCGCCTACGACGACCCCCATGTCACCGCGCGCGGGCGGCGCACCCTGGACCGGCTCATGGCGGGGGTGTTCGCGTGAGCGCACCACATGAGAAGACGACCGCATTGGAAGCGCACGGGGCGAGCACGACCGACGAGTGCGTGTCCGTTCCCGCAGCACGGACGGGGGTTCCACAGCCGTCCGCGCCGCCGGAGCTCGACTACAACGGGCGCAAGCACCGGCGGGCGATGGACGACGCCACCTTGTGGGACATGGCCCGCCGTATCCCAGCGGCACTGATCCAGACGGCCCGCCTGGCCTGGACGGTCGACCGGAGCATGGCCCTGACGATCGTCATCTGCCAGCTGCTGTCCGGCATCGGCACGGCCGTGATGCTCACCGCCGTCGCCCACGCCTTGCCACAGCTCATGGTCTCCGACCCCCGCGAGGGCCTGGTCCACGCGGGGCCCGCACTGACCGTCGCCGTCGTGGCGATGGCCACCGGCGCAGCGATGTGGATCCTCGCGGACTGGGCGACCCGGCGCCTGAACCCGAAGATCGCCTCAGCTGCGGATCTGGAGCTGGTCGATCTCCATATGCGGGCCGAGCTCGCCGCGTACGACGCGGAGGGCTTCGGTGACCGGAGCCAGGCTGCGGAGATCGGCGCGCTGCGCGCCGTCGACCTCGCCGACGACGCCAAGACCCTCACCAACGGGCTCGTCCAGCTGGTGTCCGCGGCAACCGTGCTCACCTCCCTTCACCCGCTGCTGCTCGGTGTGCTGCTGCTGTCGGTTGTCCCCCGAGGTCTGGGCGGAGTGATCGCCGCTCGGGTCGACTACCGGGTCCACGACCGGACGATCTCCGCCCGGAATGTGCGCGGGATGATGCGGTGGTGGCTGACGACGGCCGAGCTCGCCGACGAGCTGCGGGCCAACACAATGCGCGGATACCTGCACTTTTGGTACCGAGCGATGTGTGACCGGGTCGAATCTCGGGAAGTCGCCGGGGCCCGGCCCTACCTGCGGATCACACTGCTGGCCGCGTCCCTCGGCGGGTTGTTCACCCTCGGCATGTGGGCCTCGCTCGCCGGGCTGGTCCTCGCCGGGGCCATGTCGACCGCGATCGCTGGCACTGCGGTCGTCGCCTCCCAGACCGCCGGCCGCGCCCTGAACTCGATCATCAGATACAGCACGGTCATGTTCCACCACGGCCTCTACCTCTCCGACTACTACACCTTCATCGACGAGGTCCGCGCCATGACCACGGCCCGCGGCACCGCGCAGGCCAAGCCCCCGCAACAGATCCGACTGGAAGGCGCCTCCTACACCTACCCAAGCAAGGAGACCGCGGCCGTCCAGCCGATCACGCTCACCCTGAACCGCGGCGAGGTCGTCGCCCTGGTCGGGGAGAACGGGGCCGGCAAGTCGACGCTGATCAGGATGCTCACCGGGCTCACCGTGCCCACCGACGGAAAGGTGCTGTGGGACGACACCGACCTGGCCACCGCCGACGCGGAGACGGTCTGGCGGCACGTGGGCCTGGTCCCACAGAAGAACGGACACTGGCCGCTCGCCGCCCGGGAGAACATCACCTTGGGCCAGCCCCGCGAGCACGGTGACGATCGGATCTGGGACGCGGCGGAGCGGGTCGGCATGACCAAGGCGCTGCGCGAGCTGCCCGATCAACTGGAAACACTGCTCGCCCGCTCGGTGTGGGGCGGCCACGAGCTGTCCGGCGGCCAGTGGCAGCGCCTGGCGTGCGCGCGGGCGATGTATCGCGAGCCGGCCGTGCTCGTCCTGGACGAGCCGACCAGCGAGATGGACGCCCGCGGCGAGCACCAGATCTTCCGCGAGCTGCGAGCCATGGCTCCGGACCGGATCACCGTGGTGGTCACGCATCGGTTGGACAACGTACGTATGGCCGACCGGGTCATCGTCCTTGACCAGGGCACCATCCGAGAACAGGGCTCCTTCGACGAACTCGTCGCGACCGAGGGCAGTCTGCTGGGCGAGCTGTACGCCCTCGCCCAGGACCGCTGACCACCACAGACATCGCACATCATCGCGGGGCCGGCGCAGCCGGCGCGGCCCCGCCTCTCCCCCGACATTCGAGGAGCACCTTGCACAGCGTGGAGCCCGAAGCCGTCCCCCGAGCCTGGGCCCAGTACGGGGACCATCATCTCCAATGAGGCACCCTTGTCCCGGAGCTGGACCGGATCTCTTGGGGATTCTGGCCGACCGGGCCCGGCGCCGGCGCGCTCGCCCGGCGTCGCGGCCACAGCGCCGTCTGCTGCGCCCGGCGGCACCCGGAAGCCGACTCCCCCCCCGTTACCTTTTTCTTGGCTCCGCAATGGGGCCTCCGGCCTTCGGGTCCGGCATGACTTCCCCCTCCTGTTGTTGATGATCCGGGGGTGGTGTCACCGGGTCCGGAGGCATCGACGGACCGCTGATGAGGGGCTTGAGCACCGGCTTCACCCAAGGCCGGAAGAGCTCTCCGTAACGTGGATGTGGCAGCTCGGTGCCCAGGCAAGGCCGGACGTGAACGTGATGGAGGGGCATGCACGTGATCGACACCGGCGACATCGACGTCTTCCTCGGCCTGGACGTCGGCAAGGGCGAGCACCACGCCACCGCCGTCACCCCGGCCGGCAAGAAAGCCTTCGACAAGCGCCTGCCCAACACCGAACCCAAGCTCCGCGAGCTGTTCGCAAAACTCCAGGCCAAGCACGGAACGGTGCTGGTCGTGGTCGACCAGCCGGCCTCGATCGGCGCCCTGCCGCTGGCCGTGGCCCGGGATATGGGCTGCCCGGTCGCCTATCTGCCGGGCCTCACGATGCGGCGGATCGCCGACCTCTACCCGGGCGAGGCCAAGACGGACGCGAAGGACGCGTTCATCATCGCGGACGCGGCCCGAGCGATGCCACATACGCTGCGGGCGATCGACGGAGAGGACGAGACGATCGCCGAGCTGGAGATGATCGTCGGCTTCGACGACGACCTGGCTGGCGAGGCGACCCGGGTCGCGAACCGGCTGCATGGCCTGCTGACCCAGATCCACCCGTCGCTGGAACGGGTGCTGGGGCCGTGGTTGCAGCACCCGGCCGTCCTGACGCTGCTGGAACAGTTCGGGTCACCGGCCCAGACCGCAAGGCGGGGAGGCGGCGGCTGGTCACGCTGCTGCGGCCGAAGGCACCGAGGATGGCCGAGCGTCTGGTCGAGGACATCTTCGCCGCGCTGGACGAGCAGACCGT
Source organism: Streptomyces sp. NPDC049597 (assembly GCF_040675505.1). NCBI lineage: Bacteria > Bacillati > Actinomycetota > Actinomycetes > Kitasatosporales > Streptomycetaceae > Streptomyces > Streptomyces sp. NPDC049597. The sequence continues at coordinate 92,997 of NZ_JBFAOY010000023.1, forward strand.
GACCGTTCCGGGGACCGAGGCGGCCGCGCTGATCGTCCCGAGCCTGGCCGCCTCCCTGGCGGCCGTGCTCGACCAGCGCAAGCTGCTGGCCGGGCGGATCGAGGAACTGCTGGAGGCCCACCCTCTAATGCAGTGCGGAGCGGATGCCTCGGATCCTTCTGGCCGGTGAGGTCCGCCTGAAGACTGGCACCGTCTCCGCGGCGGGTTTCGTGACGGCCTGGTGGGCACCGGGCTGACTCCGAACCCTCTTCGGCACGGCGATGCCTATGGAAAGACTGGCAGCGCCCGGCGTCCTCCGGCCGCCACGAAACTCGCCTGTATGTGAGGCACGTTGATTCCCGTGGTGCGAGCCCACGGCATGGTGACCTCCCCTTCGTCTCCGCGAGCCAACGAGCTCTGGGCGAGACCGAGGCCCGTGCGGTGCGCTGGTGCCACGAACGGCTTGTGAGATGGCGGACCGACGAGTCCTGGCATTAGAGCGTCGCGTGGCCCGCATGCGCTCGTCACCAGCGCAAACAACCGACTGAAGGGAGAGAACGTGAAGGTGTTCTGCGGGATCGACTGGGCGGAGAAACATCATGACGTCGCCCTGGTCGACGAGGCCGGGAAGCTGCTCGCCAAGGCCCGCATCACTGATGACGCAGCCGGCTACCGCAAGCTGCTGGACCTGCTCGCCGAGCACGGCGACACCGAGGCCGAGCCGATACCGGTAGCCATCGAGACCTCCCGCGGTCTGCTCGTCGCGATCCTGCGGGTCGGCGCACGGCAAGTCTTCGCAATCAACCCACTCGCCGCATCCCGCTACCGCGACCGGCACGGCGTCTCCCGCAAGAAGTCCGACCCCGGCGACGCCCTCGTGCTGGCCAACATCCTGCGCACCGATATGCCCATGCACCGCCCACTGCCGGCCGACAGCGAACTCGCCCGGGCTATCACCGTGCTCGCCCGCGCTCAGCAGGACGCCGTGTGGAATCGCCAGCAGATCGCCAACCAGCTCCGTTCGCTGCTGCGCGAGTACTACCCAGCCGCCCTGGATGCCTTTGTGACCGGCCGCAAGGGCGGCCTCGCCCACGCTGAGGCCCGTGCTGTCCTGGCCATCGCGCCTACCCCGACCGCTGCTGCGAAGCTAACGAAACCCCAGATCAGGGCAGCTCTCAAGCGCGGCGGCCGTCAGCGATACGCCGAAGCGGAGACCAAGCGCCTCCAGGACATCTTCCGAGCCGAGTACGCCCATCAGCCTCCGCTCGTCGAGGAGGCCATGGGCAAGCAGATGCTCGCCCTCCTCCGCCAGCTCGACGCCGCCGCCGAAGGCGCTGACGACCTCGCTGAGGCGGTGGAGGCGTCTTTTCAGCAGCACCCGGACGCTGAGGTGATCACGAGCTTTCCCGGCCTCGGCGCCCTGCTCGGTGCCCGGCTGCTTGCCGAGATCGGAGATGACCGCAGCCGGTTCGCAGATGCCCGAGCGCTGAAGGCATACGCCGGGTCAGCCCCCGTCACCCGAGCATCAGGCAAGAAACGCTACGTCGGGCGCCGGTTCGTCAAGAACGACCGCCTCACCCACGCCGGCTATCTGTGGGCCTTCGCCGCCATCACCGTCTCGCCCGGCGCCAACGCCCACTACCGGCGTCGCCGCGAGCGCGGCGACTGGCACGCAGCCGCCCAGCGCAACTTGTTCAACCGCATGCTGGGGATGCTCTATCACTGCCTGCAGCACCGAGTAGCCTTCGACGAGCAACGTGCCTTCGCACCGTTCGTCGAGGCCGCAGCTTGACTCTTAGCGCCGTGAGATGTCTTTCGAAGGTCCTGACGTCGATGCCGGGAGTCGGCGTCAGGACCGGAGCACGAATCCTGATTGAGGTCGGCGACGGCAGGACCTTCCCGACCGCCGGCCACCTCGCCGCCTACGCCGGTCTCGCCCCGGCCACCCGGAGCTCAGGCTCCTCGATCCGCGGCGAACAGCCCTCCAGGAGAGGAAACAAGCAGCTCAAAAGGGCTTTCTTCCTCTCCGCGTTCGCCGCCCTGGGCGACCCCGCGTCCCGGGCCTACTACGACAAGAAGATCGCCCAGGGCAAGCACCACACCCAGGCTCTGCTCTGCCTCGCCCGACGCCGGGCCGACGTCCTGTTCGCGATGCTCCGTGACGGAACCTTCTATGAACCGCAGTCGTCGGCCGCAGTCACCTGACCTGCGGGTCTGCGAGGAGGACGACTCGATCGGCCTCGACATCGAAGCCGAGCACTGGATGGCCATGGTCGCCTTCCGGGTCCATCAGCACGGGCTTGTTCAGCCGCCTTCCGATCTCCCGGAGGAAGCCGCAGAACACATCAAGTCGCTCCTGGCCCTGCAACTCCCGCAGGTCGACGTCGAAGTCGACTTCGTCGTCGGCAGAGAACCGGAAGATCGCCAGCACATCGGCCGTCGGCCAGACCCGCAGGTTCGGGCACTCGGCGTCCGCCGGGCGGGACAGCACGACCTCCGCCCGGGGCACCGGAAGCACCGCTTCTCCCTCGGAGTACTGGCACTTCCAGCCCTTCTCCTCGACCAGGTCGAGGACCGCCTGCCAGTCCTGCACCGAGGCATTCGGGACACGCATGTCCGGCAACGACCCCATCAAGTCCGGGTCGAAGAAGCACTTCACGTCATCCCACAACAGGTCAGCCACCCGGCCATGCTGCCCGCCTCACCGACCCAGCGCACCCCCGTTTCCCTTGACCAAAGACATAGGGGCACCCCCCCGGGAAGGGCCCCGGGCAGCACGGTCGGACAGCCGAAGCCCCGGCTCCACCGGTGAAGGCCCCGCCGATGAAGGCTCGTTGATATCGGGCTGTCGCCTCCACGGGCCAGCGCGTCGGGTGAGGATGAGCACGAAGGCGGCAGCAAGGGGGGCTGACGGATGGATGCATGGATGTGCGAGGCGTGCGGCGAAGCGGTGTCCCAATCCGAGGAGGAGACCACGGCCGCAGCGGTGCGCAGGCACGCACGTACGCACGCGCACCCGGAGGCGAGCGTGCGCAGAGAGGGCCCCGGAGGGATCAGTCAGCGGTGGCGCACCCCCGAGGAGCGTGAGCGGCAGCAGGAGAGGGAGCGGCGCGAGCGAGAGCGCAGGCGTCGCATTCCTCGGCTTGCACCAGCCGCCGGTGCAGAGCACGACGCGCGCCGGCCGCGAGGGCCCGCCTCTGGCTGGATCGACCGCACCAGCAAGCCGCAGCAGACGAGAGCGGCACGCCGTCGGACGGGCACGCGGACTGCCTTGGAATGGCACCGTGTCAAGACCGTGTGCGGTCTGGCGTTCATCGCGGCAGTGCTCGGGTTCTTCGTCATGGCAGTGTTCGGTGACCGCGCGTACTGCTGGGAGCACCCACACGCCGAGCCGAACATGCGGAATGGGGCGGAGTGGTGCTCGGTGGTCGGCGGGACGCTGGTTGACGCAGTTCTGACCTGGACCGGATTCGCGCTGTTCTTGGGCGGAGTTCTGACCATCATCGGAACGCTCGTGTGGGCCTTCCGCCCCTCGGCGCGAGGCTGAGAACGGGCCTTGGGCTGGCTGCGAGGATCCCCAAGCCCTGACTTCCGCCGCGCTCCGGAGCCCGAGCCGCGGGGCAATGTCCGAGGCGCGCATTACGCTCGATCGCATGACCGACGCCGCCTCTACCGACGCCCCTGCATTCGACCCGTACGACTTCCCGCCCGATCTGATCAGGGCCCAGCGGGAGGCCGCTGAGGTGCGTGAACAGCTGCACCGCTTCCAGGCCACGCTCCCCTGGTCGCGCGAGCCTCACGAGGGGTGGGAGGCGTCGCACGAGGGCGGCGGTCTGCACGGCTTCCAGTCCTCCCGCCCGCCCACCGACGGGTGGACGGACGAGCAGAAGACCGAGTACGACCGGCTGTGGGAGGAGTCTCGCAGGGCGAGCGAGGTCGTCTACACGCATCCGCACTGGCAGACGTGCGGCGTGGACGCGTACAAGGCGCGCCAGGCCCTGAAGCGTGTCCCGGAGGCGCAGCCCGTCATACCGGCGGACACGGCCCTGTCAGCTGCACAGGAAGACGTCGCGCTGGCCCACTGAGCCGGGCCGCTACCGGCGGGGCCGGGTCGGCGGCGGGGTCGGACCGGTCTCGCCCGCCGCCTCCGGGCGCGGGGCGTGAGAGGCCCGAAGCCCCGGCTGCGGCCACTGGTACAGGCGCGTCGTGACGTGCGTGTCCCCGCGAAGATCGACACTCACCTGGTAGAAGACCCGGCCGTCGGCCCAGTCCTGCCGGGCCTCGATCGTCGCGTACCGCCACACCCCGTGGGAGTAGACCCGCAGAGCCGGCCGGTTGGTGCGGGGCCACGTCGTGACGCGCGGCGCAGGCCCATCGTCCGGCGACCAGGGGCGCGCCTCGACGGCTCCGGGAATCTCCTCGCTGCTCACGCTGCCGAGCGTAGACGGGCTGCGTATCAGCCGACGCCAGTCACGGTGACAACCGCATGGCGAGTGGTGCCCGCGCCTCGACCACCAGGTCCCCGGTGGTGGCGACAGAGAAGTCACCACCGGTTGTGCGGCCACGGCCCGCGGGCTCGGTCGTCTCCAGATGGGCTGGGACTTGAGCGGCCAGCGGAGCGCTCCAGGTCTGCGACAAAGCGGTGCGCCCGTCGGGGAGGCGTACGGCCACGTGCCGTTGTCCTGCATGCCTTCCACACAACGTGTTTCGCCCCGCCGGGCCGTGCGGCTCGGCAGCATTCGTGCACAGACCACCCGCACGGCAGTCACCCACCCGTAGGCCGTGCACGATGCGGCTACCGGGCCGCTACAGTCCCGGGTTCCAGGCAAGGCGGTGCGCGCTGGCTGAAAGGCTCCGAAATCCGCTCGCCGAAGAGGTCCTGCCCGCGTTCGAGGTCGCTTCTCTGTGATCTTCGGACTCGGTATGGACACGGTTGAGCCGCAGGTGGATGACCCTTCGGGGTGCTGTCAGGAACCGACTTGACCTTCTCCTTATGTCGGCTTTACATTCCGCCTGCTTGACCGAAAATGGATGCGTCCCTGTCAAGGGGGCCATGGGGAGGGGACCGCAGTGAACTGGTACCTGGCAGTGCTCAAGAACTACGCCGGATTCGGCGGCCGTGCACGCCGCAAGGAGTACTGGATGTTCTACCTGATACAGGTGATCGTCCTCCTGGCCCTGGCGGGCGTGGGCCTCGCCATAGAGTCGGACATCCCCTACATGATCTACGTCCTCGCGACGCTGATCCCGACGTTCGCCGTGTCATTCCGTCGACTGCACGACACCGGACACTCGGGCTGGTGGATCCTCATCGGTCTGATCCCTCTGGTCGGCAGCATCATCCTGCTCGTCTTCCTGGCCTCGGAGGGTCAGTTCGAGGCCAACAAGTACGGCGAGAACCCCAAGCTGGCTCCGGCTGCTGCTGCCTGAGTAGACGCTTCTGGGCCGATCGCACCGGATCACACCACCGCAAGGGCCGGGTGCAGCAATTGATGCTGCCCCGGCCTTTGCCGTGCGTGCACCATGCAGTCCGCGGGGCTGACCGTCCGGCCCAAGTGCTCGCAGGAGTCCGTTCGCAGAGCACAAGACACTAGTGCGCAGGTGTGCCCACCTTCCGCGCCATGACGAACACCATCTCGCCGAAGGCCGGCCGTCTGAGCCGGCTCACCCCGCACGTCATCACCCGCATCGCGAAGGCGACGCAGGCCGGCCAGACCCGCCCGAAAGCCGCCGCGCTCGTCGGCGTCGACTGCTGCGTTGTCTCGCGCAGGCCCTGGCAGGAGGATCACCGGTGGCAGCACGAGCGAGAACAACATCGGCGAGCTCACCTCACGACAGCGCCGCTCGATGCCGACACGATCTGGGTTCGCTCGCTGCCAGGCCGAAGGACCAGACGGCGCCTTTCGGATCACCCCCGACCAGTTCGAGACAACCTGGCCCACTCCGTGCAGGTTTGCTGTCGGGTGGTCAGACAACCTCCGGTCTCCAGGAGGCCCAAGCACTATGGTCGTCGTGATCGCGAAGATCAAGAGATGGGGGAGAGATGGGCACCAGAGCCAGGTCGCGGCGATGGGCCGTTGCCGCGGCAGGAGTCACACTGGCGGCAACGGCGTTGGTCGCCTGTGGAGACGGCGGCTCATCGGACGCGAAGTCGTCCGGCGAGTCCGCGAAACCTTCCCAGGCGACTTCCAAAGGGCCAAGCCGTCCATCGTTCGACCCGCCCGTGCGCTTCGGTGGGCCTACGGTCGAATTGCCGAGTGCAACCCAGCCGAGTACGACGAGCGGGGAAGCGACACGGCCTGCGGTCACGCTTGCCGACGGGGTTGCCTACATCACCGCCGAGGGGGGACTGGAAGCGATCGACACCGGGACTGGTGCACCGCGGTGGGACGTGAGTACGAAGCACGCCCCAGAAGCGGGCGGTTTCGGAAGCAACCGTGCCGCTCCCCTGGTCTCGGCTGACGGCAAAACCGTGTACGCCGCGTGGAACAGGGATGTGGAGGGTGAAGGGACAACGCCGGACCGATCCGTGATCGAGGTGCTGGCTGTCGAGACGGCCACCGGCAAGACGTCATGGTCGGCCGAGATCACAGCCGCTCCCAGCTCCACCGGGCTCAGCGCCATCCCCATCGGGGCCGACGAGATGCTCGCGCCGCAGGTCATCGGAGTCGATGCCGGCACAGCGCTCGTCACTGCGGCCGACACCACGTATGCCGTTGAACCCTCCGCGGGCACCGTCCGCTGGAAGAAGCCCGACTTTCGTGCGGTGACCCTCGCCGACGGCGTCGTTGCCGGCGGTGAGAAGACGGGGTTCGGCGAAGGAAGGCTCTTGGGACTCGCGGCGGCCACGGGCGAACAGCGGTGGACCGTGGCGGAGGCGCGGCAGCCGGCCGCAGCCGCGCCGCGGTTGCTGAGCGCAAGCCTCAATGACACAACACTCGTCATAGATGCGGTCAGCGGTGAGCGGCGAGTGGCACTCGATGGCGAGGGCTGGCGGTGCCGCCACGACGCACAGTCCCTGGTCCTGTGTTCCAAGTACGGGTACGGGGCGGCAAACCGCGGGATCACCGTGTTCGACGCCGCTTCGGTTCAGACGCAGTGGATGTTGCCCGACGGTTCCGGACGGACGGTGCCGAAGGTCAGCGGATTCTGGCACGGTGCCGTGTATGGGGAGGTGGGTGACGAGCCGATCGTCCTGGACGGCAAGACGGGACAGGACCGACAGACTTCGGCCGGCGCCGCGCCAAACGAGATCGATCGGTACGGCGGTGTAGCGGGATCCACGTTCCATCGCGCCGCAGGCTGACATGGGCGTCACCCCGAGGTGACCTCAACGGTCGCCGCCAGTTGTGGCGCCTGCGGCGGAGCACGGCGCCGCTAACTGAGCAGAACCGTGCGTCGACGTAGCTGTCCTGCCCCGGCAGGGGCAGGACGCGGATCGGCAGCCGATGCCTACAGCACGAAGAAGACCTCTTCCACATCCGTCTCCTCCCGCCATCGCCGCACCAGTTCCTGCTGCTCGCCGGCCTCCGCCCAGGGGCAGATCTGAGCGCCGGCCTGGCTACCGTGCGTCCCCAGCCACCGGGTGAACTGTCCACCGCCACGCCGGGGTCCGCCCACACGCCGTCGCTGGCGGCGCCGGTCCCGAACTGCAGGGTGACTCGGAACTGAGCGGCAGCGAACGGAAGCTGCTGCTCACGCACCGGCTTCCCGGTGCTCGATTCGGCCTTGCCTGAGCGTCTCCAGCATCGCCAGGCGCGTCTCCTCCACCCGGGCGGCGCTCCTGGGAGGCGTCGTGTACGCGGTGTGCCGCTCGTGTTCCGCAACCCGCTCCTGGAACCAGGCTTGCCGCGACCGTGCGATGGCCGCGGTCGGCGCGGTACGGATCGCTTCCTCGGCAACTGCTCGGTCGGGCTCCTCCATGGCGTACTGCATCTCCATCCGGTTCAAGACCTCCCGGCCTACGGGGATGGACTGCAACCACAGCATCAGGCCCGGGTCCTCCGCCATGTGCAGTCGGAGCCGCTCGCGAAGGGCGGCAGTCTCCGTGAGGAGCAGGTACATCTCAGGGTCGCTGCTGGCGGCGTGCATCTCTGCGGATGCCTCTGGGCTCTGTCGGATGTACCTGAAGACGGCCTCGAGCATTCCTGCGGTGCGCATGAGGTCGGCGGAGTCAGGGTCGTACGGACGGGGCCCGGGATCGCTGGGCTCCCACGTGCGCGACACCTCAATCTGCTTGTCGATGTCCATGTGCTCTCTCCCCTTTGCCAGCCCCTGGCGTCAGCGTATGCCGAGGCGCCGACAAGGCCTTCGGAGGCTGTCCACGTGCTCCAGGGCCAGGGCCTTCGGGTCGTCAATGCCAGTGCTCGGGGTGGGGTGTGGGTCTACTGCAGTGCGTCCAGGTCGGCGTCGACGTAGCCGAACGCACGGGCCATGTGGACGAGCGCCTGCCGCAGCAGGTTCCTGCGCTGGTTGGCGGCCATGCGGGGTGTGGCGGTGATTGTGACGGCCATGCTCTGCCTGTGGTCCTCTCCGTCACCGAATGGCGTCAAGTCGAGGGCCGACACCAGGGGCGGCAGGACGCCGTTCGGCTCGGGCCGCTCGCTGCTGAGTCGCAGCTCGCTGGTGGGCGGTGCGGACCATCGCAGGCCGGGAGTGCCGATGGCTTCCGGGAGCAGCTCGGCGGCGGTCTCCCAGGCTCCGAGGAGCACGGCCTGGGCCTCTTCCAGACCCAGCTGTGTGTCCCAGCCGCCGGGCGAGAGAAGCGCTGCCCACGCTTCCTTGTCGTCGACGAGGAGTTCGGCGCATGCAATGACGGAGGAGTCCATCGGGGTCGGCAGGGAGAGCATGGCGGCGGCTCGCAGCGCGGTTGCGCCGTCCGGCGCGGTGAGGGTGCACGCGTAGGCGAGCGATCGGGACGAGTTTCCCGAAGCCGTCCGCTCCCACCGCTCAGCACGCAGGTCCGTGCCCCGGCGCTTGGAGAGCATGGTCATGGCGCCCGCCAGCGAGCTGAACGGAAGCTGCTGCTCGAGCTGATGGCGCCGCGTCCTGGTGATCTCCAAGGCGTCCGTGCCGGCCCAGGGCAGGTTCACCACGACGCGAAGGCGCAGCGCGGGGGTCTGACCGCTCGTCCAGGCCGTAGCGGAGCGGCCCTGCTGGAGGCTGAAGTGCGGTCGCGGCTGCCACCGCCACTCGTCGTTCCCCAACCGCATGAGGCGGCCCGCGCCCCAGTGTCCGCCGGCGAGTTCCAGGCACTGGGCATCAGCTTCGATCAGCCACGGTATTCGTACACCTGCGGGCGGGACGGGGAACCCGATGGCCGCGAGCGCATCCTGGCCGACGTCCGCCCGGCCCGCGTCCGTGATCGCCTGCCAGACCGGTGCCGCGACCGCGACCGGTGGGCGGTCGGCCACCAGGCACAGCACCCACCCCAGCTTGCCGGGCTGCGTGTGGTGGAAGTCCTGAAGCGCCGCCGTGCCGTGCTCCCGTGCCTCTCCGGCCGGCGCGCCCAGCCCGTGAGCCGCGAGCTCTCGGTGGGCCTGGCGCATCTCCCATTCCCGGTCGGCGAGGCCCTGGCCCACCCGCAAGACATCGGCACGCGTCGCGGCCGCCGCCTCCTGGACCAGCGCCGCGAGGGCCTCCGGGGTGGGCATGCCGGAGGCCTTGACCCCTGCAGCGAGGAGCTGCTGGACCTCGGTCCGCGGCAACCAATGGGTGCCGTCGCCGTCGCGGATCGGCACCGCGACCGTGTCCGGCCTGGGCGCGCCGTTCTTGCCCGTCGGGGCCGCCACGACGAACAGCTGGCCTGGAGCTTGGACCGGGATGTGGAGGAACGCCACCCGCTGCCCGTCGTCGGGTCCGGACCAGCCGATCCGTAGCCCGCGTACCGCTGGCGTGATCCGCTGCAGCAGCACCTTGCGCACCTGGTCCGGGCTGACGGCGTCCGGATCCACGCCGACGATGTGGTCCAGAATCTCCTCACCGCGTTCTGGACGAGTCGCGATGCCGATCACGATCACGCCCCCGCCTCCGTTGGCGAACGCGGCGACATCCTTGGCGAACTCCTCGGCGACGGCCGGCGCCGACAGCTGGTACGGCTGCTTCTTCGCGTCGATCCACTGCGACTCACGCAGTTCGAGCAGAGCATCGGGGTGGTGGGCGTCGAGCGCGGCCAGCGCGCCCGCGAGGTTCATCGGCACTCCGGAAGTATCCACCCGTGAACAGCTGTCATCTCCCTTTCGCATAAGGGCGACCACCTCCGCTTCTCAGCTGCCCGGTGACGGACCGTTCCTCTGCGCTCGCCTTGCAGCGCCGGTCCCCGGGTACCGGGACCGATCACACCGAGGAGTTCCCCCGTCCGACGTGCTCGGGATTGACTGGGACCAAGGCGGCCACTCGATCAGGCACCGTGGTGAGCGCGACGCCAGCCAGGTCTATCCGGTCACGCTCGAGGCCGACGAGGCGGGAGAGATGGTGATGGCACGCCGTACTGCGCGATCCGCTCACCGCCGAACTTCGCGTATGCGTCGTCCTCGTATCGGCCCCAGTACGTGACGTCGGCGAGCCCGTCGGCCGGCTCGTCGTCCATTCCCGTCCACGCATCCAGCCCTGCGGCATTGCCGATGACCATGCCGCACCGGTCGACGGGAAGGTCCCCGCGGCGGACGGGCACCGATCGGTCCCGCGGTCTCGGGCCATGGGAGTCCGAGGCTGATCTCCAGGGTTGCGATTGTCGGTTCCTCATCGAACGGGGACGGCGAAGTGCTCGTCCTCACGCTCAGCGGCCGATCGTCGGCGGCCGCGACCGCGACTGCTTCGCACAGCCACTCACGAAGATGGCCTCCGCCTGCCACCCTGGAGCACGACCCAGCGCATGGAGCACCTGGCCTGGCACACCCTGATCCTCTACGACACTCCCGAGGCGCGGGCCGCCAGGGAGCACGAGTGCCGCAAGGAACTGAGGGCCTGGAGAGCGTTGATGTGCTGGAGGCCTCTTCCTGTTCATGGCTCTGGGCGTGATGTGGGAACCGGTGACTCCGCGGAGGCGTAGGGCTGCGGGCAGGCATCACCGTCTTCGCCATCACCGCGTCCACCATGGTGATCTTCATACCCATGCAGCTCAGCAGACCTGACCCGCCACGCGCCTGATCACGCCTACCTCTGACGGCGGCTCGGAGCAGCCGGACCGGGTGCCCCGCCCGTTTACCGTGCGCCCCGCTCACCAGGGCATTCAGCGGCGCCAGGCCCACGGTGCACACGAGCGGGAGCGGTGGCTTCGGAAGGAGGTCACCGACCTGCCCCCACCGGACCTGCGTCCATACGGGCTTGGGTGCGTTCTGACGCCCACAGAGCGACACGATCCACACAATCCGAAAATCACCGACGCTATTGACCGGTCAATTGGTTGATTGTAAGGTCGATTCATAGCGGCGCTGCTCTACCTGCAACTCAGGTGGGAGATAGAAACGAAGTTCAGGCGGGCCCTGCCCTCTGTCACGCCAGTGAAGCAGTGCAGAGACCCCCGACCGCATGGGGAGCACACCATGTACCTCGACAGCACCCACCCCGCCGAGACGGCAGTCCATGATGTGCGCCCGGTCCCTGGGATCTGCAGCCTCAGCATCACGGCGCCGGCCCACGCCGTTTCGGTCGGCACCCTGCGAAGCCGCGCCTCCGCGCTCTTTGCCGGGTGGGCGATGAGCGACGATGAGCAAAGCACTGCAGCGCTGGTGATCAGCGAGCTGCTCACTAACGCTGTCATTCACGGGCACGACCAGATGACACTCCAGGTCGCCCTGACCACCTCCGAACTGGAAATCATGGTCACCGATCACGGCAGGCCCAAGAACTCCGCCCCACCCGGCGACCCCGAGGAGCACGGCCGAGGGCTGTCCCTCGTCGCCGCCCTCACGCACGACCTGCGCATTGACCAGATGGCAACAGGATGGCGCACTCGGGCGCGCATCGACCTCGCCACCGCACCACCGGCAACTGCCAGTGCCCGCCCAACTCAAGGCAGCATGACGTGAATGCCCATGGTGGAGACGGACACATCCTGGCGGTCATGGCCGACGGCGGCGCGGCTCCGGTGGGGTGAGCGGTCCGCCTGTCGGAGAGCGGCCATCAGATCGCCGACCGTCTGGTGACCGCCCGCTCAGGTGCGCCACTCAGGCCGCGACCACGGTTTCGAGCCGTCATGGCGTGGCGTGTCGCAACCGAGGCGTCTCACCGCAGGCCTGCCAGGAACTCCACGAGCCTGCGGAGGCGGGACGGTCGGGGACCGGGATCGGCGGTGCGTTCGACGACGAGGTGGTAGGCCTGCAGTGCGTTGACATGGAATGCGTGTGTGCCGCCCCACAGGAAGAGCCGGAACGCCCGGTAGGTCTTCTCGCCCCATCTGGCGATGATGTCGTCTTTCGCGGCGTCGAGGCGATTCGCCCACTCCAGCATCGTCAGCTCGTAGTCGTGGGTCTCCCTGGTCACGTCCAGCACCTCGAAGCCGTGGTAGAGCATCTCGGCGATGACGTCTTGGAGCGTCATGTAGGTGTGCCTGCCGCCCCAGATGTGGTCGCGGGTGAACGAGCTCACCGAGAACTTCTGGATGGACGCGGAGGCGTCGAGGTAGAGGCGTCCGCCGGGCTTCAGCACGTCCCACGCTTTCGCGGCGAATCTGCGGTAGTCCGGGAGGTGCTCGATCACGCCGTAGATCACGGCGTGGTCGTACGGTTGCGATGGGCGATGGGCGAGGAAGTCCTCCAGCAGCACCTCGCCGGGAAGGTTGTTGTCGGCGATCAATGCCCGGATGTGGTTGGCGGAGTCCTCTGCGAGCGTGAGCGTCGTGACGTGCACGCCGCGTTCGCCGCAGTACTGGGTGACACCGCCCCAGCCCCCGCCGATGTCGAGCAGTCTGGCGCCCGGCTGAAGGTCCAGTGCGGCGAACATGGTTTCGAGCTTGTGCTCGGACGCTTGCTCGATCGTCTCGTCAGGGTGCTGGAAGAGGCCCTGCGAGTAGAAGCGGAACCGCTTGTCGATGAACGTGAGGTAGAAGTCATCGCCCCGGCTGTAGTGCGCGGAGACAGCCTGCTTGTTCATCTCGAGGGGTGAGCGTATGAAGTCGTACAGGAACTGCAGCCGCTGGCGCATCGGCACCTGCTCCCTCAGCGCGGCGCGGACACCGAACAAGGCAGCCAGGTCACCTTCGACGTCAATGTCGCCCGACACGAAGGCCTGGCCGATCGCTATCTCGGTGAGCGGCGTACGCAAACCGCGTTCCGAGCGGAACGTCACCCGATATCGGGGCTCGCCCACGCCGGCCGCCACGATGGCACCGGAGGGCAGCTCTATCTCCCCCGGCAGGTCGGCGGCGGCCAGCAGCGCCGCGAGACCAGTCCGGGGCAGTCCGGTTGCGCCTGTGGCGCGTCGGTCGAGATTCGGGCTCATGCTTGCGGGTTCAGTCATGCGAAACTCCCTTTCCAGGTTGTGCGCTGCAGGCGCGGCGTTTCAGCACCTGAGGTCAGCCCGCTGCCGTTGGCGCGAGCGCAGGTGCCGGCAGAGACGTGGCGTCGTTCGAAGTGGCCGAGGAGGAGGTCCTCAGGTGGGGTGCGGCATTCATCGGCGGCGGCGCAGGGCTCGACGCCGACTGCACGAGGCGCCCCGGCAAGCCGCTCCCGCGCAGCGCACAGGCACGCGGATGTCTGCTCGCCGGTTGAGGTCGCCCGCCGTTCGGTGATCGTGTCGGATGTACACGATCTGCGGCAGGGTCCTTGGGCTTCAGGTCAACGGTGCCGCACGGTTTCGTCGCTCATGCCGTGGCTGAGTTCCCACAGTTGCAGGGTGGCGGAGGAGTTCATGACGTACACGCTGCCTGTGATGTCGTTGCGGGCGGCGAGGTACTGGTTGCTCTGCCACAGCGGCAGGACGGGTACGTCGTCGGCGACGATGTCCTGGATGTCGGTGAGGTTTTCGGAGATGGTGAGTCGGTCGGCCTCGCGCCGGTACTGCGGGATCAGGGTGTTGCGGATCTCGCTGTTGGCGTAGGGCAGCTTGAGAGAGTTGTCCTTGTCGAGGAACGGCGCGAGATAGTTGTCGGCGTCTGGGAAGTGCGGGAACCAGCTCATGCCGTAGACGTCGTACTCGCCCTTCTGTGCGGCCTTGTGGAAGGTGTCCCAGGGGGTGCCCTGGATGCTGACGTCGAACAGCCCGCTGTCGTTGAGCTGCTTCTTCAGGATTTCGAACTCCCGGGCGGTGGTAGGGCCGTAGCGGTCGGTCGTGTAGTGCAGCGTGAGCTCCACTGGGGTGGTGACGTTCGCCTCGGCCAGCAGCATGTGGGCCTTGGAGACGTTCGGGGCGCCGTACTTGTTGAAGAACGCGTTGGTGTGGCCGACGATTCCGGCCGGTACCAGCGAGTACAGGGGCTGCGCCGCGGTGCCGTACACGCTGGAGACCAGCTGGTCGCGGTCGATGATCCGCGCCATGGCCTGGCGGACGGCCTTGTTCTTCACCGATGGCGCGTTGGTGTTGAAGCCGAGGTAGCGGATCTCGAGGCCCGGCATCTCGACCAGGTTCACGCTGCTGTCGGTGTTGTTCTGGAGCGTGTGGATCTGCTCCGGTGTCATCGTACGGGCCATGACGTCGATCTCGCCCTGCTCGAAGGCGGTGCCCATGGCGTCGGCGTCTGTGAACGGCTGCAGCACCACCTTGTCGTTCTTCGGCTTCAGCCGCCCCTTGTAGTGGGGGTTTGCGGTGAAGGTGGCCTTCACCATCTCGTTGGCCTTGACCTCGGCCTGCATCGTGTACGGCCCGGAGCCGTCGATCGAGAAGCCGTGGCGCAGCGTGTTGCTGTCGTAGTCCTTGGGGTTCACGATGCCGGCGGCCGGCGTCGACAGTTTGAACGGGAAGATGGCGTCCGCGGTCCTGAGGTGGAAGATGACGAGGTCGTCCTCCTGTGTTTCGACGGTGTCGATGGTGGACAGCAGCGCGAGGACACCGCTGTCGGCCTTCAGGGCGCGCGCACGGTCGATGGAGAACTTCACGTCGGCAGCGGTGATCGGGTCGCCGTCGGAGAATTTCAGGCCGTTGCACAGCTTGCACACATAGCGCTCGTTGCGGCTGTCGGTGAAGCCGCAGCTCTCGGCAGCCTCCGGTACCGGCTCTCCCCCGCCACGGGGCTGGACCATCAGCGTCTGCACGGTCTGTCCCAGCAGGTTCCAGGCACCCGCGTCGTGCGCGTACGCGGGATCAACCGGAGCAGGAACATCACCGGAGGTGAGGAAACGGTCCGTAGTACCGACGACGATTGTGTCACCGCCGTCGTCGTCCTCACTGCTGAATCCGCCGCAGGCAGCCAGCGAAGGGGTGAGCAGAGCAACGACGGCCAGCAGCACCACAGTCTTACGGTTCATCCTCGAATTTCTCCAGAGCTGTCAAGTCCTCGTCAGTACGCACGAGTGGTCCGACGGATGACATGGATGTGGCGAAGTCGCGCCCCCGGGCGGCGTGTTGCAGCCGGAGTGCTGGCACAGGCAAGGGACTGGCCCCACCAAGCGCCTTGGTGAGCGCGAGGTCGGCATGCTGGTGGGGTTGCACGGTTTGCCCCTTGTTTGGCCCTGACTCTTTGTTCGGGCTCCCAGCGTTTACGGGGTGAACTGCGTGTTCAGCGTCGGGTTCCTCTTCAGGTCGCACACTGAGTTCTCGTACGCCGGAGGCACATCGGTCTTGGTGGTGAGAACATCGAATCCGTGCTTGTCATTGGCTTGGGCTAGGGTGATGTTCTGTGTCACGTGGTGCGAGCGGCCGTTCATCGCCACTTTGCCGTTCGGCGCGTCGATGGACAGGCCGGATTCGAGGGCGGCGATGACCTTGTCCTTGTCGAGGCTGCCGGCCTTGTTGACCGCCGCGGCCCACAGGTGCCAGCCGTTCCACTCATTCACCGCGGTCGCGGTCACGTATCGGTAGTTCTTGCCGTACTCCTCCTTCCAGGTCCTGAGGAAGGCGGCGTTGGCCGGGGAGTCGAGCTCCTGGAAGTAGGTGTGGGCGACCGTGGTGCCCTTGCTTTGTCTCGGTGCCAGCATGAGGTTCTCGCTGCCTCCGCCGAACGTCGTCGAGATGACCTTCATGCTTTTGTTGAGTCCGTTCGCGACGAAGTCCCGGTAGAAGGCAGCGTGGTTGGCGCCGACGAGCAGGGAGATCACGACGTCAGGCTTGGCAGCCCGAAGGTTGTCGATCACCGGGCTGAAGTCCGAGCTCTCCAGCGGGACGAAGTCCGCGCCGGCGAGCCAGGCACCAGATCTTCCTTCGTACTGCTTCACCCAGTCGGCCGACACCCGCCCGAAGCCGTGGTCTGGCGCCACGATGTAGATCTTCTTTCCGAATTTCTTGGCGGCGTACGGGATCAGCGGCGCCAGCTGCTGGGACGGGACAGGTCCAGTGGCGAAGAAGTTCTTGTCACAGACACCACCTTCATAAGGGGTGTTGTAGAAGTAAAGCGTCTCTGTGCGGTCGGCGACGGACCGGATCGCTTCACGGGAGGCGCTGGTGGTGCCGCCCATGATGACGGAGACCTTGTTCTGCAGGGTGAGCTTGTTGGCGTACTGGGTGTACCTGGCGTTGTCGGACTGCGCGTCATAGCTGATGAGGATCAGCGGTCTCCCCAGCACACCCCCGTTGTCGTTGATGTCGTTGATCGCGAGGTTGGTGGCATCGATTTTGGACTTGCCGTAGACGTTGAGCGGCCCAGTGATGTCGAGAATGCTGCCGACGGCAATCGGCCCATGTGAGTCTGATCCCGTTTCGCCGGCGCTGGGCCCAAGGCAGGCGGCAGCCAGCAGCACTACCGATGAAGCGAGCGCCATATTCCTGAGCGTGTGCGGTCTCTGAGAGCGTCGCATGGGGGCACCTCGATCTGTTTGATTGCGGAGATTCCGTCACCGCGAAGCGGTTAGGAGGCCCATGTGTTCGGAGCCGGGACGGGAGCAGGCGCGGTGGGTCGGTCAGGGTCGTCGATGCCGGTGACGTGGCGATCGGCATGGGCACAGCGTGCTGCTGGCCTGCCCCACCCGAACGGAGCGGCTTGGCGCCGCCCCGGGTCCGAGCTACAGCGAGGTGCGCTCCGACGGATCACAGGGACGTCGTGGAGTCACGGCCCACCCTCGCCTGCTTGCAGCCAGACGTGTGGGACAGGCAGGGAGACAGGCCGGCCGGGCAGAGGGAGCGCCGCAGATGCAGATCTCGCCACATACGACGAGATCTGCATCTTCACGGCATGGTGCGCCCGGTTGGCCTCAGGCACGCTCATCACCCCGCGGCGCCTACCTCTTTGCGGATGCCCTCACCGTCGGGTGGCCGTGACTTACGCGGACGCCGATGGTCGCCGCTCGTGGTCTCAACCGACGACGGCGAGGGCGTCGATCTCGATCAGCAGCCGCGCGGGCAGGCCGACGTAGATGGTTGCGCGAGCTGCTTGGGGCTCTTGCAGGTCGGCGAAGTACTGGTTGTAGATCTCGTTGAACTCGGCGCTGTGGGCCCTGTCGGTGAGATAGATGCGCAGCATCATCACGTCTTCCCACCTGGCGCCGCCTTCTTCGAGGACGGCCTTGACGTTGGCGAGGGTCTGCAGAGCTTGTTCACGCAGGTCGGGGCCGGCGAGGGTGCGGGGCGGGGCGATGTTCGTGGGCAGGTAGCCCACTTGACCGCCGACCTGGAGGATGTTTCCCTTTCGCACCCCGTGCGGGAACGCGGCGGACGGGGCGTTGTGGGTGGGCGGCATGATGGCTGTCTTGGTAAGAGTGTTGTTCATGAGGCCGTTTTCCTTGGCGGGATGTCGGTGATGACCTGGGTTGCCAGGGCTGGGAGCGGATGGGGGCGCCGGGTCCGTTGAAGGGCAGGTGAGCTCGAGCGGGCATGGCTGATTGCTCGGCAGCCCTGCACGCTCGATCGCTGGCCAGTGATGCGTCGGCGCCGAGGTGTCTGTCCGTTGCTGACGGGTTCTCGCTGGTTGTGCTGCCTGCGCGTCATCGCGCAGAGCGCCCTTGTGAAGGGTGGTCCCGGAGCCCCTGGTGGGCGCTTACTGCTGGCCGGGGCGGCGCGCAGCCTTGAGTGCGAGAGCTGCCTCGGCCGGTGCGACACCGTCGGTGAAGCGGCCCGGGCGGAACGGCGCGAGGAGGGGGGATTCCTCGCCGTGTACTTCCGCGGCGACCAGGTCTGCGAGCAGGGGCGCAAGCGTGATGCCGCTGTGGGTGGCGACCGCGTAGATGCGTTCCGCCGGGTCGGTGAAGCCGGCCACGGTGACGCCGTCGGCCGGCATGGCCCGCTGGCCCACCCGGATCCGCTCGATGCGCGCGCCCGTGGTTCCGGTCAGTACGCCGGGGAGTCTGGCGAGCATCTCGGCTCCGATCTCGTCTCCCGGCGGGGTGTCGGCGTCGGCGGCCTCGTCCAGGTCCAGTGCCTGCATAAGGAGCCTGCCGCCGCCGTCGGGCCTGAGGTTCAGCCGGTCGGTGGTCAGGACTCGCGTCAGCCGGGCCGGGACTGCTGTGGTGCTGGCCAGGAAGCCGTTGGTGACCGTGCCGAACAGGCGGGTGTCGAGGACCGGGATGTCGACCAGCATGTTGGTCCAGCGGCCGGTGCAGGCGATCACGACGTCGGCGGTCCGCGTGCTGCCGTCGGCGAGTGTGACGGTTGCCTCGTTGGCGCCGGAGGTGATGTCCCGTACTGCGGTGCCGGTTTCGATGCGGGCTCCGCCTGCGCGTGCCTCGCTGAGGAGGCGCGCCAGCAGTGGGGCCGGGAAGACGTGTGCCTCTTCGGGGAAGTACACGTACTCGGTGCCCTCCGGCTGGGGCGCGAGGTCGGGTTCCAGTTCGATGGCCTGCGCCGGGGTGATCCGTTCGGCCGGGTACCCCCGGCTCTCCAGTCGCTCCAGCCGGATCGCCAGCTCGGCCTGATGCGCCTCGTCGCCGGCGCACTCCAGGTGGCCGGTGGCGAAGAACCCCTGGCCTCCGAGCGCGTGATGGGCGC
Source organism: Streptomyces sp. NPDC049597 (assembly GCF_040675505.1). NCBI lineage: Bacteria > Bacillati > Actinomycetota > Actinomycetes > Kitasatosporales > Streptomycetaceae > Streptomyces > Streptomyces sp. NPDC049597. The sequence continues at coordinate 111,984 of NZ_JBFAOY010000023.1, forward strand.
GGACCGCGGCGTGGTTCAGTTCGAAGTACGGCTCGGGAATCTTGTTGTTCGAATTGACCCAGGTGAACGACGTGCTGGTGGTTCCGGCGCCGGGATAGCGTTCTTCCAGCAGGGTGACGTGCGCCCCGCGGCGGGTCAGCCCGGCGGCGACAGCGCTTCCCACGACGCCCGCGCCGATGACGACAACTCGCACGGGTACTCCTTTCGTTCCGTCCCTACCTCGGGACGGGGGTTGATGCGTGGTCAGCGTTCGTCGTCGGCGCCGAACAGGCGCGCCACGCCGACGAAGCGCTCGATCACGACGATGGCGATGAGGGCGAAGAGCACCATCAGGGTGCTGACGGCCGTCACGCTGGGGTCGTAGTCGTATTGCATGTAGTTGAAGATGCGGACGGGCAGGGTTTGCATGTCTGACGTCACGACGAACAGGGCGACGGTGAGATCGTCGAACGAGGTGATGAAGGCGAAGAACGCCCCGCCGATCAGTGCCCCGCGCACGGCGGGCAGGGTCACGTGCCAGAACACGGAAAGCGGAGCGGCGCCGAGTCCTGCGGCGGCCCGCTCGGCCGAGCGGTCGAGGCCGGCCAGGCCGGCGAGTGAGAGCCGCACGGTGTAGGGCACGGTCAGCACCAGGTGCGCCATCAGCAGGGTGAGTGGGCTGGATGCCAGGCCCAGTTGGGCGTACCACTGCAGCAGTCCGATGCCCAGCACGATGGTCGGGACGGCGAACGCGCTGGACAGCAGCCCCTCCAGGAGGGCGCGTCCGGGGAACCGGTGCCGGTGGATGGCCAGACCGCCGGCCAGGCCGATGACGACGGAGACGATCGCTGCTGCCACGGCGATCCCGATGCTCAGGCCGAACGACGACATGAACTCCGGTTTGCTCAGTACGTCGGCATACCAGTGCAGCGTCAGGCCCTTGGGCGGGAAGGTGACGTAGGGGGTGGTGGTGAGCGAGGAGGCGATCGTCGTCAGTACCGGGGCGAGCAGGAACAGCGCGACCAGGGTGGCGAAGGCGGCTCCGAGGATGCGGATCGAGCGGCTCACGAGAACACCTCTTTTCCGCGGCCCAGCAGTCGGGAATAGGCGATGAGAACTCCCGTGGTGACGACGACCAGGATGAACCCGATCGCTGCCGCGTAGGGCCAGTCCAAGGTGGTGGTGGCCTGGGTGTAGACGAAGTACGGCATGAGCTTGACCTTCGGTCCTCCGAGGATGGCGGGGGTGACGAAGCTGGAGGCGGTCAGGCTGAACACGATCACCGAGCCGGCCAGCATGCCGGGGACGGACAGCGGGAGAGTGATCCGCCAGAAGCAGGTCCAGCCGGTGGCCCCGAGTCCCTTGGCTGCCGGCAGGAGTGTGGGGTCGATCCGGTCCAGGCTGCCCATCAGGGGCAGCACCATGTAGGCCAGCATGACGTGGACCATGCCGATGAGCACCGCGGTGTCGGTGTAGAGCAGTTGCGGGGCTTCGAGCCCGACCGCCTGCAGCAGTTGCGCCAGCGGGCCCCTCGGGCCGAGGACCACCGTCCAGCCGTACGCCCTGATGACCATGCTGATGAGCAGGGGTGAGAGCAGGAGCAGCGCCAGCCAGTTGCGCAGTCGCGGGGAGCGGCTGCGCAGGTACAGGGCGTAGGGATATCCGATGGCCAGGCAGCCGATCGTGGTCAGCAGGCTGATCCGCAGGGTGTTCCACAGCACGTCCCGGTAGAAGGGGTCGCCGAGGAAGCGGGTGTAGTTGTCCAGGGTGAGGGTGCCCTGCTGGGTGCGGAAGCTGTTGATGGCCATCGCGGACAGCGGGGCGAGGAACAGCAGGGTGAAGACTGCTGCGGCGGGGGCGGCGAGCAGCAGTCCGGTCCGCCAGCGGTTTACGGCCGCACGGCCAGCGAGGCGTCCGACGAGCGCCATGTACAGGTCACCTCCGCTCCTTCGAGAGGAACCTGCGCGTCGAACGGCAGCGTCGCGCTGATGGTGCCCGCCTTCGTGACCACGTCGCAGCGCACCCGGGTGCCGAGGAATCGGGTGTACTTCACCGTGCCGGTCAGGCCGTTGCCGGCGCCGGGGGTGATCTGGACCGCCTCCGGACGCACGTAGAGGCGTACGGCCTGGCCCTCGGCGGGCAGGTTGGCGGCGGGTGTGGCGGCGACGAGGTCATCGGCCAGGCGGCACAGGTAGCCCGTTGGGGACGGGCCTGCGGCGTGTCCGTCGAGCGCGTTCACCTCGCCGATGAACTCCGCGACGAAATCGGTGGCCGGCCGCTGGTAGATCGACCGGGGGTCGTCGAGCTGGTGGATCACTCCGTCGGCCATCACCGCGATCCGGTGGGAGACCGCCAGGGCTTCTTCCTGGTCGTGGGTGACGAGGATCGTGGTGGTGCCGATCCTGCGCTGCAGCGCCACCACCTCGTCGCGCAGCCGGACCCGCAGCTGCGCGTCCAGGTTGGAGAAGGGCTCGTCGAGCAGCAGCAGATCGGGTTCGACGACCAGGGCTCTGGCCAGGGCCGCGCGCTGCTGCTGGCCGCCGGAGAGCTGACGCGGGTGCCGGTCCGACATGCTTCCCAGGCCGACCATCTCCAGGGCGTCGGCGGCCTTCTTGCGGCGCAGCGGAGTCTTCACCTTGCGCATGCGCAGCCCGAACGCCACGTTCTCGGCGATCGTCATGTGCGGGAACAGTGCGTAGGACTGGAACACCATGCCCATGGCGCGCCGGTGGGGCGGCACGGTGGTCACGTCGCGCCCGTCGACCTCGATGGAACCGCCGTCGGGCATCAGGTGGCCGGCCATCATGTTGAGGGTTGTGCTCTTGCCGCAGCCCGAGGGGCCGAGCAGGGTGAGGAATTCGCCCGGTTCGGTCAGCAGGTCGATGCCGCGCACGATCTCCTTGCCGCCCAGGTTCTTGCGCAGCCCGGAAAGGCGCAGCCGCCCCCGTTCGGCCGCCGGGACCGCGGTGGTCGCCGCGGCCGTCTGCGTCGTGTCGTTCACTGGGTCTCCACCTGCTTGTTCCACTGATCGGTCCACGCGCTGCGACGCTGGTTGATCGTGGTCCAGTCCAGCTGCTGCAGCTTGGCGACCTGATCGGGGCCCGTCACCTTGGCGGCCAGAGCCTTGTCCAGATGCGCGTCCTTCGCGGTGGGGCCCGCGTAGGCGGCTGCGGCAAGCTTTTCCTGAGCGTCCGCGCTGAGAAGGGTGTTGACGAACTTCTGGGCGAGTTCGGCGTGGGGTGCCTTGTTCACCACGTTCGCGGTGGCGAGGAGGAGCGCGGCCTTCTCGCGGGGGTAGACGAACTTGACGGGGAAGTCCTGGCTGGCCAGGTTCTGCACCCGGGCGTTGCCCCACACGGAGGCGACCGCCTGACCCTGCAGGAAGTAGTTCGACACGTCTGCGCTGGTGTCGAAGGTGAAGGTGTTCGCGGCGAGCTTGTGGGCGAAGTCGAAGCCCGGCTGCGGCTGCCGCTCGGATCCGCCGTTCGCCTTCGCGCCCATCATCAGCAGGCCGACACCGTAGGTGTTCGTGATCGAGGGCAGGACGACCTTGCCCTTCAGCTTCGGATGGGCCAGATCGGCCAGGCTCTTCGGCGCGGGCAGCCCGTTCTTGGCGTACCAGTCCGCGTTGTACGCGATGCCGGTCGCGTTGAGCGAGAAGCCGGCGCCCACGTCCTTGGGGAGTCGTGCCAGGCTGTCGATGTTGGACAGGTTCGTCACCGTCTTCGGGTCGAGCGGTGCCAGGAGGCCGTCGCTGACGGCCTGGGCCTGCGGGCCGTCGTCGATGAGCGCCACGTCGATCTGCGGATTGGCACGCTGCGCCTTGAGCTTGGCGATGGTGTCGACCGAGCTGCCCGCGATGTAGGTGACCTTGCAGTCGCAGGACTTCTCGAACTCGGGGACGACGGACTTCTCGAAAGCCTCCTGGTACGAACCGCCGTACCCGGCGACGACCAGGGTGTTCTTGGACGCGCTGGGGGTGGGTGTCCCGCAGGCACTCAGACTGAGAGCCGCAATACAAACGCCTATATAGGCGACTTTTCTAGACATAAGCCGCTACCTCCGGAGGGGTCTGGGTCAGGGAAGGTGAATCAGGGGGTGGTGAAGCCCGTCACGGACGCCGTGCGACGGATGGGCTGCAGCCGGGAACGAGCGTCTGTGCGATGCGGTCGGCGGATCACGCGTCCCGTCAGATGGCGACGATGTGCAGCGTGCGACCTGGCACCGTCATGCTGTGACCGTACAATTAGCCAATTGACCGGTCAAGACGTCACCGGGATTTTTCGCAGACGCCGTGGACGGATGCTCCGGTGCATCCGTCGCTGCCACGGGTTCGGCGTGGTCGCAGCGGGCCTTGTCGCGTACTCCGAGGGTGATCGGGCCGTTGCCCTTCGCCGGCTGAACGGGCTGACCGACGACATGCGGTCTGTCGGGTGACGGAATACGGGCGCTGATCGGTCCCGCGATCGCGGTGATCGTTTCCCACTGCGCTGGTCGGGGGTGGGTGCATCGGCACTGCTCGCAGGACGCCGGGGCTGTCCAGCCGGTGTGGTGGCGACTGGGTGGGTGAATGGCCGCCGCCCAGCGGCGCGGGAGTGATAGGGCCATCAGGCGCCCCACTAGTCATGTGTGTATGACCGATCTTCGCTCGTGGCGACGGGCCGTCGGCTTGGCCGTGGCCGGTGCCGTGCTTCTGCCTGGGCCGGTCGCCGTCGCCGTACCGCATGTGCAGCCTGTCGCCGCGCCGTACACCGCGATGCCCGTATCCCCTGACGCTTCCGGTGCGCGCGCGCTGGCCAGGAGCGTCTTGGCGGAGGATCAGCGCAAACCCGACGATGTCGACCTGTTCACCCCTCAGGCGTACGCCGACGCTTCCCCCATGGAGTCGGCAAGCGGCCCGAAGCTGTCGCAGGAGCAGGTCCGCCGTCAGCTGGTCCGCTTCTTGGACCAGCAGTTCCGCAAGGACGCAGCGTCTGTCCGGCGCACGCTCTCGCTGTATGACAGCCCGGCCGTGCGGACCAGGATTGCCGACCCGGCATTGCGGGCCGCGTACGCGGCCATGGTCGACACCTTGTGGGAACCCACCATCGACCACTTCCTTAACAGCGGGCGGTTCACCACCGTCACCTTCGGCGCCACCATTCATCCGGACTCCGTCGCCGAGTCCGTCAACAATGGAGATGGCACGCGCCGGATCGTGTTCAACCAGCGCTATGACCGGGAGAACTTCGCCCTGTTCATCGGCGTCGTGGGTCACGAGATCATGCACGACGACAGTGCGAACTCCGGATCGGAGGAGGCCATCCTCCACGGCCTGACCGCAATGGTGCACGCTCAAGTGGTCTCCCGACATCCCGAACTTGCCTACGCCGGAACCGAGCTGACCCGCCGGACCAACACCGCGGTGCTGGCGTGGCTGAACTCCAAGAACCGCGACTCGCCGGACAGCCAGCTCGTCGCCCCCGAGGGACTCGGCGTCTTCCCGGGCGGGCAGATCAGCGCACCAGACTTCTGGTCGCTGTTCGGCAATCCCACCGACTCATCACCCGCGCCCGCAGGTATCTTCACCGAGGTCCTGGCTTTGTTGGGTCTGCCTGGATCGTCGGTGTTCGACAAGCCCACCGCCGCCACCTTCGGCCGGGCGGACGACAGCTGGCTCAGCTACCCCGACCGTGTCGGCCTCAACATCCTGCTCCAGGCCATCACGGTGAAGGAGATCGCCCGCGAGCACGACCTGTCCAAGGACCGCGTGATCAGAATCCTGTCCCTCCGGGATGAACTCGCTGTGATTGGAGCGCACCGGCCCAAGCAGCACTGCCGGCATCGGCCAAGCAGCGCCTCCTGGCCCACGACAGCAACAGCATGTGCCTCACCAGCCTGGTAACGCGGCCCGCTGCTCCACCTGCCGCATGCCTCGTGTCCGCGGCGACAGGACAGCGGGTTGCCAGCCATCGCAAGCTATGACGCCTGTGGGAACCCCTATCCGGCGCTGCTCCACAGGCACCATGAGTCTGGGAATCCCCGCGATGCATCATGGGACGCCCCCGTCGCGGAGCAGAAGAAGCCACCGGTCACAGCATTCCATCGGTAGCCCGAACGCATTCGGCACGCATGGCCAGGACGAGGGCCGCCGGGGCCGTCGCCTGCCAAGGCCCAGTCGGGTGATGCAGCGGGCTGGCGGTTGGAGCCGGAGCAGGCCCGATGTCCGCCACTGCATGGCCCCACCCGGCACGACACGCTTCCCGCCCTGCCGCGGGAGAGAGGGAAGCGGTGTTCGTGCAGCGCGGGTGTGCCCGGGCAGATCCACGACGGGGCCCGTGGCGAGGTCAGGCCCTGGCTCCGCAAGCACACTGTTCCGAGCTTTTCATGCAGTCCCACTGCCCATCGGCTGCCGGCGATACGGACCGTCCGGAGTGGTCTCGGCCGTGCAGTAGGTTTCCCCGGGCCTGCTCACGCTCTGGCGAGCGAGAACCCGCTGATGACGTGCTGCTGGACTGCGTCGATCAGCTCATGCTGAGCGCGGTGCGCCCGTCCGGGACTGCCTGGGCGCCGCCCGGGACAACAGGCCGTGCGGGCGCCGTGCCTGCCGCCCCTGCACCGATGGACGGGACGCGGGTACCGGGCGGGGTGCGGGTCATGCTTCCGGACTCCCCTTCGGCTTGGGCTCGAGGTGTGCGGGGCGGGGGGTGCGCGCGGCGAACGTGGTGATCACGAGGGCGGAGGCGGCGATGCCGTAGAGGACGTAGGGAACATTGGTGTTCAGCGCCTGGGCGGTGCCGCAGCCGACGAGGCCGGCGGTGAGGGCGGCAAGGGCGGCGGCGGGGGTGAGACGGGCGCGGCGGTGCAGCAGGTAGCCGAGGAAGATGGGGGCGGCGAGGGCCGAGGCCGAGTAGGCGTAGGAAGCGACCAGCCAGGTAAGTGCCTGGGGCACGGCGATGGCCAGGGCGACGGCGAGCGTGGCAACGGCTGTGCTGCACAGCCGGGAGCCGGTCACCAGGCGGCGTCCGCTGTCGGTGCCGTTCTTGTCCGCTGCCCCGTACAGGTCGCGGACGATGCTGGTGACGACCGACTGCAGGGCGGCGCCGGCGGTGGAGACGATGGTGGCGACGAGGAAAGCGCCGTAGATGACCATGATCCCGGCGGGCAGTTGGGTGACCAGCCAGCCGGCGGCGCCCTCGGGGTGGGCCAGTCCCGGGTTGAGGGCACGCACGGACAGGCCGATGGCGCTGGCGTAGACGCCTGCAATGAGGATGGTCAGGCCCGACAGGATGAGGCCGCGGCGGGCGTCACGAACATTCTTGGTGGCGAAGACCCGCTGGTAGTACACCTGGTTGGTGAGGGTGCCGGGGAGGATCGCGGCGGCCCACAGCCAGATCTGGGCGCCGCCGACAGCAAAGAATCCCTCGGGCCTCCAGAGTTCGGCCGGGACATGGGTCGTGATGCCGTGCCAGCCACCCGCGAAGTGGACGGCATAGGCGGCGAAGCCCAGGGCCATGACGATCTTGAAGATGCCGAAGATGAAGTCTGTCCATGCCACGGAGGTCAGTCCGCCGGGAAGGACAAAGGTCAGTGCGGCTACCGCGATAACGGGGACGAGGACAGACGGTGGCAGGCCGGTCAGCTGGCCGAACAGTCGCGCGAAGGCTACGAACTGGGTGACCAGCCAGCCGAACGGCACGATCAGTGCGCAGAGCCCGGCGATGACTGCGACAGCGCGGTTGCGCCCGAAAAGGCGGGTGACGACGTCGGGAACGGTCGCGAAGCCCTGCGCGCGGAGCCAGGGTGCGATCAGGGAAAGCACGACGAAGCCCAGTACGACGCAGAGTTCGTAGGCGAAGATCGACCAGCCCGAGGCGTAGGCGACGCCGACGTGGGCGACGAGGACACCACCCCCAACGGCGGTGGCGAACTGCGTGATGACGACGACGCCGAGGGGCAGCGACGCGGGCGCGGAAAGCCAGTCAGCGGCTCCCTTGGCGCGGCGGGCGAAGTGAGCCGAGAGCACCGCACCGATGGCGATGATCAGGAGGCCTGCGAGGACGGTCGCGGCAATCTGTGATGTCGAGTGGTGCGGCATGCGGAGACTCTCCGCGGGTGACAGGGACGAACCAGGTCGGGCTATGTTAACGGCGGCCCTTGCGACATGGGCAGTCGTCGCGTAGGCATGCGGCTGTCCAGGACGACGAAGCACCGCGACGCGGCTTCGTGGCCGACGGCGCAGCTGCGGAGAGCGGGGCGTCGACGCGGTCGGGGTGAGAGCTGCGTGCGAGCCGGCGCCATACCCTTCGGCGCGGCGGAGGCACTGCCCGGGCGGCGGGAAAATGCGCGCTGCGCCACGGCCGCAGACGCAGAAGTCGCCGGCTGCGGCAAGACTGGCGCACGGCCTGCTTGCGGTGCGGCTGGCCAGGGCGGCGACCCTTCCGCGGATGGTCGGGGCGCCCGGGGTCAGGAAGACGTGTCCAGGACGGAGCTTTCGATGAAGAAGTCTCTGATGCCTGGACGCATGATGTCCCACCTGGCCTCGGCGAGCTGGCCGTTCACCAGCCTGCTTTCGCGGCGCAGCCGGAGCACGGGTGTGCCGGGTTCGCACTTCAACAGGTCTGCCATGGTCTCGTCGAGTGCCTCGGGTTCGATGTACAGGCGCGTGGTCGAGATCGGGATACCGACTCGATGGAAGTAGTGCAGGGAGGTGAGCTGTTCCAGATCCTCGTCGAACAGGTGGGGGGCGAGGGCGAACGGAATGGCACTGAGCTCGAGGGTGAGGGGATCGCCCTGATCGTTGTACTTGATGCGCCTCAGTTGATTGACGGGGGCATCGTCGTCGATGCCGGGCATCGGGACGCCCGCATCCCGGGCTTGGACGACGCGCGCGGACAGCACGACGTGGGGACCGTGCGTCTCCGGCCCGGTCTGGCGGATATTGACGTACCGCAGCAGGTTCATTTGCTGGCTGCCGCCAGCGACGAAGGTGCCGCGCCGCCGGTAGCGCACGACGAGCCCGGCGCTCGCCAGGTCGTCCAGCGTCCGCTTCGCGGTGGCGCGACTGACGCCGTATTGCTCCCGGAGCTCGGCCTCAGTGGGGACCTTGGCCCCGGAGCGCAGTTCTCCCGATCGGATCCGGGCTTCGAGGTCGGCGCGGATCTGCTGATACTTGGGGGTAGTCACTGATGACATCCAACCATTTGTTAATTGACCGGTCAATGTTATCGAGCGCTGACGGCTTCCGGCGAAGGAGCCTGAATACGCCGCTGGTGATGATCACGGCGCTTCATGGGTCATCCCGTCTCGCACCGTGCTCTGACGGCCATGCGACGCCGGTCAGGGGCGAGGCGGCCGTCCCTACGGAGGGCGCGAACTCGGCGCAGGACTGTCCGCCGGCTTCAGCCTTTGCCTGCGCCGTCCCGGATTCGCGAACACGTCACATCACCGCGCCGGCGTCCCGAAGACCACAGCCCGCGTTGCCGTCATCCCCTGATCACCCGCATTCCGCAACACACTGTCGATCCGGTCAATCCCGCCGGTCACAAGCCATGACCGGCCCGCAGGCGTCCAGCCGACTCCACCCTGCCCGCACGGAGAGCACCTGGCGATGGATCAGCACGGTGAATCCACGTTACAGGTATTGATCGGTCAAATAATGAATGGTTTGATCGAATCATGGCGCTCAGCATCTTCGACCTGTTCTCGATCGGCATCGGCCCCTCCAGCTCCCACACGGTGGGCCCGATGCGCGCCGCCCGGATGTTCGCCCGGCGCCTGAAGAACGAGGGCCTGCTGGCCCACACCGCCTCGATACGCGCCGAGCTGTACGGCTCCCTGGGCGCGACCGGACACGGCCACGGCACCCCCAA